>PRCZ01000003.1:15346-67847 GCA_009903405.1 Candidatus Methanophaga sp. AG-394-G06
CGTATTTGTATAGCTCACCTCAAACAAAGCTCATTGACGAGCAATTTTTTGAGTTCCGCGTAGACATCTTTTGCCTGTAACCGCCATGTGGCGAAGACCGAAGCGATGTACTGGTAATATTCAGCGCCATCCTCAGATCTAAAGGTGCCTATGATCTTCCGCATGAGCACATGCTCCCTGATAACCTGCTCGCTGAGATTGTTCGTTGGCTCCATACCGGGATAAAGTAGGCATGTGTACCAATTTCCCAGACCGTTTCTGATATAAGTTACCGGCTTCTTCAGTTCCGTGAACTTGCTGAAATGCTCCGCTAACTCTGCCATTTCACTATCCCTCACTTCTTTCTGCTGTTTCCGTTCTTCCATGGATGTCGGCGGGTCTTTGCCGAGGAACCCCTTCAATACCTTGAATTTTTCATGAATGGCTTCTGACAGCTCCTTACCGCCAGGTTGTTCAATGAACGCATCTACGTCTCTTATCTGGTGTGCCCAGCAGCGCTGCAAAATCGGAATGATATTATAGGCTCGCCAGCCATCGACAACGCCTGCACCGCTAATATCCCCACCAAAAATTTCACGCAAAACGTTCTGGCCCCTCGAGGGTCTGATCACTACCACCACCTCATCCTCTGGCGTCCTGAAAGTCCAGAGCCAATAGTTTTTACCGAGAACTCGTATCCCCGTCTCGTCCATATAATTCCACGTCGCAGCTCTGACTTTATCGATATTTGCGGAATAAGTAGTCTTGCAAGCGTCTCCTACACGGAGAATTGCATCCTGAATGCCCTTAGGAGTGATGTTGAAGGAATTGAGATGTAAAGCGAAATCATTGATTCTACGAAGAACGCCCCGAAGGCTAAATTTCAACATTATCAGATATACAAGTAGATCTACGCCGAATCTACCCTTTTGAGGGCATTCCTCGTCCTTTGCGATAAACACATGTCCACAGTCCTGGCACTTATATTTGTGACGATTGAACTGAATGACCTCGATCTTGGGCGGTGGAGGGAGTTCTTCGATAACCTGCTTTTCAACGCCACACTCCTCTAAATTGCCACTGCCGCAAAGCTCACATTGATCGGTAGTAACTTCCACCACCCTGTCAGGCTCAGGTGTTGGTCTGGTTGCCACCCTATGCCCATTTGGAGCACCACGCTTCTTTGATGAGTTCTTGGATTCTGAGTTCTTCTTATATCTTTGCGCGGAAGAAGGAGTATGCGGATTTTCATATTTGGCGAGTTTAGCTTTTAGCTCTTCAATTAGTTTTGCCTGCTCAGCAATTATTTTTGCTTTCGCTTCGTTATCGCTTTTCAACTCTGCTACTATTTCCTCTAGCCCCTTTATCTGGAGCTTCAAACTTTGATAATCGCTTGCTGTTACAGGCATCCCGCTATTTAGGCCCCCATCATCAAAAAAGTAATGTGACCATGCCTATTTAAATATGTTTGTCTCCTGAGGATAATATTGAGTAAATATGCTATTTCCATTACCCGCTACTGCATTATTATCGATGGGAAAATTCTGTAGCTAAACAAATACAAATAACCTATATATATACTACTACTTTAAAGCAGGATGTAGCCATGAGATCAATTAGGCGGGCGAGGTGAAAAGTGGAGGAGGAAGGATTACCAAAATTCTGGTCTATTTTGTATGCGTTGTATCGTCTAAAACGTATTTGTAACAGTTTTGAGCTTCAGAAGTATCTGTACCTTGCAAAAGTGGATGGCAAAGCGCCAATTGATTATATCTTTGTTGACGACTATTACGGGCCTTGCTGTTCATGCATAAAACAGGATGCTATAGCTCTTGGAGAACAGGGCTATATAAAGGTATCATTTGAAAATGGCTGGGTCTTTGAAATTACCGAGGATGGAATAAAACAGGTTGAGAATTATATTAGGTCGGTACCAGTAGAAGTACGAAGATCATTTGACCTTATTTTAGAAAAATATATTTCCCTACCTCTGGTAAAGTTAAGAGATAATTGGTATATGAACTCGAAACCACGTGATGAACACGAGCAAATAAAAAAGCAGCTACTCTCAGAGATAGATCTCTTATTGAATGAGTTCTCTCAATTTGAATCAAATGGTAATTCGCTTTTCATACGCGGTTCAATAGATTATTGCCTGCTGGTGTTAAAGCGGGAAAATTTGGACGAAATTCAAAAGAATAACTTATTAGCCATAATTAAAGGATACCTTAAGAAAATCATGACATTAAGAGAGCTTACACGAGGTAATCAGAAGGTATTAGAGTATTTCTGCTTGAACGATATAAAAGAAGATTTTGAACTGGCCCAAAAGGCATGTGTGGAATATAATGTCTTACCTGCGTTGTTCGATGACGACATAGATTTGTCCGCTCTTATTGAGGAATAACAAATGGGTTCGGGAGCGGAAGCACAAAAAATAGTCATATATGATACTAATTTGATAATTTATTATTGCTTTATGCACGAAGAGAAAATTAAAGGAAAGGCAGTAATTATTAGAGTTATGGGTTTTACGAACAGGATCCAAACACTTACAGAACAGTTTGTAACTGATGGTTTTGAAATTGAAACGATCTCAGGGGCGATGGCTGAGATCTTTGATAAGGGCATAGCGAAAATTGTTGACGAATTTTGTGATGACCCCCAAACAAAAAGCTTGATCGGGCTTCCCGAAAGAGTGAAAATATCCAGTAGGATTCGGCTACGATTAGCACGGAAGACCGAGGAAAAGATTAAACGTCTACAGAATAAGGCATGGTTTAAAGTAATTGATTATCACCCGGACGAACGAGAGATAAGAGCGGTGAAGGATTTTTATCTGTCGCTTAACGGAACGCTAAAGATGGAAGAGCACAAGAGGAAGAAGAGGACGAGAGTGCCTTATCCCTCTGATATAGATATGGCATTATTAACATACTCAAAGAAGACCGGAGCCCCGATAGTAACGAACGACAGTGATCTAACAGATTTTAAAGAAGAATTGGTGGCTAGAGGGTTATGCTCGGGCATAATAGTAGTTCCTTGAATTTCAAATGTGGAGAGAGGTAAAAAAGTAGCTGAGAGATGCCAGGAATAACAATGGCACATCCTCAGCCATATTTTTGCAATTATAACTCACATTTATTTCTCCTTCTTTTCTTCTTCTAGTTTTTCATGCATATACTCGCCAACGGTCTCTCTGCCGCCCCAGCCCACTGAAATACCTATAGCGACTCCAATGCCTATTCCAATACCCCATGCTAACGGAACGAGGAACGTGTATATGATTTGCATGTTGATGAGTAACTGCTCCATCGCTAGTACAAGCACTACTACTACCATGATCACCTTAAGCACCGGTGCTATTATATCAGCGAGAAGAATCTTATGGGTTCCTAGTGTTTCATCTATCCACTTCATGGCGATTGCAATCAGTATCATTCCCACTACCAGTATTATGGCTGCTATGATCAGACGCGGGAAGTATAGCGCAAGCGCAGTCATGAAGTCGGACAGATATGGTATGTTCAACACGTTTACGGCTGCCATGATGAAGATGATGTATATAAACCATCTAATCACAACATCAAAAATTTTCGAAATACTCCATCCCGTTTTCTCGATCGTATCTCCCACACCTGCTTTGCTCACCATAGCGTCAACGCCAATTTTATCAAGTACTAATCGCACGACTTTCCCGAGTACACGCCCTAGAATCAATCCAATTATCAGAAGTATTATCGCTCCAGCTATCGCAATTAATGTATCGAAAAACTTAACTTGTATAAATGCTGCTTCTAGTTCTTCTAACATTTTCTTATCACCTCCTACTTGTTTTTATAGCGCTTATGTCATTACCTATTACTATGCAGGGACACAAAGGCCTATACTACGTATGTATTACGTGTATAAATAGTACGTGGGTACGGCTGAAGATACATGATACATGATACATGATGCAGGAGGGTTTTGATGGCGGTTCAGGCGTATAATGACTTGGAACTCCATCCGTCAAGTAAGCCAACAGGCAGACAAATACCATCAGCCTATTTAATATATCTGTCGGACACAGATTAGAGGTACAGGGACATTTTTTTCAAAATTCCTAACCTTTTTCGGCTTTTTAGCCAAAACCAAATATAATTAGGGCGTGATTTATATGCCCCTTACAACAAACCCTTTTTCTAAAGAAAAAGGCTTTACCGAAAAAGTTGTTGGTCAAGCTTTCTTTTAAACCATTTATTTAGAAAAGCGTTTACGAAAAACGCTTCGCAGTAAAAGAAAGAAAGGTTTTAGGGGATGAAAAGAAAAAACGAAAAAATGAATGAAACGAAAAGAAGATTAAGCGCTGTTGTAGTGCTAACAGGCATCTTAATCCTGGGTGCTATTGTGCTCTCTACGGAAATTGCAGGTGCAGAGTCGATGACGCCAGAGGAGCTCTTTGAGGCTCTCTCTGGCGGTCGGGCTATGAATGGCACAATGACAATAGGTGAACAGACTTCACCTACTATCGGCACGAGAACTGTTATTCTGACCGGACCGACTTCTGCCGATTTTGTTATGATGCTGGAAGGAGAGGATGAAGCTGAGACAGGGGAAGCGTGGTGGGACGCGGACAAAGAGAAGTTTGCGATCAAGGAGGGAGACGAGGAACCCCTGTATTATGATTTACTGCCAAATGGCTATGGTAGCACTTATGAAATGGACGGTCTTCCCGAGTTGGACATCAGGGAGAATGTTACCTGCGAGGAGAGAGAGACTTTTGTTGATGAGAATACCACGGTAAAGACCTGGACAGCGAAAAATACAACTGGTGTCGTGGTAGCAAAATGGGAAGGTACGTTCACCCGGATCAAAGAGGCACCTGTTGAGGAGAACGAGACGATAAACATTGCAGTGGACAAACACGATGAAGCGGGCGTTACAAAGATAATCGCAGTACCGCTGTTCATATCATCACACAGCGGGCACATTGGCGAGATCGAGTATGTGCTTGGGCTGCGCGAGGAACTGCCGATGATGAGCAGGAGGAGTAGACGAGTATTTGTCGAAGGAAAAGAGCTGGAACGTTCTATTGTAGCCCTTGAAGGAAGATACCGCGTTTCCTACACACCAATAGCTGAGACAGTAAGCGCAATGGGAGTAACAGCAAAGCAGCACCACGGCGGAGGAGAAGCGGAGGAAGAAGAACTCGTTCCCGTTGATACACAAACGAAGATCGTACTAGCGAATGCTATTGATGACCACTGGGCGATTGCGGATATTCTGGTGGATCACGCGGCTGCATTAAACGAAGATCCCGCCAATGAAACCATCGTACTCATTGCACACGGAACAGATAATGAATCCAATTTTGCAGGTTGGGTGAGCAGTTCCAAGTCGCTTGCAGAGCAGATGAAACTCAAATTGAGGTACGAAATGGGACTCAATATAAATGATGTACGATATTCTTTTGTATTTCCAAATGAGACGCTACATTCAGACCTCTTAGTAAGAGCGGTAGTGGAGAATGTTTCCGCGACATCTGACACCATTGTGGTTCCGCTAATGGTCAGCGAAGGGTATTTCACGGGTAGAAAAATCCCAGGGCTGTTGCAGAACCTCAGTTACGCATATCCGGAAAAAGGGGAGAGAGCGCTGACACCGCATCGAGGTGACGTGAAAATTAACTCCGGACATCCATCCGACGGGCACGTGATGACCTTTGAGTACATATTGGGTTCAACCTCAACCGAAGACCTCACAATTGACGAAGGCGCAGACATAGTGAATATTACGGCAGATAACTACGTCTACTCATTCACTCGGAAGTCCACCAATGATTCAATCACGCTCCGGGTGAAGGAAGAGCTATTCCCGGAACGATTCTTTGAACTGAGGACGAAGTGCAAATTGGCGAAAATGGAAAAAGGCGATGTAACGAAAGAGGAGATGAAGGCGTTTAAAATGTTCAAGGAAGAGCTAAAGGAGAAGTTGATGTATCTGCCAGTCGACTATCTTTTCGACAACGTGAACAAAAGTTGACACGGGTTGTTTTTTGAAAGAAAGTTTTTTAGATGATTTTAGATGCATGTAATTCAAATTGAAAGATATATACATACACCGTATTGGTTACAACTTTATTAACTTCTAACAAGATACTGAGTAGTATGAACGAAAGAAAGAAGATAGGAATAATCACAAGTGGCGGTGATTGCGGCGGATTAAATGCAGTTATCAAAGGAGTCAGTTCAATGGCAAATTATTATGGCCTGGAAAATGTTGTTATACCCAATGGCTATGCCGGGCTCTACAATCTAATTGATTTCGAAACAGATGATCTAATCAGTTTAGATTATATTCGCATGGGTTTGTTTCATTCAAATATAGCAGGATCTGAAGCAGGGCATTCACGAGTGAAAATCTCAAAATTGGATGATGAAAATAAATATAATCGGATTAAGCAAGGACTTGATAAACATTCTATTGACGCATTAGTAGTAAGTGGCGGAGACGACACCGGCTCTGTTGCTCTGGATTTACTAAATAATGGCATTGCAATAAACCATGTTCCCAAAACAATGGATTTTGATCTTCAGTCATATAGCGTTGGCGGCGACTCCGCAATTAATGCCATATCAAAAATGGCTGCAAATCTCAGAACCACTGCAAGAAGCCATAACAGGATTATGATTTTAGAAGTCTTCGGCAGATATGCAGGGCATGCCGCTTTTAGAGGCGGTATTGCAGCCGATGCAGACTGTATAATTATACCGGAAGTTGCCCCTGATTTCGATGTTATTTATGAGGATATGTTTGCTAAATATACCGAGCGAATAAAAAGCTCAGACGTAAAAGCCGGCAGTTATTTGATTGTCGTTTCTGAAGCGCTAAAAGGTAATAAGCCTGAAGATGACGTTGACGAGCGCGGATTTTTAATAGATAAGACAAGAGGTTCCGATGCATTTGGGCACTATCCTCTTGCGGGTTCCGGAAAGACAATAGAAGCGGAACTAAAGAAACGAATGAAAAATGATGAGAAGATGAAACAATTCATGGAGCAGGTGCACATGTATGTTCAGGGCCAATACGACATACCTGAAATCCGGGTGATCCGACCAACACATCTGGTACGGTGCGGCGATTCGTCCGCTTATGATGCTAATTTCGGTAAAGAATGCGGTGCAGGAGCAGTTATATTATTGATGCAAAATGTTACCGGTGCTACTGTTACAGGTGTAAGAAATGGTGTTGTAGAATATATGGACATCTCGGAAGCGATAAAACAAAATACAGTAAATCTTGATCAGGTTGCATTGCACGAGGCACTTGGGATTTGTTTCGGCCGGAAGACCAAAAAAACGGGTTTCGAAAAGAAAATGAAACTCGATAGGGTAAACAGGTATTTGTAGTTCCAAGAAAATAAATTATTGACTCAGATTAACGCTGATTAAGACAGAAGAAATTAAATCCGTGTAAATCGGCGTCTTGTATTATGGCCTGTATTAACTTGACATTGTCACAGATCATTTACCGCAGAGTGCGCAGAGACATTAGAAAAAACAAGCGTGGATTGGAACGCTCTTGAACTCTGCGCCCTCGGCGATCCCCGCGTTGATAAATCACTAGTTTTTATGACAGTGCCTTTTGGGGTAATCTTCGGGTTAGGAATAGGAAGCTTGTTGGATAAAAATAAGGTGGCAAACAAAAATGGGACATAAAATCAAAATATTGGTAATCTGTCTGCTAATAGCCGGCGTGATAATAGCGGGAATTGTTTTAGGGGCTCACTCTCTCTACAACCTGGTTGAACAAAAAGAGAGTGGAGTAAATATTGCTTATGATGTTGTTAGTTCTCAGGGACAGGGGGGGATTGAGAACCTTTCAGGTATGGAGAGCGTGAAGGTACATGGAACAGTCTGGAACATAGGAGATAAAGCGGCGAAAAACGTAACGGTAACCATAATATTTACAGACCCTGCACACGACAAAGTAGTTAGAAAAACGGTGGTAGAAGGAGTGGATTTGCTTCCGGATGGAGTGCAATACGAAAAATTTAATACAGTATATTTTAGAGAATTGACCATACCAAAAACATTAGTGAATGAAACAATTCAGGTTAATTGGATAGAAGACGGGCAGTTAAAAACTTTGAGCTCATGAGAGCGTGGGGCGATAACAGAAAAATAACGAAAAGAAATGAACGCAGAAAAAGAAGAGAATATGGAAACATTATATTTGGCTAAGTGGGAAAGTAGATTCTGGGCTTGGCTTATTGACATCCTGTTGGTAGGATTTTTTTCGAGAGGATTTTTTTGGGATTTTGAGTTTATCAACATAGCGGGTTTTGGGATTAGTGGATTATTGATGTTTGCCTATTGGACTTTATTCGAAGGGTATAATGGACAATCTGTTGGTAAAATGGCATTGGGTTTAAAAGTTACAGATCGGAACGGCAGGAAAATAGATTTCGGAGTTGCAGCATTAGAAAGTTGTGGCAAAGCATTTATTCTGCCATTGGATTGTCTTATTGGCTGGTTGGCTATGCCGAATAGTAAGTTGCGTCTCTTTAACCGGATTTCCAATACCATTGTTATAAAAACAAAGTATGAAGAACCCGAGGGGGTAAGATATGTCAAAGAAAAGGAATAGTTTTTTGGTATTCAAGAACATTCGGAATTGCTTTATGTGTTTCGCTGTGCGGTATATTATGCCACCAACAAGAAACATGATCCGGAACTGCTGAAATGGTGGAACTGGAAGGAAGATGACTAAAGCCCGTAATTGTTTAGCTAACCACAAGATTCCACAGATCCCCACACAACCTTCCTTTCATAAAGAAAGTTTGATCGAAGAAACGTATATTTTTTCATAAAACTTTTTCTAAAAAGTTTTAGGGTTGAACAATTGTGGTCATTCTCCCTGGAAAGAGAAATATGCAAAAGCTGAGTTTTTTGAAAAACTCTATCTAAACTTTCTAATCTAAAATTTCTTTTACTCTGCCGATTTCACCACTTTCAAGACGAACTTTAATTCCATGTGGATGTGTCCGCGAATTCGTTAGTATGCGTTGAACAACTCCTGTTGTAAGTTTACCTGTTTTTTGGTCCTTTTTTAATACGATTGCAACATGTAACCCCAAACTAATATCAGCTCGAATAGTTCCATCCATATACATTTCTCCTTTAAATTACTTGTATAATATCTCGCCATTTATTACTGTTACTGCCTGACCACAAAGTTCTATTTCTGTTTGGGGTTGGGCGTGAACCAGCGTAAGTTATAGCCCATATCGTTTTTATATAGAAATGCGGTTTCAGGCAGATTCAGTTCTTTCGCGATCTTCAGCATATCCGAATAGGGAATGGTCTCGGATAAGATGCATACTCCTGCGGGATTGCCGGTAAAAGGCTTTGTTGTGAACGCATCAACTTGGATTGATTTCATGGGCTCGTTTCTCATACCAATATTTTTCTCGTCATTGATGATAGATAACGTTTGCGAATTTTTCATTAGTTGTAATTTCATTTTAATTCCTTAAAACAATCTGCCGTATTTTTCATTCAATTGTCTCCTTATCATCGTTCGCTTCCATCAAGTCCTCTCAATCCTGATTCTATTCTCCTGATGTCGCCATAATATTTCTCCTTAATGAATTCGTTATCTTTCCACGAGGGAATGTTAAGCAAAATAATTTCTGCAGACTTGACTCTCGGCTTTTATTTGCAAACGCTATATGCCTTTGCAAAAATGAACAAGTTATTTATATTCCCTCCTCTATCTAAAAGTCAGGAGACAGAAGTTTCAGTTAAAGGGAGCTAAGCAGTATATAGCTCTAACACAAACGTGATGACAAATGCTTTCCATACAAGGAGTAAGCAAGTACTTTGGTGGTATAACTGCCATCAAGGACGTAAGCTTTAGCATAGAGCAGGGCGAGATAGTGGGTCTCGTGGGGCCGAACGGCGCCGGAAAATCAACGCTCTTAAACGTCATAAGTGGTGTCTACCTTCCTAGCTCGGGATCTATCATATTCAACGGACTTGACATAACAGACCTGAGTCCGGATAAAGTATGTAAACAGGGGATCGCCAAGACATTCCAGCTCGTGCAGTCTTTTCCAGAACTCACGGCAATTCAAAATGTCCTTGTAGGGGCGGTGTTCGGTAATTCAGATAAAATCAGCATGGTAGAAGCCCGGGAGAAAGCGGAAAAGAATCTTGAATTTATCGGCTACCCGATGAATAAAATGAATTACCAGGTGAAAAACCTGACTGTTGTAGAGCTTAAGAGGATACAACTTGCAAGAGCTCTTGCAACTGAGCCAAAACTGCTACTATTAGATGAGGTGACGACCGGATTAAATCCGAAAGAAAGTAATGACGCAATCTCACTAATACAGAAGATCCGAGAGTCGGGGATAACAATACTCATAGTAGAGCATGTTATGAGGGTTATAATGAACGTATCCGACAATATTGTTGTACTACATCACGGCGAAAAAATAGCGGAAGGAACACCAGATGAAATAGCAAACGATGAAAAGGTTATAACATCCTACCTGGGGGAAAAAATAGATGCATGATACTACTATGCTTGAGCTAAAGGACTTAAAAGTCGCTTACGAGAAAGTGCAGGTGCTTTGGGACATATCCTTTAGCATTAAAGCAGGAGATGTTGTAACCCTTCTAGGATCTAACGGAGCCGGGAAGTCGACTACTGTAAAGACTATCCAGGGCATACTTAAGCCGAAGTCGGGTAGCATCAAGTTCATGGACAAACATATTGAAGGATTACCGGCGTACAAGATAGTGGATGAGGGGATTGCTCTTGTACCTGAGGGCCGAGAGATATTCCCGAAGATGAACGTATTTGAAAACCTCATTTTGGGTGCCTATGTGCCACGAGCAAAGGAGTCCCTGGATGAGAGTCTCGAATGGGTACTCAAGCTCTTTCCAAAGCTCGAAGAGCGGAAAAAACAGCTCGCCGGTACAATGAGTGGTGGAGAACAGCAGATGCTCGCAATCGCTCGCGCTCTGATGTCAAAACCAAAGCTCCTTATGATGGATGAGCCATCGCTCGGATTAGCCCCGGTGATCGTATTACAGGTATTCGAGATAATCAAGAAGTTGCATGAAGAAGGTGTTACCATATTGCTTGTGGAACAGAACGTACATCATGCACTTGAAATCGCTGATAGCGCCTATGTCCTAGAGAAAGGCAAAATCATCTTAGAAGGGAAAGGCCTTGAGCTTCTAGACGATGAGTATGTAAAAAGCGCATACTTAGGTGTCTAAATATTAACTTGACTTTGTCACATTTCATGCTAATCTGACAATGTCAAGAAAATAAATTATAGACACAGATTAACGCAGATTAACGCAGAA
Source organism: Candidatus Methanophaga sp. AG-394-G06 (assembly GCA_009903405.1). Lineage (GTDB taxonomy): Archaea > Halobacteriota > Syntropharchaeia > Alkanophagales > Methanospirareceae > Methanophaga. The sequence goes on from PRCZ01000003.1 coordinate 26,692, forward strand.
GAAATTAAATCCGTGTAAATCCGTGTAAATCTGCGTCCTAAATTAAATAGTTAGAAGTTATACTTTATATACAACGAGGGAATCAAAAATCAGTTTTTCAAAAACTTTGATTTTATCTTCTCCGGGATAGAGATAAGCCCTTTTGGCAGGAATATCACTATAAGGATAAGGATCAGACCAATCAATATGAATCGCCCATAGGTCATGCCGAAAGAGCGTAGAACTTCCCAGATGGCTGTAATTACTACTGTTCCTAGTATTGGACCACCAATGGTGTATAGGCCACCACTTACAGAGTATATTATCGGCCAGAAAGATATGTCTATGCCATATACCTCCGGGGTTACATACCCGAAATGATGTATCTCCAGAGCGCCGGCAATTCCAGTGAAGAATGCGCTTGCTGCAAATGCTTTCAACTTATACACTGTTACATTGATACCCATTACCTTCGCTTCAAGCTCGTTCTCTCGTATGGCTTCCAGAGCGAGTCCCATCTTCGACTTCATTATCATGTAGATTATAACGATTACCACAACTGCTATGAGTAGTATAATGTAATACTCATACATGACGTGATTTATTATCGTAACAGGAACTAATTTCTTCGCCGGGATACCGTCCCAACCGCCGGTGAGCCCTGAAAGCTCTACGGTTACCGTTTGAGCGATAATTGCAAATCCGAAAGTTACCATTGCGAGGAACCACGCCTTCAACCTTACACAGGTAAGGCCTATCAGAACACCAATAACAGCGGCAAAAAAACCGCCGATTACTATTGTCAATATCACAGGAAGACCAAAACTATTTGAAATTATCGCCGACACATAACCACCGATACCGAAAAAAGCGGCATGACCTAAAGAACCCTGGCCTGAACTAGCGAGCAGATTCCATGCTGATGAATACATGGTAAAGACAAGCATTAAGATCAAAACAGTCAGAAGATATTGCTTGATTCCTAAGATCAGAGGTAATAGAAAAGCCAGAATCAATGTGACAATGTCAATTTAAAGTTTTCTATTTTCTTTTAGTGTTTGAAACTCTTTGTCTCTTTCATACATTAGGCAACATATTTAAAACTAAAATCAAAATCAAAATTAAAATTAAAATTAAAGGAGGCACAAAAATGGATGATAAAATTTTCGGTTCTATAATTAAACGAGCTAGAGATGAACCATACGCAAAGAAAATGGGAATAGAACAGGTGGCATTAGATGCAGGTTACTCAAAAGTCAAAATGATATTTAAGGGGGATATGGAGAATATGTTTGGTATGGCACATGGCGGCGCGATATTTTCTTTGCTCGATGAAGCATTTGAAATGGCTGCGAACTCACATGGAACTGTGGCGGTTGCGCTCAGTATGAATATCACATATATAAAACCTCCCTCGACTGGAGACGTCTTATATGCGGAAGCGAGAGAGGTGAGCAGATCAGGCAGAATCGGAACATACGCAATCAACGTTAAAACGGAAGGGGATAACTTAATTGCTATATGCCAAGCTCTAGCTTACAGAAAACGAGATAAATTGCCGTTTTTGGATTGAGCCCAATACCAAATAGCGATTAGTGTTTTTGTAGCATCACTGCGATGATAACAAAAGAGGCGGTGGATGAGTTGGGTCTGAAAGAAGGCGATAAAGTATAAGCTGTGATAAAAGCGACAGAGGTAATGGTGTCAAAGGACTAAAAAGCACCCTTCGGGTGCAAATCGATTGTTAGCTATGGCTGAGCATTGGATGGTTCCAATCAGCTAATTTACATCCAAAAACTTCGTTTTCTCCCGGTGGTCTCTTCTCATAGCACACGAATGTCATTTTTCTTCCGCAATTTGGACATTTTGGCGCCTATTTATTCACCTTCGTTGAGGTGTGAATATGTCTGGATGCATCAGTCATATCTATAGTTAGGTGATTATAATGATTGATGCAGCGTGAACGTGGTGTTATAGTGTATATACAATAAAAAAATAAAAGAGGATTAATTAATAATCCTCTATTTCTAGTTTTCAATTTTGTTCTGAATGAAGGCACTGTCGTTCACTTAAAAAGAGCGAGGAAGTTGTAAAGCTCTTGGGGATCAGCATCTGCTATAACAATATCTCCCTCGGAAACAGCCTCTTGTGGATCGAGCTTCCCTAGGACCACATTCTTCCACACCAATGATTCAGTGGTGACGGTGAATTCCGGATTATCCGGGATTTGTGGCTGAACTTCTAAAATACCCCGGCGAACGTGCATGGTATAGTCAGCGAGCTCTATGGTGTTAGTCAGGTCGGTTAAGTGGAGCCCGACGACGATATCCTTGTCCAATGATTTAGAGGCGTTGAGACTGACGGCCATGATTCCGAATAACGTGTCCATGGGCATGTAAACAACAAGGTTTTCGTCGATCCTACTAAAGGCAGGGATCGGGATGGTTATCTGCCCTGTCTCTTCGAGGTACTCGGACAAGAGGTAGTTGTGCGTTTGGGCGTTGTACGTCTCTTCAGCCAGCGAAATCATTGCCGCGTTCTTGATCGCGCGTGCTCCAGCGTGCTCCGGATTGAGCAGGAGAACATCGTCAGCAAGGATCAAGGCCCATTCCAATTTACCTTCATCCAGAGCATCCTGAGCTTTGGCTGCCAGTTGGTCTACCCCGCCGGCCAGCTCAGCCATTTCCTGCGCCTCGTCAGTCGGAGACATCGGGAACAGATCTCTGCATTTGCCTGTAAACCAGCCCATATACTGCGAGAAAATCTGGAAGACATCTCGATCCACTTGACCAAAATATTCCTGCACATAGGGATCATTGGCAAGGTGAGGCGGCAGCTCAACGACTTCAATGATTTCCCCGGGAGTCAACCCCTTGTTCATGTTTTGTACCGTCTGATCATGAACAAACTGGACGGCATCACGATAGTTGGTGAGTGTGCGGCTAATATTCTCAGCACCGACGAGTGGTTTGCCGCTATGTATCATGACCAAATATTCAGCGTTCAGGCTTCTCATCTTATCTATGCTCGCTATATAATCCAGCGGATTACGGAACGACGCACCACGTGTTGTTGTGATTGCAGGGAAAGACTTGTAGAAGTTACCTATTTGCACCAAGACCTTCTTCTCCGGCAACCAGACAAAGATTATGTCAGAGGTCTCTCCCGGCGCGTGCATCAGAACGAGATCCACCCCCGCAATAGTTGTCTCCAGTTCATCCTGGACGGTTATAGTGGGCGGCAAGTAACCCGAGGGACCGGGGATCGAGAAAGGGAAAATACCACCATTGATAAAGTAACCAGGATCCTGCTGATACGGTAAACCCATGTATTTAATGGCCCGATAGGACTTGGTGGGAAATATCAAGCTGTAAACGGCACCTGGTGGGCTGAAGAGGTTCTTAGGAAGACTCTCATGACTGATAATCTCTGGTGAGTCATTGCCGGCGAAGACAGTAGCTCCATGGATATGACAGTCGTGATAGTGCGTGTAGATAATAGCCTTTACGGGCTTTTTGGCGAAAATATTATCTAAATGCGCGTTAAACGCCGCTTTTACTATTCTCGCGGCCGTTTCACTCTCCGCTGGATCGATGATGATCAGTCCATCGGTTCCTTCTATCAAGACCGGATTGGCTCGAGCGTAGCCTACAGCGACAAAAACCCCATCGGTCACATTATAGACGGTCGGTGGCTTCCAATCGGCTGAAAGATTAACGAGCTTCGGATTGGCTTCAACTACCTCTGGGTCGAACGCAGAGGCCATGGAAATCCATAGAAAGACGATACATAAAGCTACTGCAACATATGTACTCGCGATTAAAAATTGTTTTTTCATCTTATCACCCCCTAATTTTTTATTTCATAGTCTCCATACTATACCCTATACTTAAGTACGAGGCCTGCACTTAAGCAGGAGTGCCGATGACTTAAACTACACTGTTATTACAGGTACGTCACAGGAATATAAAAGCTTTTCGATTTTTTATTTTTGATGCGTCCCACCAAAAAGTTTGTTATAATCTCAATATCGAGCTCTTTGCAGGTTTCCCGAATGATTCCCTCCGCCGCTTCAGCAACTTCCCCCGTCAATACCTTTTCCCGATACTTCGGCGAAAAAACATGAATTTTGTCCCGGTAAAGTTTTCAAATGGAGCATGTAGCATGGAGATCAAATACAACATTCAATTCGTAATTCGTAATTGATAATTCGTAATTGATAAAAGAAAATCGGTGCTAAAAGCGAAAAGAAGCGAGAGACGGTGCGGCGTCCGCCTCTCGCTGATGGCCGCGCTAACAATTCCACGTTGGATAAAAATGGGTTGTAATAACGGCCATCCAATATGCATCCTTGTCCTTAACACGCCATGTTTTTTTTGCCGCTCTTTTACTCCCTTCTCTTTCTCAAGTGGCCATAAATAACTGCTAATAGTGCTGTAACCGCGAATACCGCTTCGAAGCCTGGTGTTGGCGTTGGAGTCTGTGAAGGCGTTGGTGCTGCGGGAGTTGGCGTTATTAGAGGTGTAAGAGCTAATTCAGCAGGTAATACGCCACTTCCTTCCGGTGGCACAATTGGTGGTTGTCCCATATCGGCAAAGATCTTCTGCCCGGCATCGCCTATGACAAACTGTACGAACTCCAGCCCAAGCTCAGGATTTTTCGCGTTCTTCGGTACGGTAATACCATAAACAATAGGCTTGCCCGTTTTTGTCTTCCCATCCGAAGTCTCTAATTCGACCTTTTTGTAAACGTCCGCATACTCCACCTTGCTCAAATCTATTGGTTCCGGCAAATCAACAAATGCTAAATTGTGCTGAACTGCAACGCTCCTGTACTCAAAAGCATAATCAAGCCCCCCTTCCTCAACCATCGCTACGAGTTCAACCGATTTCGGTCTTATACTTACCTTCTCTCTATTTGGCTTCAAATCTTCTGGCGTCTTTATGAGATACGTACCGTCTTCCTCACTTATCGTAATTGCCGTGTTGTTGAGAATCAACTCATCGAATATCTGGTCATCGCCGTAATATAACTCCGCAAGCTGAAACACCATTACTGCCCTGTATCCGCAAGGGTCGAGATTCGGGCTTGAGAATGCAAACACTACACCATCTCGCCGGAGAATATCATACCAGTTATCGGGCGTAATTTCATCTGCATATCTACTCTTCTCCGGATTATATGCAAGCACTAAATCGTTCGTTGCGAATCGGACAACCCAATCTGCATACTCTGGATACATCATGCTTGGTATGAGCGTGTAATCTGCGGATGCAACCACATCCCCTATCTTTCCGACATCTGTTACCTGTCTTATCGCTGCTATACTACCCATTGACTCCCGGCGCACATCTACATCCGGATGTAACGTCTCGAATTCTTTCTCCGCTTCTTCCAAAGGTACCGCTAAGCTACCGGCGTGGAAGATTTTGAGTGTTTTGGCTTCTTGCGCTTCCACAGAAGGGTTGTAAAAAGAGGCAAGCGATACGCAGACAATCACTACCATCGCTATTGCAAAGGCTAATATTTTTCTTCTTTCCATATTATCATCATCCTCGATATGCTAAGATGTACATATCGATATAAAAAGGTTTTTGTTGGTGTCTTGTCAAGAACCTTTATATTAACAGAAGTAGATATGTGTAGTTGGGCATAGCGGCCATAGCGGCGGGGAAACTCCCGGTCCCATTCCGAACCCGGAAGATAAGCTCGTCAGCGTTCCTTACTGTACTGAGTTGCGAGAGCACTTGGGAACTCTGGATCGCTGCTATGCCTATTTCATTTTGAGCAGTTACTTACGTTCCATACATCTTATAATAACCCATGAAATCAGCTATTGTCAGCATCAAATCAAGGCCTCGCATCCGGTTTAAGCCGCCGGACGCAGCCGAAATCTCATCGAATTTCTTCACGTTATCTTTCCTGATCCCTTCCCCTTTTATAACTATTGGGACAGGGTCACTACTGTGTCTTTTTAGTGGCACTGGCGTGCTATGATCTCCAGTAATGACAATGTAAGCATCGGCATCTTTTAGCCGCGCCACAAGCTCTTTATCTATCCGGGAGATCATGCTTCTCTTACCCTCGAAGTTGCCATCATGGCCCTTATTATCAGTATCTTTCACGTGAACAAAGACAAATTCATGATCCTCCAAAGACTGCAATGTCGCTTCCGCCTTATTATTTAAGTTTGTATCCGCCTTACCTGTCGCACCTTCAACAGGGATAATATCCATGCCAAGGTATTTGGCAACGCCCTTATAAAGAGACGCTCCCGCTACACATGCGGTGCTAAACCCAAACCGCTCTTTTATCGGTGTCACCACCTCATAGCTGCCCGCGCCTCGCGGCAAAATGATATTCGCAGGTAGTTCACCCTTCTGTCTCCGCGCCTCATTTACTGGATGCTCATTCAATAGCTCATGGCTCATCCTGACAAATTTATTTACGATTGCTGCTGTCCTCAGGGCAGCATCGCCTTCTTTAAGTGGTTTGCATTCTTGTACAATACTCCCAGCTTCATGCGTATCCACATCGGATACGTATTTGGAGATATTTTCGCCTTTCATTACAAGTGCGCATCGATGCTCGGTAGTATTCTCCAGAGCGAGCTCAACACCGTCTATTTCAAGCCCGTTTAGTACAGAAGCCAGTTCTTTACTCCCGTTTCTTCCCGCTCTTCTATCCACGACCCGCATCTTTTCGTCCACAGTAGCGAAATTAGCTCTAAATGCAACTTCCCCCTTATGCAATTGCATGTCAGCGCCAAGCGCTTCAAACACGCCTCTGCCTGGATAATACTTGTAAGGATCGTAGCCAAAGAGGGAAAGATGTGCGGTATCGCTCCCCGGCACTATTCCCGGCGATATTACGTCCATCAACCCATTTATGCCCTCTTCGCTTATTTTATCTATATTAGAGGTATCAGCAGCTTGTAGGGGTGTTTTTCCACCCACTGATGGACGGTCACCAAGGCCATCGCATATCAATAGTATCGCCTTATTTTTACCGTTGCCTAGTTTTACACTCATTGAATATTTATCAAGCGCGTATATTTATTAAAGTTTATGGGCTTGGATTCAAAGATTGACTTAAAAGCGAAATTTAGGGGTGCTTTATTAGGCAGTGCAGTAGGCGATGCATTAGGCGCTCCTGTGGAAGGTTACGACATGGAGATGGTGCGTTCTGTATATGGCGGGGAGTGGGAAATGATCTATGGCCGCTACACAGACGACACGGAGATGACGATCGGCGTTGCGGAATCATTAATAGAGAATAAAGGCTTTAATGGTGCTGATATGGCACTTAAGTTCATCCAAAATTACAATGTAAAGAGGGGATACGGGCCAGGATCTAAAGAAGTGCTAAGAAGGATACGCGAAGGTGAAAGTTTGGCGGATGCATCGGGAAAACTATTTGGTGGAAGAGGTTCTTATGGCAATGGTGCTGCGATGCGAATTGCCCCTGTAGGGCTTTTTTATTTTGATACATCAGATATGCTATGGGAAATAGCTTATAAATCCTCTAATATCACGCATTCTCATGAGCTTGGCAAGGCTGGAGCAGCTTTGCAAGCTTTAGCCGTCGCTTTAGCCGTGCGTGGACAAAAAGAGGATATGCTGCTCAAACTGAAAGAAGTTGTTAAAACTGTGATGTATACGAGTAAGCTAGGAAAGCTAAAGGCACTTTTGGATGAAGGAGCAACTAAAAAGAGGGTGATATCGGAATTAGGCAACGGAGTGGTGGCTTTTGAGTCGGTACCCACAGCTATTTACTCTTTTCTCCGATCCGATAATTTTAAGGATAGTGTAGTCTATGCGATAAGTTTAGGTGGGGATACTGACACCATAGGGGCGATGGCAGGAGCGATAAGCGGTGCTTACTACGGCGAAGCGGCAATTCCAAAAGCGTGGTTGGAGCGGTTAGAGGATGGTGAAAAGGGTAGAAGCTATATAAAGAAGTTGGCAGAGGATTTGTGTCAGATCAAGTTGCAGTTGTTGCAGGGGCGGTATTGACAGGAGTTGTAACGAAAGTTTTATATATTGATAATATTTATGATCTAACCGGATAATTAATTCTTTGACGGGGGTGTAGAAGAGATGATATTCAAAGCATTGAGTAGTACAACGCGGGTGGAGATGTTAAAGCTTTTAATGAAGAGAGAGTATCACGTGTCTGGTTTGGCAAAGGCGTTGGGAATATCAGTGCCGGTGGCTGCGAAGCATGTCAGAATTTTAGAGGGTGCGGATCTGCTGACGTGTAAACAATTCGGTAGGACACATGTATTAAAGGTGAATCGGGAGAAGCTGTATGATGCAATGGTGGCTTTTAGCGAGGAATACGAGATAGAGGTTCAGAAAGGAACAAGCATTTTGGATGCATTAAAGGAAGTGGCAGGCGTGGGAATAAAGAAAATAGGAGATAAAGAGTTCATTGTATCAATAGACGGTGAAGAAGGTTTTTTTGTATACGAAGTAAATGGTAAATTCCCGGATAAGCCGATTAACGAATATATGCTGGATCATGGTGGCGAGATAGAAATAAAGCGATTGGTTCCTGTCCTTAAGAAGCGGGTAACGGTACATATGGGCAGCGGAGAAGGGAAAAATAATGAAAAAAGAGGAGATGTGGAAAAATGAATGGTAACCGTTTGGTTGAGATGAGAATTAGATCGCGCTATCGTTTTGTTGAAACCAAATGAGGTGATATACGATGATAAGAGCGAAGAAAGTAATTGCAATGACTTTTGCGGTGGCCGCTTTGATACTACTTGCAACAGCCATTGTATCTGCCATTGATGGCCCCGCGGTCATGGTTACTAGCTACACTGTGGAGCCCGAAGCCTTGATGCCCGGTGACACTGGCACTATTACACTAACCATAAAGAATATGGATGAACAATCGTCAGAGACGGTGGAGACCGTTAGTGGAATAGGTTCTCAATCTACTAAAAAGCAATCAAAAAGTAGCATAAGTGCAGAAATAGAAACCATACGACTGAGTAGCAGAAGCAGTGACATAGAATGGCTGAGTGAAGGTTCTCGACGCACCGAATACTACAACGTAGGTGCTTTAGGACCTGGAGAGGGCATAAATATTAGTATACCAATAAAAGCTGCTGATTACGCTCGTGATGGCACTTATCACCCGGAAGTGTATATAGAAGTGGAAAATGGCGAAAATGTGCGGTTCCCTGTCTGTGTGAAAGTGGACAGTAGTGAAGTGGAACTACTTGAGACGGATGTCCATCCAGAGATTTCGCTCAGCGAGTCAAAGCAGATAGGGCTGGTGGTGGCGAATAATAGACCTAACTCAGTGAGCGGGGTAAATGTGCATGTGAAAGCAAAAACCGAGGAGATAGAAATCACGCCCAAACAAATTTTCATAGGCGGTTTGGCGGCGGATGAAAAGCGGGTGGTGAATTTCACGCTCACGCCTCTTTCTGCGGGAGATATAGACATCTCGTTCGATGCCACATATAAGAACGGCGATAATGTACACCATAACGATCTTGAATCATCTGTATTGGTGAAGAGCATAGCAGATGTGAAGCTCATCCTGGTGAATGCGCCCGAATTTGTTTATAAAGGAGACATAGCAAAGATTGAGTTTGACGTAGCTAATGGTATGGCAAAGGATATTAAAGCAGTATCCGTGAAGCCGGCGATAGTTGGGGAAACCGGAGGAGTCAGGCTATTACCTTCTGAATATTTTATTGGCGACATGGAAGTGGGTGACGTCTTTTCTGCTTCTTTTGAGCTTTATACTGTCGATTTAGATGTTGGCGATACAGAAATACCGTTTAAATTGGTGTTTCGAGATCTCGACACGGACAAGAGATATGAAATTCCAGGTTACGATGTACATATAGAGGTAAAGGAGCCGCAGGAGGGGGAGTTATCTATTTATCTGTTCATAGTCGCACTACTTGTAATTATCGTTGTTGTTGCCGGGCTGGTATGGGTAAAGCGAAAACGAGGAAGGTAGGTATACAATGATCCACACCGAAAACCTAAGCAAAACGTACATGATGGGTGATGTGGAAGTACAAGCACTGCGGGCGGTGGACTTAGAGATAAAAGACGGTGAGTTCATTGCTATTATAGGGCCTTCGGGCTCAGGCAAGTCCACGCTGCTCAATCTGATCGGCTGTTTGGATACGCCCACAAGCGGTGCGGTCTTCATAGATGGTATAGATACAGGAAAGCTAAGCGAAAATGGGCTTGCCGAGATAAGAAGGGAGAAAATAGGATTCATATTCCAGCAGTTTAATCTCATCCACACGTTAAATGCGTTAGAAAACGTTGCACTTCCCATGTTCTTCGCTGGCGTGGGGCGAGAAACGAGGATAAAGAGAGCTGATGAATTACTTGCAAAGGTCGGACTTGGAGACCGCATGTACCATAAACCTTCGGAGCTGAGCGGTGGGCAGCAGCAGCGGGTGGCTATTGCACGGGCGCTTTCTAATGACCCGGAAGTCGTCATCGGCGATGAGCCAACGGGAAACGTGGATACTGAGACGGGAAACGCGATAATGGGTATATTAAAAGGTTTGAATCGCGATGGAAGGACGATCATTGTGGTAACGCACGATGCAGAGATTGCAGCCTACGCAGGTAGAACAAAGCGGATGCGAGATGGAAGGGTGCTTGATTGAGCAATGCGAGACAAATTTCTGCTGGCTTTTCGGAGCATAAGAGAGAGAAAGGCGCGTTCAATACTCACTGTACTGGGTATTGCGGTGGGCATAGCGGCTATCGTCTCTTTGATGAGCGTCGGCTATGGTATGGAAGAAGCGATAACCGGTGAATTGACAGGGATGGCAGATATGATTTCGGTGATGCCAGGGGAAATCAGGGGTGCACATAGCTATATAGAAAAGGGGAGTTTCACAGATAGGGACGTAAGCGACTTACAGCGAATAGGTGGTATAAAGGAAATCTCGGCAATGACGTACGATGCCGCAGAAGTGGAGTATAGAAACGAAAACGTGCCCATTTTTGTATTCGGTGGTGACACAAAAGAGCTGGAGGGCTTCTATGTGGAGCCTGTCGGACTCAAAGAAGGTCGCTGGCTCCGCGAGAATGATTATAAAGCGTGCGTCATCGGAGACCGTGTAGCCAATGACTTCTTCGATGAGGTCATACACGTGAACGATAAACTGGTAATAAATAGTGATAAATTCATTGTGGTTGGCGTTTTTGAAAAAGGGGACATGCTGTATTCTAATGACGTAGATAGCAACATTTTTCTCACGTTGCGTGCTGCAAAGGAGGTTCTGCAAACCGATGAGATAAAATACATCATAGTGCGGGTCTATAAGATAGAAGAAGCGGAAAGGGTAGCAGAGGAGATTGAGGAAGTGATAAATGATAACCACGGGCTCGATGATTTCGCTATGGCAATGACGATGGGTAGCATGATAGAAATGATGGATGATATTTTCAATATCATACAGGGTGTTTTGGTGGGAATAGCGGCAATTGCACTCATTGTTGCATCCATTGGCATAATGAATACGATGCTGATGTCTGTGATGGAGCGAACGCATGAGATCGGCGTGATGAAAGCGATAGGCGCAAAAAGCCGCGATGTGCTCTCTCTTTTCCTGCTCGAATCGAGCATTGTGAGTCTGGTGGGCGGTGTAACTGGCTGTGTAGTGGGTGTCATCGTAGCTAAAGTTCTGAGCTTCTTAGGCAGCACGGCATCGGGATTAGAAATCGCAGCGATTGTGAAACCCGAAGTTTTACTCGCTGGAATAGCAGTTGCCGTGATAGTAGGAGTTCTATCAGGGTTCTATCCAGCGAGAAAAGCGTCGAGAATGAGCCCCGTGGAAGCAGTGAGGTATGGCTAAACCTTCATTCTAAAGAAAGAAGCTTTACCAAGAAAGATGGTTTTTGCAAAGCAAAAAGATAAACAGAAAGGGTGTTGAGCGATGAAGGATACATTTCTACTGGTGTACCGGAACATAAGAGAGCGAAAAACTCGTTCTATACTCACGATGCTGGGGGTTGTCGTGGGTATAGCGGCGGTAGTTGCAATAATGTCCATTAGCTACGGCATGCAGGAGTCAATAACGGAACAACTAAGCGAGATGACGGATATTATTATGGTAACGCCCGGGAGTGCGGAATTAGGCAGTTTCGGTGATTTTGGCAGTTTTACTGAACGCGATTTGAAGGATGTAGAACGGATAAGTGGCGTGAAAGAAGCTGCGGCATTGATGGGCGAGATGCAAGAAGTGGAATACCGCGGCGAGAAAGTTATGGTGGAAATCGTTGGTATTGAACCAAGAGATATGGACGCGGTATTTGGAGCGACTGTGAAACTGGAAGAAGACGGTGACAGTGAGACAAGTGCATCGGGACGAGAATTACGGGATAATGACCGCAAAGCATGTCAAATCGGGTATAGCGTTGCCAATGATTATTTTAATTATGAAATAGGTGTTAACGACAGACTAACGATAAATGGGAGCAAATTCAGGGTTATTGGGGTATTGGAAAAGCAAGGAGGTTTCCGGTCCAATGTGGATGCGCAGATATACGTAACGAAAAGGGATGCGGTTACTATTTTCGATACCGACGATATTTCAACCATTTTCGTGCGTGTGCGGGATATAGGGGAAGCAGAGGGGATAGCGGATGAAATAGAGGAGCAAATAGACGATAACCACAAATTGGACGATTTCACGTCTGCAATGGCGATGGGAGGTGCGATAGAGGAGTTAAAATCCATTTTCCAGATACTGCAAGTTTTTTTACTTGCCATCGCGTCTATATCGCTTATCGTAGCTGCTATGGGCATAATGAACACGACGTTGATGTCTGTTATGGAGCGGACGCATGAGATAGGTGTGATGAAAGCGATAGGCGCGAAAAACAGGAATATCCTATTTCTATTTCTGATGGAAGCGGGTGTGGTGAGTGGAATAGGTGGTGTTCTGGGTTGTATAGTTGGTTGGGGCGCTGCAGAAGTCATAAGTTTCGGGATATATACTGCTTTTGATGTGGAGATCGGAGTGGTTATGAAACTTCAGGTTCTGCTCGCAGGGGTTGCGGTTGCAGTGCTCGTAGGTATCTTATCGGGGTTATATCCTGCAAGGAAGGCGTCAAAGCTGAGCCCCGTGGAAGCAGTGAGGTACGAATAAACCTTCTTTCTAAAGAAAGAAGCTTTACCAAGAAAGATTGTTTTTGCAATGCAAAAAGAAAAGTGTCACTTTGGGAATAATCATGATATAGTGGTTATAATCCTTTTCACTTTATTCGCTACTTCCACTGCGGTATTACCGAATATCCGCACCATCGGCTCCTTACCGACCGCACCGAGATCGTAAACCACATCAGGCGAGAACACCACGCTTGCTTCTCTTACACCCCAATCCATAGTCTTCGCTCCTGCGGGCTCTTTAGCACGATCAAATGACGAAATCGTCAACCCCAACTCTTCACATGCTTCTATCAGTTCTGACGTGTATTTCAGGTTAATCGCACTTCTTTTCGTTTTATCGCGCTTCATCATCGTTAATATCAACCTTGCAACGTGACTACTTACGCCAAAATCTACACAGCCTGCGTGTACACCCTCTTTCGCTGAGACTATCCTACCATCTACCGCAGCAACGTCATGCTCGCTTTCCGCATCTGCTATTGCCATGCCTATGTTCGTTCCAACCTCAGGAATATGATTCTTGAAATTCCGCGTTTCTTTCAGCATCGTAACTGCTTCCTTTACGTTCTCCAGCACGAAACACCTATCTGCGTCATTACGTAAACTTTGATTTACCACGATTAAATTAGGCAATTCCTCACCGCGTAATATCGCATTATAAACAAATTTCTTTGCCGATGTAGCAGCATCGTGCAAAGTAGTACCTTTTGCCAGTTCAGCAGCTAGAGCTGCGGAAAAGGTACATCCTGCTCCATGCACTATCTTCTCCTGCTTTATCATGCTCGTGCTTATGTGCTCGAATTCACCATCGTATATCAAATCCGTTGCCTTTCCGGCTGCTATTTCATGCTCTAAATGTCCACCTTTTATTATTACTGCTGACGCGCCCATTTCGTTTATTTTTAGGGCTGCCAATTTCGCATCTGCCTTATCCTTTATCTCCAACCCGGAAATACGACTCGCTTCGGGTACATTTGGCGTTACAACCGCGCAAATAGGAATAAGGAGTTCGATAAGCGTGTTTAAAGCATTATCCTCTAACAATATTCCGCCGGCGCCCGCTTTCATCACAGGGTCCAGAACGAAAGGCACACCATATAGTTTAAGCTGGGTGGCAGCCACCGCTATTATCTCCGCGGAATACAGCATACCCGTTTTTGCATAATCCACGGCTATATCGCTCATAATAGATTCTAGTTGCTGTTCCACGATTTTAACGGGTACTTCCTGTATCGCTTGCACGCCATAGGAATTTTGTGCTGTTATTGCTGTGAGTACGGATGTGCCGTGGACACCGAACGCAGAAAAGGTTTTTATATCTGCCTGTATTCCTGCGCCACCACTGCAATCCGAGCCACCGATGGTCATTACTCTCTTCATTTTTGTTACTTTCTTTCAATATAATAAAAAATAAAAGGGAAGTGGGATTAAAAAGTCACTTTACCCTTATCAGACTATACTTCTCCCTCATCTCCTTTGTGATAAAGCCAATCCCACATCTATTCCCTGCTATCTCTATTGCTATTAGCTTATCCGGGTTCTTAAGGTTCACTTTTGGCTTTCTTCCATATACCTTCTCTATCAGGTCGTAAAAGTATCCGCCAACTTCTCTTTCTACCGCTTGGCTTGATATGTCCTCTTTCATGCCTCTTCTCTCAACTCTAAATCCGAAAGTCTCACTCGGCTCGATTTCGTCTATATACCGCTCTATTCTACGCTTCAATACCGCCATCAGATTCTCTGGAGACACAAAAAAAGCATCATCTATAGGTATCACCCTGTTTAAATGGGGATACTTCTTATTCTCGGCATCTTCTAAGAATTCCACTATATCTTCTACGCGCCCTATCACTATATCCCTGAATCCTGAACGTTCGAACTCGCCGTCCTCTTCCAACTCCATTAATAATTCACGCTCTGTATCCCTTTCCCCTATTGCCAGGACGTTCCAATCTTCTAACATTTTCATCCCCCTTAATTTTTAATAGCATCCGATAAAAAAAATGGTATCTATTCCGGAAGTTTGTGCCAATGAATCTGCACAATAAATAACGAGAGATTTTGTTTTGTATCGGCAGATTCACATACGCCTGAAATGCTATTAACCCCCTCATGTGTCCTGTGTCATGCATCTTCATCGTATCTATACAAATTAAATACTATGTTTTAGTCTGTAAAATAAAGCTCAAAAGGCTCCACCAGAGGATAATTGTCCTTGTCCGAACTTATGATGTAAGGATTATCCCAAATACCATCGCCGTTGGTGTCAATGTCGTTGTAATCACTCCAGTAATTGCCCATATAGCTGGTTATTTCAATTATGTTCTCGAGGAAGATTCCGTTCGTATTGTTATATATCATGTTATTTGTGAGGGTGTTGTTGTTGTTTGTTCACTCGAAAATATTTAAGCTGTTCCACTCGAAACTGGCAGTATTTTTCTGGAGTATTCATAAAAATCAATCATCAATTGGTTTCACTCTAAATTCCCAATTACTAAAAACTGTCATGCCTATATCATTCACTGAAGTATTGCATACAGCAGCAGGAAATTGGCGGACCGTTGAAAAAACTATCGGCTCTTCCGGCATGGGATCAAGCGGAAGGTCCGCATCCTTTTGTATTACAAACCTGTATGCATCAAGATTTCCAAAATAGAATTCCTTCCAAAATTCCCGCTCTCCATTAGCAGCATCTAAATCCCAATCTGCACTCTCAGCGATAAATACATCTACGGGAACCCAGCCGTAATCCGGCAGATAGAATTCTGCCCAGAAATGATCTCCTCCAAGCTCAGGAAACAGCTGCAGCCCTCCACAAGCTCTGGCAGGTATTCCCTCTGCCCTGCACAGTGCACAAAAGTACATGCTCTGGGCGGCGCAATCCCCACGCAGGTTTTCATGGACATAGAATGACTCAGGTTTTGAAAGAGTGCTTAACATCACGTGAGGCATACGATTATAGGAAACATTGCCAACAATATATTCATAAATTTTCTTTGCCGCAAGAAAAGGATTTTCTTCATCTCCAACAATATCCTGCGCTTTCTCTCTTATTTGAGGAGTGATTTTTATATTTTTGAATGATTTTGTATACTGCTTATACAGGTTGCTTTCTGTATCATATACCTCTACATTTGTATAATCAAACGTAAAATGCCTCTCAAAACGGGTAAATTTGAACTGAACAGAGATGTTAAGATCTTCTTCCAATTCATCTAATGGCACTTCCAGATACGCAATACCTATATCATCCTCAATGCTTGGAGAATTTTTCAGGTATTCTTCAGGTGTTACAGAAATAATCGCGACATCAACCTGTGACTCTGTTTCTATTGGAACCGGTATCCATAATTTCAAAATCCCTGTCCCCGGCAGTTGAGATCTTGGAATATTCAATATCCCCTTACCCGAATAGTTTATGGGATTTGTATATCTTTGTTCAGATTTAGAGTTATTGTAATCTCTAAAAACCACATCTTTACCCAGGTCAAGGAAGCTACTTTTGTTTTGTGCTTTTAAATACTCATGCATAAGGTCAAGGTTTAGGAATCGTATATTGGATACAAACGCCCAAAAATATAATTTTTCGCCATCTGACGTTAAAGTCTGAAGATATCCCTCAGCCAGCCACGGCTCTCTTCTATCCTGAGAAACATTTGGAAAATTTTCCATAATCAGTTCTTCTGCCTCACTTTCATTGTATGGAAATTCCAGTGTGATCCACTTCATCTTGAACATCTCAAGAAGGGACTGGCGTGCTTTTTGCTCATCCCCCATTTCCAAATATTCATCGCGTGCCTGAGAATATAAATCGTATGCGGTGTTATAATATGCCTTGCTATAATATTCTTCTGCTTGGGAATATAACTTATCTGCGTTTGATTGTGTTTCTTCCGCAGTGCATCCTGTAAACATGGCAACTGTAACAATTGCACATACTACAATAATACCTACGCTTATGCCTATTCCAGGTTTCTTATTCATTTTTGTCATGCTTAAACTTGTAAGATACTACTGTTGCATGCATAGCCATATTTCTCTATTAATAACCTGAATTTTAGAGTATATAAAAGCTTTTCGCTTTTTTAATGTAGAAGATTCATATAATAATATAAGGAGTTTAGATAGATGAACAAAAAACTTTTGCGTTTGTTTCTTATTATCCTCGTTCTATCTGTTCTATTTGCCTTTGTTGCTTACGGCGGAGGAGCGGAAGAGGGTAAAAGAGTAATTTACGTGCTGAACTTAGAAGGAACGATCACAGAAGGCAGTACATTAAACGTAGTAGAAGGCTTTAAAGAGGCTGAGGAAATCGGTGCTGAAGCGGTACTGGTCGAACTCGATACGCCTGGTGGACTCGTTAGTTCCACGCTTGAAATAACCAAGGTAATATTAAATTCAAAAGTGCCGGTTATCACATATGTAACGCCGAAGGGCGCGATAGCAGCCTCTGCGGGCTCTTTCATATTGGTCTCGGGCAATATCGCCGCGATGTCTCCCGGAACGACCACCGGATCCGCAATGCCTGTTGAAATCGGTCTTGAAGGTAGAAAACCAGCAGATAAAAAAACAATTAACTTCTTCGCCGGGCATATGGAGAGCATAGCGGCTTCAAGAGGTAGAAACGCAACACAGGCAAAGCGTTTCGTCACCGAAAATGATGCATTAAATGAAACTACCGCTTTAGAGCGAGGAATAATTGACCTCATTGCAGAGGATGAAACCGAGCTCTTAAACAAAGTTGATGGGATGACCGTTAAAATAGGGGGTAAGAACCACACATTAGCGACAAAAAACGCTTCGCTATACGTTAAAGAAAAAACAGTACGTTCTTCACTGTTAGAATTGCTTAGCAACCCACAGATAGCGCTTATTCTCTTAATGGTTGGCATATACGGACTGATTTTTGGGTTCATGTCTCCCGGAACATACGTGCCTGAGATGATAGGTGCGATCTGCCTGATTTTAGGGCTTTATGGTATGGGGCTCTTCGACGTCAATATGTTTGGTGTGCTTTTAATAATTATCGCGGTTATTTTATTCATTGCCGAGGCGCTTACACCCACCTTTGGAATACTCACCGTAGGGGGTGCGGTATGCTTGATAATAGGCGCTTTGATATTACCAAATGAGCCGTTACTATTTAATCCCGAATCGGAATGGTTTGAAGGGTTTTTACTAACGGTAATCGGAATTGCAGCGGCATCTGCCGCTTTTTTCTTATTTGCCGTGGGCGCCGTTTTGGTAGCGAGAAGGAGAAAAGCAAAAGTAGGTGCGGAAGATCTTATCGGGAAAGTAACGAAGGCGGAAACTAAAATTGATGCAGACGCTGGCACGATAAAAACGAGAGGTGAAATCTGGAATGCACGGACTTTAGACGGTGAAACGATAATTGAAGGCGAGAAAGTGGTTATTGTAGACCGCGAAGGGTTGACATTGATCGTTAAGAGGAAAGAATAAAAAACCACAAGATTTCACAAGATTAACACAACACTTTTTCTTTTTTACAAAAAGAAAACCTGTGCTAAAAGAAAAAAAAGTTCTTTTGGTAAAGCTTTTCTTTTTAAGAAAAGGTTTGTGAAAATCTGTGTAATCTTGTGGTTATAAAAATTACCTAAAGAAATACAAAAAAATAAAATCGTGAGGTGATGAAACAGATGCGTATTCTCCTGGGAGCACCAGTATGGTATGGCAACCGCCCATTCAAGAGGACATTAGAAGAGCTTCACAAGCTCGAGCTGGATTATTTTGAGTTTTCACTCGATTATCCATTGCCCGATTGCATGGGTAAAACGGACAGGGCAGAGCTAAAGGATTTATTAACTGATTATGGCATGAAAATCGCTTTTCATTCTCCTCTTGATATTTCCGTGGCGCATCCGAGGGAAGAGTTAGCAGATGCGAGTATGACGATTTTAAAACGGTGTATGGATTTTTATACTGATTTGCAGCCACATTCGCTATACTACAATTTCCATTTGCATCCTCTGGTTTCCACGTATAAGCTTGAGGACGTGAGGGCAGAGATGAAAATAAAAGGTCTTAGAAGATGCGAAACAATAATGAGAATGGCTTCTGAGTCGGGTATAGTAGCAAGTGTGGAAAACGATTTGGTCCCTTTCAAATGGTCCGACCTGATACTCGAAGCTCTTTTTTCGCCTGAGTTATATCTCACCTTCGATATAGGGCATGCGATAATGGCGGAACTGCACCGTTCGAGAACGAAAGGCAGCAGTTATTTAGATTATATTGCGCAGTGGATAGAGAAGTGTGGTCCGAAAATGCTGGTGGTGCATTTGCATGATTGCGCCCTTACAGAGAAGCAAGACCATTTATCAATAGGAAGGGGAGAGTTAGATTTCGATGCGATTTTCGACATGTTGAAAAGAACGAATTGTAAATACATAGTTATAGAGACTTTTTGGCGGAATAAGGATAAGGGGGAGATGAATTACGAAGAGCTGAAACGGAATGTGGACTTTTGTAGGAGTATGTTCTTTTAGCCCTTTTTATTGTATATAAAGTATAATTTCTACCTATAAATTTAATTTGTGACGCAGATTTACACAGATTTACACGGATTTAATTTCTTCTGCGTTAATCTGCGTTAATCTGTGTCAATAATTAATTTTAGTTGGATATTATGCTTTCTTGTACATCCGGAACCACAACTTTACAATCCTCATAAACCTCAAAGTAGTATCCTGCCCCAGGCTTTAGCGTTTCCGAGCTGACTAAATATTCCCACTCGCCGTCCTCATACATAAATATGAACAGAGATACTATCCTATTCTGCACTGCATCATCAAATGTGTATTCCTCGTAATCGAGTGTAACATTCAGCGCGGCTATCTTAACCTCTTCCGTTGATGGAACACCTATCATATTCCAACCCTTTGACAAGCTGAGTTCAAATGGCATTTCCACTGCTCGCCCGCTCAGATTCAAACTCGCTTGCTCTTCCGTCTCAACCAAATATGCTTTCCCGGGCTCAATCGCCGTTAATGTCGAAGCTTCTGAATTATTCTTAAGGTGATATAACCAACACATATTCGCGGAATCGAAATAGAATACCGCAGAATACGGGACATCATCCAAAACCTGCTCCACATTGGACTCATAAAGCGCTACTGGACTTGAGAACGTGCTCCAACCTGCTGTTAGGTTCAGCTCCCAACATATCTTAGGCACGAAAACATAACTGATTTTAAATTCCCGTGCTTCATACAGCTTTGGCATCGGGTTCATTACAGGGAATCGAACTATCTTCTTGTCTTCTCTATCATCTTCGCCATGCCAAACAATTCCGTTCATCCCTCTAACAACTACATCCTCTGCCTCTATCGGCAACTCAAGCTCGCCTATCAATGATGGCCATGCACGCTCATTTACTTTCCCCGCCACTACTGGCTGCTCATACCAATAGGTCCACTTAGTTGCAGATTCATCAAGTGGTGTTATCGCCATTGTAACTACATACTCATTATCATTCTCACAGTCGCGTGAGATTATCGCCTCATCTATTGGCTTCTCCGGTATCTTAGGTAGTAATGGCTTAAACATGGGATCTCCTAACAAAATAAACTGCTCTGACGTTTCATTTATCATTCCCGTAATTTCTTCCTCCCATCCTGGATACTCATTGAGCATATCCTCCGAATATTCAAGCTTTAACAGATAGAGATTTTTTGCATGTGTTAGTGCTTCTCCTACCGACATATTACCATAAATCAAGCTTTGATAGAAGGCCTTACTGAAATCCTCTGTTATAAATATCCATGAAAGCGAGTTTGCGCCGATGTAATTCACACTACCCGCTTCCAAGAATGACATTGCAATTGATCTATCCAAATCAAGAGGCTCGTAGAAGAGTTCATCACTCAACGAATCATAATACCTGCCACCTTTTAACCTCCCTGAAAGGCATGTGTAGGCATGCGTTGTTTGTGGTGCCAATCTAAGCATTTTCACATCTGTCGCATCTAAATACGGTTCTAACCATGCCCATTGATTCAATGCCCAATCAGACTCCGAACCATGATGTAAGAAGAACACGATGTTCTTTCCATTGTTCATCTCCATCATTACTTCCGGACAATTTGCCTTCTCATAGACCTCAAAATCTACGGATAAGCCCGCATCTTCCAGATATTTGTTGATGTCTCCTGCTGTGGGTGTTTGTGGCGATGCTAAAGAGGGATTGGTAATAACTAAAGCTTTCGATTTCCAATCCCCTTTCTCTGCTATCTTTTTGTATGCAAGCGTTCTTGCTATTACGGCTGATGCATCGTATACATCCAAGCCAATTATTCGACCGGTTGCAACTTCACGGAAATCATCATCATCTAATTGGATATTGTAATCGCGATATATGTCAAATCCCATAACTGTCAAAATGGGATTATTTAGGCTATTCAAATAGCCTTCTTGAGCGAGAGCTGCGAGTTTTTCTTGGCTTTTCGGATCATTCAGCGCATCAATAAAGTATTGAGGCAAGTAATCCTCTACCAAGCGGTAGTTATCATATGTGACTGATTGATTATACACCTGTCCCGTATCAACAAACGGGACCGATCCAGTACCACCAACAACTATTAGATAGTCCGGCTTGATTTTATAATCAAAAACGGACTCTTTAAGTCTTTCTTCCACCTCTAGAGGTATAATATCCGATGGGTTCTTGTTTATATCTATAACCGGTGCTTTCCTCGCCGCTGCGATCTGAGCAGCGGTTAAAGAGAGCTTAGGGATTTTTGTATATGCAAATGCAGTTGTATTAATAGGCGGAAAAAGAGTTGTCACATTTATCTCATAGGTTGGCGTGTAACAGCAATCGCTACCATTGCAGCAGTGTATTTCAAATCCCCAGGTTCCAGATTTTGTTAAATTGATCTCTGCTTTACATCGCCCGGGACCGCCTTCCAACTGCTCCGTACATTCACTGCCCGAATGGGGCGGGTAATATTCAACGTACGTGCCGGATGTATTCAAGGTGACATCCCAGATTATCAAAGCTGTGGTTCCCGCTGTGGCATTGACCGGATAAGAGATATTCCTAACATAGTCACAATAAGGTGGTTCTGCTATTATCTTTATCTCCTCATCGGGCAGGAACTTTTCAATCCCGTCAAAATATATAATGATTCCTTCGTCTATACTCTTTTCCTCGCCGGAATCCATTGCAAAATCCAATACCCCCTCAATACTAAGTGTTGCCACCTCATTTGGATTCAAATCACCTATGTCCCACGTGATGTCCGTCCATGCAGGCAATCCAACCCCCACTATCTCTTCTATCTCTTCCGGTAAGGCTTGCGCACCATAAGACTCCAGGGTTACTTTTGAGTTGCCAGCCATAATAGGAGAAATTGGTGCCACTACAAATGCAAGCAATACAACAATTAAAGCGATGGTGACTCTCCCTCTACCACCCTTCTTCCTCGTTAGTGTATACGCCATCAAGAACATCAAAATCGCGAAAAGAACTCCGAACCCAGGTATCCTCATTGACATACTTACGGTCCCGACAGTTGCGATGGCCGATTTCACGGTCCTTCGCGGTAGTAAGGTATCACGAATGATAATGTTTTCAACCACATCATCGCCCGTGTTTTTTACATTTACTGTGATATAATAGGTGGTGCCTTCTTGATCACAAGGAACTTCCGCGGGGAATAATTCTGTGCTCACGAGAATATCCCCTATTTCCTTCTCAAATTTAATGGTCTTCTGCTTTGGTGATCTCAATTCAAAATCCCTCGTATTGGTGAACACCACCGCATTAACCTCTTCCCCATTCTTCGCCATCGCTCTTATCAGCATTTCATTTGCATCGCCCTGTGAAACCGAGATATTCATCGCTTCCAAATCCATTATCACATCCGGGCTAACAGCTCCAATGACTATGGCATTGTCTGTATCCAGTGCATCACCAGTTGAATTTGGAATTACCGCACTCACATACAATATGGGATAGCCCAAATAAGAAGCGAGAGGCGCTGCTTCTACTGCACTGTGATAATCTGTAGAGTTTAGTATCACCACGCCTTGAGACTGGTTCCAGCAGGAGGCGATCCTCGCCGCGGTATCAAAGATGTCCGTGCCACAAATCCGCGATACTTCTATATCCCCGGGCAAACTTACATCTGCATCACCAATTATCGTGACGTGCTCCGGAGAATACTGTGATAAGAACCATGATGTGGAATGCGGCATGGTTTTCAGCTCTAACCAGATGGGTGTGTATGCAATGTCATAATCAAGAACAACACCGGTCGCACCTGCATCCTTAGCATCTTCCATATTTCTTAGTGTGCCCTCGACATTCGGTACAGACATTGTATCCTCTATGTCGGTTTTACGCCAGAACAGGTATATAGCTGCTTCTTCACCAATATCTTGACATAGAATGCGAATATCCCTTGTTCCTATGGGAGCTATAAGCATGAGCTCTACATGGCTTGCAATCTCTTCACGATCATAACCCGCGGGATAATAATCATCAAACGGATTTTGCATTTTGGCACCTATCGTTATCTCAGGATCCATTTTTTTAACTTGCTTGCAGAAGGATACAAAAAAGTCGGTGACCATACTAGCTCGCCATTCGAACCATTTTTGTGTGTTCGAGCTATATCTATTGGCAAGGTCAACTTTTCCGGGGTCTATTCCCGTGTCATTCCAAAATCCTCTCTTACACAGATCGCAAAAACAGTAATCGCTCCCAGCATAGCCAAAATCAGATAGAACTACGCCGTCTATGTCATATCTTAGAACTTCTTCTGTCAAATTCAATAAGTATTCTTTATATTCATCATCCAAAGGGCAAACCCATTCTTTGGATCTTTTATCTTCATTGTCCACTTGACTCCATTCCTGATGATCCCCAACGGTTATGGGATCGCGGAAACAAGACAATGCTGCAAATACGCTTAAACCTTCTTCATGCGCTTTATCTATGAATACTTTTGTGACATTTATATCCGGGCCAACAGCGTCTTCCTCCACCACTTCGCTTGGGAAATAAACAAATCCGTTATCGTCTTTGACATTTATAATTACTGTGCTTACATTGCCAGACTTCAATTTATTTATAATTGGCGGAACACCATATTTCACTAGATCTGCATTTTCTAGCCAGCTATATCGCTCGCCTGTGTCCACACCGGTAGGCACTAACAATAGTGGTCGCGATGCATTTTCGGCTTGTGAGATCGCCAAAGGAGTAGCGGCGATTACATCTTGCCAGTTCCGTGTCCCCACTAAAATGACATCTGTATCGCCCCCATTAGAAGCAGCAGTTACCGTTTCTACCGCAACTAATGCAAGACAAAGGATTAAAGTCAATGCTATTGTCCCTTTAGAAAAGCGTTTACGAAAAACGCTTCGCTTAAAGAAATGTTTTTTAGGGGGCGATTTTTGTAGCATCTGTGTCATTAACTGCCTCCCCCTTCTTTTCAATAATAAACGTGATAGCTCTAACAGAATCAGCCTTTGTAGCATTTGCGCATGACCGACCAGTTATTTCAACTGACAAATTCGTGCCCGGCATGGTTCCCGTAACGTTTAATAATAGATAATCCTCTTCATCCGCATTTAATATCATATCGCATGGAAACTCACTAACCTCTTCTTCCTGAAGATAAAGCATTACATCCCAGCCTTCACCATCTTCAAATTCAGGCTCTTTTATCTCCATCACGTCAAGCCCTATACCGGTATTTTTTACTGTTAGCTCGAAGCTTGCCGTCTCGTTGATCGTTACGTTCTTAGTCATGACATCTTCTTCGCCATCTATACTCAAATCTATGCCATATACCTCTACGACTTTTGGAGCAACCGTGATAAAAATATCGACTTTTTTAGGCATTGAAGGAGGAAAACCTTCAGACGGGAAAAAGAAATAAGAATAGGTCGTATAGTTCCCCAGCTTTTGATCCGTTGGGACTGATGCAGTTACTACGAAAGTGCCCTCGCCATCTGCTTCAATTTCATCAATTCGCTCGGGTTCGATACACACCATCTCTGCACCATCACCTGCAACAGGAGTATGCGAAATATTATAGGCGGGTGAATCCTGATAATTTACAACGGTTAAATTTTTACTACCTGATTCACCTGGTGAAAGATCAAACTCTACAGTGAAAAACACGGAGGATACAGCAGTTATGGTTGCCAAGATGAATAAGCACAATATAAGCATTCCAAATACCGTGACAAAATACCTTTTTTTGTTGCTCATTATCGACTACCACATATTACAACAAAAAGTTAGGTATATAAAAACCTGCCCCTAACTAACAAACTTAGGTGTGCCCAGATATTATATACAAAAAAAAGTGCGGGATTAGCTTAGCTACTAACCCACATTATACGATGTTACGTCATATGCATATTCACCGCTACTCGTCCACGCATCTACAACCACTGTTCTCATTCCTCTGGGAGGCCCTATTGTGCCCGTGTCTGTATGCGTGCCTGCACTAACGTAGTGTGGTCCACAACGCGCCATACCTCCACCCTGTTTTAGGTACGTTGATCTTACATGGCATGGCTGGTTTACAGTGTAGTAAGTATATACTACGTTACTTGGTGGATATATGGTGTAGTACGAGGAACCCATCCAAGCATTAACTGTTAATGCCGGTTGTGGCGGTGTACTAGGCCATACATAGATCCATACTGAGTTACTCTCCCCAGTTGAACTTCCATCCGCATAAATTCGATTCCAGCCCACCTTCTCGGCGTCAAACTGGTGGTAGTAGTACCCTGCTTTTCGATATCCTAAAGGATTCCAATCCTTCCATCCACCTGGATCTACCTCATATATCGAAATCCACTGGTTATGATCGTTGTAGAGTAGCAAATAAGTCCAGTCTCCAGCGTATAGGGCTGCGTTATCCTTAGTCCAGACGCCATTGTAAAGAGTCCATAGTTGACTTCCTGGAGTCATACTCAACCAGTCAACTTCTGGTAACTCTGGTAGCGGGCCTCCTATCACCACCATTTTAGTATCTGTTGTGGGCGTTATACCCGAGCTTTTCGGTAATGCGGAGACATTTTCGCCGGAAACCGTTTTTCCCGTTGATGGTGGTGGCGGGGTTGTTGTAGGCTGTGATGCGCTGCAAACTGCTATCCCTACAAGAAGCACTATTACTGATATTGCGACTAACGCAAATATGCGCTTTTCCATTTTCTCTTTTTCACCTCCTATCTCATTAAAATTACTATTCGATATATATACAAATAAAAATAAAAAATAAATAAAAAGATAAGATGTGGGCTTAGCTAGCCTAGCTACCTAAACCACATTATACCATGTCACTTTGGAATCATACTCGCCGCTGCTCGTCCATGCATCTACAACCACTGTCCTCTTTCCTTTTGGCCACCCTATTGTGCCCGTGTCTGTATGCGTGCCTGCACTAACATAGCTTGGTCCACTCCAGACAATATTGCTATTTTGTTTTATGTAGGTTACTCTTGCATAGCATGGCTTGTTTACTGTGAAGTAAATACATGTTGGACTCCCTATGTAGTAGGTGTAAGAGCTTGGCCATGCTGCTGAGACTGTAAATGTTGTTGGCCATGGTGTTGGTGTTGGCCATGGTGGCCATGTTGGTGTTGGTGTTGGCCATGGTGGCCATGTTGGTGTTGGTGTTGGCCATGGTGTTGTAGGCCATACATAGATCCATATTACGTTACTCGACCCAGTTACGCTTCCCTTAGCTACAATTTTATGCCATCCCACAGCATCACCCTGGAACGTAAAGTACTTGTACCCAGGGTTTAGGTATCCCCAATTTCTCGTGTCCACCCAAGCACTTGGATAGGTCTCTTCCGTTGAAATCCATTGCCCTTGGTCGTTATCGAGGAGTATATAAGTCCGATCCCAATAGTATATGGCTGCGGAATTCTTCGTCCATGCACCATTGTAAAGAACCCACAGTTGGGATCCTGAAATCATCTTGATTTTACGTGGCGCGCCACCTATCTTTGCCACTTCTCCCTCGCTTATGGATGTCATTCCTGAAGGTGCCGGTAATCCCGAGACATCACCACCAATAGATGTTTTTCCAGTTGATGCTTTCGGAATTGTTGAAGGCTGTCCTTCGAGTGGTTTTGAGCTAGATATGGGAGTAGGTGTGGGCGTCAATGTTGGGTAGGGCTCTGGTGAAAATGTTGGGTACGGCACGGGTGGAATTAGTTCCCCATCTGGTGGTGGTGGTGGTCCAGGATCGTACAGCGCAGTTACCGGTGAAGAGGAGGAGATGATGTTAGACGGCTGTGATTCATTAGATGAAAGCGAGTCATTGGAAGGTATTAATGCACTGCAAATGGCTATTCCAGAAAACAGTAGTACAATTATCGCGGTTAATACAACAATAATACTTTTTTTCATTTTTTTTGTTTTGTCACCCCCTATCTTTTATACCGCTTTTTTATAGCGTTTCCCTTTATTCTTTGCGCTACATGTAATTTATATACGGTTTAAATTTAGTTCGGGATACATAAAAAACTAGGGGTATAATAGTTAGGTATAATAGGCACGTAGTAGGTATGCTGGGATAGAACACTGTGATAAAGGTTCGTAATTGTTTTTGTTCATTCCCAGTGGTGGACTCGCATTAAAGCTAACTATAAAAGGGCAAGCATACATAAAAAAGAGAAGCAATCGCTAAATAAGGCTAACCACAAGATTACACAGATTGAGTCTAAACAACTCTCTCATAAATGCTCAAAATTCAAGAATTTTTAAGACACAGATTAACGCTGATTAACACAGATTTAATCATCAGGACTTTAGAGTAGCATCTGTGTAAATCTGTGAAATCTGTGTCTTTATAGGATAATTACAAGAAAGAATAATTTTTGATAATCGGACGCAGATGAACGCAGATAATCAGGATTTTAAATATTTTGAGGGTTTAGTTGACGGAGGAGATCATTATACTCTTCTATCGAGTTTATAATTTGAGGAAATAGTTTTCTGCGTAAATCCGTGTAAATCTGCGTCCTAAATTAAATTTATTTATGGGTAGAAGTTATACTTTATATACAATCAAAAATAGGAGGGTAAACTATTTAGTGGGAGTTCCCTAGCTTCCTAAACTAAACTAAACTCTATCGTGCCATCGGGAACATCCATCTTTATCTCATCGCCCGCTTTGAACTCGCCATTCAAAATCTTCAGAGACAGAGGATCTTCTATCATGCGCTGGATCATTCGCTTTATAGGTCGTGCTCCGAATACGGGGTCAAAGCCTTTACGTGCTATCAATTCCTTTACGCTCTCGCTGACAGAGATCGTGATTCTTCTTTCGGCGAGTCTATCATGCAGATACTGCAGTTGAATCTCCACTATCTTCTTTATTTCGTCCATGCCCAACTGATTGAAAATGATGATCTCATCAATTCGATTCAAGAATTCCGGTCGGAACTGAGTCTTCAGCACTTCCATTACCTTCTCCCGCAGCTCATCTCCGCTATATTCCTGCATAATCGTGCTCGCGACATTGGAAGTCATGATTTCTACGGTGTTTTTGAAGTTCACTGTCCTTCCATGTCCATCGGTAAGACGGCCATCGTCTAATATCTGAAGCAGCAGATTGAAGACATCGCCGTGCGCCTTCTCGATCTCATCAAAGAGTACAACGGTATATGGTCTTCTACGAACGGCTTCTGTTAAGAATCCACCCTCGTCATACCCTACGTATCCGGGTGGCGCACCGATGAGCCTTGCAATTGAGTGCCGTTCCATAAACTCCGACATATCCATACGCACCATCGCCCGTTCATCATCGAACAGGAATTCCGCAAGCGCCTTTGCAAGTTCTGTCTTCCCGACTCCTGTTGGACCCAGGAAGATAAAGGAGCCTATTGGTCTGTTTGGATCGCTAAGACCCGCTCTTGCTCTTCTAACCGCATTAGAGATCAACGAAATCGCTTCACCCTGGCCCACAACACGCTGTTTCAATCGCTCTTCCATATTAATGAGTTTCTCGGTATCACCTTCCAGCATCTTCGATACCGGAATCCCGGACCATTTCGCAATTACCTCTGCAACGTCCTCCTCCTCAACTTCCTCATTTAGCATCTTCTGCTCTTTCTGTAGCTCTTGCAGTTTCTCATTCTGAATGTCCAGTTCATTTTGCAGTTCGACAAGCGAGCCATAGCGTATTTTTGCTACACGTTCTAAATCGCCACTGCGCTCAGCCTGCTGCTCTTCTAACTTCTCCGCGTCCATCTTAGCTTTTATTTCGCGTATACGCTGTATTATCGCCTTTTCGTTCTGCCATCTAGCCTTGAGCTGGTCGCCGTTTTCCTTTAGTGTCGCCAGTTCATCGCCGAGCTTCACAAGTCGCTCCTTCGAGGCTTTGTCTTTCTCTCGTTTCAGAGCTTGTTCCTCAATCTCCAGTTGCCTGACTTTACGTTCTATCTCGTCAACTTCGACTGGCATACTGTCTATCTCAGTTCTCAACTTGGCAGCGGCTTCGTCAATGACGTCAATGGCTTTGTCCGGCAAGAACCTATCGGTGATATATCTATCGGAAAGCACAGCCGCAGCAATCAATGCAGAATCATGAACTCGTACGCCATGATGCAGTTCGTATCGCTCCTTCAACCCGCGCAGAATCGAGATTGTATCCGCCACGGTGGGTTCACGAACTAAAACCGGCTGGAATCTACGTTCTAGTGCCGCGTCCTTCTCGATATACTTACGATATTCATCTGTTGTTGTTGCACCCACACATTTGAGTTCGCCACGTGCGAGTGCGGGTTTGAGCATATTTGAGGCATCTATTGCGCCCTCTGCCGCACCGGCACCGACAACGGTGTGTAATTCGTCTATAAATAGTACTATCTGACCTGCAGCCTCATTAATCTCCTTCAATACCGCCTTTAATCGGTCTTCAAACTCGCCCCGGAACTTCGCGCCGGCGATTAAAGCGCCCATGTCGAGGGCTACTACTTGCTTATCCTTTAACGTCTCCGGGACATCGCCGTTTATTATTCGCTGTGCTAAACCCTCAACTATCGCGGTCTTACCTACTCCCGCATCGCCAATAAGCACAGGATTGTTCTTCCTTCGTCTTGATAGGACCTGAATAACCCTGCGGATTTCGTCATTCCTGCCTATTACCGGGTCGAGCTTACCAGCACGGGCAAGATCGGTCAAATCGCGCGTGTATCGTTCCAGAGCCTGATATTTCTCTTCCGGATTCTGATCTACTATCCGCTGCCCACCACGAATTCCGGTCAATGCTTCGTATATCCGGTCCTTTGTCACGCCCATACCGTTAAGGATTTGTGGCGATGTGGGGTCTTCTGCAATAGCGAGAAGCATGTGTTCCGTACTCAGGTACTCATCCTTCATCGCCTGCGCTTCTTGCCATGCCGTTTCCAGCGTCTTATTCAATCTCGGCGATATGTATATCTGCTCGATCCCACCTCCGCCATGTACCTGCGGTAAGGAACTCAAATGCTCTGCGAGACGCGATTTGAGCAGGTCAATATCAATGCCTATCTTTTGCAATATCGGGACTGCTATACCTTCTGGTTGCTCTACAAGAGCCAACAATAAATGCTCCACATCTAACTGCTGCTGATTGTTATTATCTGCGATGTTCTTTGCTTCCTGAAGCGCCTCTTGCGCCTTTAAAGTCAGTTTGTCAAGCCTCATTTACACATACCTCGCTCTTTCTTTCTATAAATATAGCCATATATGGATTAATAAATATCTAAAACTCTAACACATATATAACTTAAATGAATCCCGTAACGTTGGAAATACTAAAGAACTGATTTGCCATAATACCCGTTGAGATGGGTAATCCCTCATAGGTATTCTACAAACCATAGGATTGAGTTGCAGATAAAACACGAAGTGTTTTAGTTTCAATCCCTTATAGGTATTCCATGTGTGTTCGGTTAAGTATTTATTTAGGGCCCAGACAACCAAAAGAAAAGATTATCATACAAAAAGTATTTTATGGACACAGATTAACGCAGATTAACGCAGATGAAAATCACAAACTTCTAATTAATTTTGGTCGCTCTGCTCTGTGACGGTAAAACGTCGTATGGAAGACAAAAACAAAAAAGATAAAACAGTCTAAATCAGTGTCGGAAATGTGTTGTTATATTATTTTATTTTATGGGTCATTATTTATGTTGAGTCGTACATAACCGAACACCTATGCCTCACCTTTAGTTCCACATCAAAATCACATCATTTCCTTTTTGATCCATTTTTTTAAAAAAACATCGGTGATATAGTAAATGTCACTCTCTTTTTCGATAATCTCTTTCTTCATCAACAGATTGATAGAAGTCTGAACCGAAGAAACCGCCCCCAGGTCATTATCGCGTACAAAATCATGAGAGAAGATTTTTTCACCACCCGAAGCGGCAATTGCGATAACCATTCGCTTCTGATGCCGAGGCAGAGTATTCCAGATGGTAACATAAACCGCGGATTGACCATCAAGTATCCCGTTCATGGTCGGCGTAATATCATCAAGTGTGATTTCCCTCTTGTCCAAACAGTTATTCCATAACTCATGACATAAAAATTGGACATTATACGGGTAGTTCTCTGTCACATCCAAAATTTCGTCCAGCACACCCGCCTCTACCGAAAAACCTGTTCTTGAGAACTTATCCACTAAGAAGCTTTTGAATTCTTCTACTGGTATCTTACTGAGCGGCATTACCTTGCCCATATTGTAAAAAGCTCTTCGTTTATT
This sequence comes from Candidatus Methanophaga sp. AG-394-G06, assembly GCA_009903405.1. GTDB lineage: Archaea > Halobacteriota > Syntropharchaeia > Alkanophagales > Methanospirareceae > Methanophaga. The sequence continues at coordinate 58,590 of PRCZ01000003.1, forward strand.
GGTGACCATATCAGAGATTATGTGCCTCCGACTGCCCGCAAATAGATAGCTTACGAGATCATGATGTTGAAAACATGCTCGCATACCCTTCTCTATCGCATCTCCATTAAAATTCGCGATTTCCTGAAATTCATCAAAAACCACGATAAAACTCTTGTTCCTCTTCTTGGCTATTCGCTGCGGTGCCTCATAGACTTCGTCGAACAGTTTACCAGCACTTTTTTCCTTCACTTCATAATCTAGTTCTATCGAGGGGCTGCCGTCTGAGCGGATAACCACCTTGGGACGGATGTTAGGGAAGAATTCCCTCACGAGTCTGTTAAATCTTTCTATTTTTGTTTCCGCCGCCTGGGATACTACCTCTGTGTACAGCTCCAGCAAGCTTTTAAACGACGATACTTTAAAAAGGTCTATGTAAGCGGTATAAAAACCTTCCTTCTGTAATTTATCAAGCGCATTCATGATTAAGGATGTTTTTCCGTATCTTCTGGGTGAGATAAGGAAGATAGTCCGACCTGCTTTTAGGTCCCTTGTGAGTTCTGCCAGCTCTGTTTCCCTGTCTGCAAAGTCTTCTCCCGTTACCACTTCGCCATACCTGAATGGGTTCTTCATTTTTAGTCCTTCATTTACATTTGTATTATAATGTTATTATGTATTTATACGTAACGTGCATGCACATAACCACAACTGTTTTATCCTCTTCCATCATTTAGCACCGCCACCATCCCAAACCCCTGCGAATTCTTCGCTCCTATACCGCAATCATAACTCATATCGCCCCTGCAACCGAGAGAAGGTGAACATCTTGAAACTTCGCTTCTCGAACATGAACCCCTGATCATGTAAGAATTCACCAAGCTCCGGCGTGATATTAGCGTATAAAAAACCCTGGACAGTATAATTATACTGTATCGGCAGTGATAAGCGCTTCTCACAACCAAACTCCAGCGTTATCCGCATGATGCGTTAACATGTCACGCAACAAATATAAACTTATAGGGTACAAAGAATTATTAAGTTTTTACGGGTTCATAGAATCAAAATTAAAAAAGCAATACACTACTCAAGATTAAATCTGTGTTAATCAGCGTTAATCTGTGTCTTAAAAATCCTTGGAAAATGATATATATGATACAGTTCGAGTAAATTATTATTTGTGAGTTCCCTCAAGCTAAATCCGTGTCTATAATTTGGGTATATCAATTAAGAATGGATGGACATAATGGGCGAGTTCCACATCTAAAAAATCGATTTCTTCTTATCTTATCCTACGCCCCCATCCGCACCCAACTCACCCCATCCTCATCTTCCGTCACCCTAAGCACATACTCCATATAATCCTTAACCTCCTCGATATGCGTAATAAGGAATATCTGCCGGAACTTCTTCGATAGCTCATTCAGTGCAGTTATGATATTCCGCTTCCGGAGCGCGTCCTGCGACCCGAAAATCTCATCGAGGATAATGAAATTAGTCTGAATCGCACTCCGTTCAGAGACGACAGCGGAAATCGCAAGCCGTAGACACAGATTCGCTAGGTCCTCCTCTCCGCCTGAGAACCGGTTTATCGCATACGGCGTCCCTTCATCATAGATGAACACATCATAGTTCTCATCCAGCTCCAACTTGCTGTATTTACCATCTGTTAACCGGCGCAGCATATCAGATGCGTAATCAGAAAGCATCGGCCGAATCATACCCACCATATACACCTTGAAGTCGTTCATTAACCGCTCAAGCAAGCTGAGATACATTAGCTCTGTCTCTTCCTTCGCTTTATCCGCCAGTAACCGTTCCTGCTCCGCTATATCCGCCAGCACATGCTCTATCTCCCTGCACACGTTCTCGAACTCATTCCTCTTCGCCATAAGCTTCAGCTTCATTTCGTTCAGTTCATTATTCTTACGTTCGTAGCCTACCTTCAACGCAACAAACGCCATTTTGTCAAACGCCAAATCATCCATCTGCCGCTTCAAAGCTCTTATATCGGCTGCAATCTCGCGTTCCAACTCGCTAAGCAGTTGCAAGTTATCTTTTACTTCTTTTGCTCGCTCTACCTCTGCTCGTAACCCGATTATCTCGCGATATATCACTTCAAGGTCTTTTAACGTTGCGATAACCGACTTGTAGACGTTATTATCGAACTCCACAGCCATAACAGGCGCCAAATCGGCATTTATCTGCTCCAATTCAGTGTTCCAGCGCACTAATTCACGCCGTTCATGTGTTATCTTTAGCTCGAATTCCTTCTTCGCGCTAACTTTCTTATCAAGCTCGTTTAGCTTCGTGCTAACCGCTTTATAGACCTTCTCGTCAAATTCCACAACTTGAAAAGGCCTCAAAGCTGTTAAAATACGCGCCAATTCCACGCGCCATAAGTTCAATTCCTTATCTTCCTGCTCTAGCTTTACGTCCAGTGCACGCATCTCAGTCATCCGAGTATCCAGCTCATTCGCCACCTTATTATGTGTATCTTCCTCTCGCGTCTTAGAACCGAGCTCATCCTTATTTTCCTTGTATTCGTTATACAGTGTGTAATAATTCGCCTTCTTTGCTTCTGTCTCATCATTAAGCTTTTTTAGCAACGCTTCGTAATGCGTGCCCAATTGCCTCTCGCACATCGGACATTCGCCATCATGACCCAAAGCCACGATCTTCTTCCTTTTCGCCATGCGCTCTTTTACATCATTCTTGAGTTCTAACGCAGACGATTTAAGCGCGCCGATAGAAGAAATTAAACTCTCCTTTTGCGTCCTTAGCCCTTCTAGCTTCTGTTTCGTCGTTTGCAACCGCTCCTTTAGCCCCGTAAATTCTTGCCGGTCTTCTATCAGCCGCTTTGTTCTCGTCTCTCGTGCCCCGATCTCCGTCATTGTCTTCTCTTTTTGTCTCGTTAATTCTAGCTTCTGCTGAAATCTTACTCTAAGCGCATCCAGCTCGTCTTTGTGCTGCGTCTGCGCTTCAAAGGCAGCGTCTACACCCTCAAATCCTGATAAATTAGTGGTCAATGCTTTTAGCTCGCCTTCACGTCTCGTTATCTCTTGCGTGATTTTATCTTTACGTTTCAATAGCTCATGCTTCCGTTGATATTTTTCACGCAACGCATCCAGCTCCTCCTTATCCGCTCTAAACTGGAAATACTGGACCTCTTTATCCAGAAGACCATCAAGCCGTTTCTTCTTCGTCTGCAAATCCGTTAGCTCTTTCTCTTTCTCGTCTTTACGCTTCTTCGTATTCTCTAGGTCACTTCTTCGTGCGCCCATAGTATTGCTCAATTCCATGTATTGCTCGTATTTCTTCGTTGCCGATTCCAGTTCCTCTTTCGCAACTGCGGTCTCTTTCTCTTTAGTTACCTTATCCGTTTCTAGCTCGTTTATACTCGGTATGAGCTTCTCTTTCTGCTTCTCCCGCTCTTCGTTCCTACTTTTAAATATTTCAAGCTTCTTTATGCCGTCTTTATCAACAGTTGCGGTTTTTATACCCTCTATCCGTTTCTCTTTACCTCGCTTATCCACCCGTATTGCCTCTATACTGTTTTCTATCCGCTCGATGCCGAGCATACGAAGCACGAGCTTTTTTCGCTCTGCTGCTTTCATTAATGATAGCGCGTTCAATTCCTTCTGTCGTGCGAAAACAGAAGTGAAGAAGGACTGGTAATCCATACCTATTCTGGCCTCTATGGCTCCTGAGACCTCGTCAGCGTTGTTTGTTATCTGATTGCCATTGATAACGAGACTTGCTTTCGGCACTAAATTCTTGCCTGCCATCTCCCTTACTACTCTATACGCATCTCCATCCAGTTCGAACTCTAAGGCAACGCGGCAGGATTCACTATGCGGTGCGCCCTCCCGCTTTATAAGTTCTTTTGTTGTTCGTGCCGCATGATGCCCGAACAGGACCCAGCCGATCGACTCTATTAACGTTGTCTTCCCAACGCCGTTTAGACCTATAATGCCTATAACACCATCTGGGATTTCAACATTCACGTTCTTATATTTACGGTAATTCCTCAGTGTTAGCGTCTTTAATAGCATATCTATATATTCATAACAATTCTTTGTGTAATAAGTTTTTACCCGCTTCCAGGCTTTATAAGGTGCATTAGTTTCAGGTAAACTTATATTTGATACATTTTTCTTTTCCGTGTCTAATGTATGTGCGGCTATCGCCAGAGAAGGCTCTCTATCCTCATGTTGGTAGAAGGTAACTCCTTCGGAATCAAAGAATGGTATACATCCGAGAGGGCGATGAAAATACTCTGTCTCATTCAATCCCGCATTTCAGATATTTATAGAGAAGACTAAAGAAATATCATACTCGATATACCATTAAATAGAGAAAACGTGTGTTCTCTCGTCCTGCTTCGCTAACTAATAGAAGCCCTGACCAAGGATCACCAAACTCATCATTAAATGACCATCTGCTCCAGGCAAAAGAAGCAGTCATTCCATCCTCTTTTAACTCCCAACCCGCTTTCATGAGTTGTTCCTGATAATGAGTAGTTAATTCGCTTACATTTAGTTCCGTCTCTATGGTTGCTTCTGACTGCCACTGACCGTCGCCACCACCGGAACCTCTACTTCTTAGAATAGCACCTTCTGGGGGTTTTAGCGGAGGTAATATTTCCGCTCTATCCTCCCAGGATGGCCCATAAAAACGTTCCGTGCAGAGTCCAGTTCCCGGATCGGTATCCAAGTCTAATCTTACATCTGATACATTTCCCTCTTCTGTGGCTAAACTATCTGCGGTTATCTGCAGAGAAGGCCCTTTACCTTCATACCGGCAAAAGATAACATCTTCAGGCGTAGTAGATACAAATCCGCTTTCCTCATGGTGATAAAAGCCTTCTGTCTCATTCCATCCGGCATTCTTCAGACTATCGCGATAAAATTTGATAACCTCATTCGGCTCCATCGGTACGTCAAGGATGATTTTAACTCGCTTATATGTGCCCTCAGACCGTATTAAGCTACCTATAACATCTGTATCACTTGGAATGGGGACATCCACCGTTAGGTTACTTGGCAGCTCACCCGGTAGGATGACAACTGGTTTACTTGGGGGATAGCTGGGATTTGTCAACATGCGCTCTACAAAGCGAAGCAGTTCAACAGATGAATTGACCTCAGAGCTGTTTTTTGCGGACATTGATATAATTGGGGAAGGCTCCAGGGCATCATTGAGTGGGGAAGAAGCAACACTGCCTACTACCCCGAAGGAGATAAAGATCAAAACTACACTTAGCGCCGTTAACCAACTTTTTATCATCCTATATGATCTACGTTTCAGAGTATAAAAAGCTTTTTGGTTTTTCATTAATAATTTTATGGTCAGACACGCACAAATATCTCTCAGCAATACAAATAGAGATATAACCAGAACCATGACACTCCCAAACGAAGTTAAAGAGAGATTAGAAGAAGTGATCAACGATTGGCTCTTGGGATTCAATGAGATAGCGGAATCGGAATCCCATTTTTTAGATGCGGTAGGACTAGAGCCAAAGCTTGAAACATTACTGAGCTATACCATTGGTGTATTGGACTCTATTGTCGGCGGCTATATCCATTGTTTATATAACCGTGGGATGACAGAGGAGGAGGATGAGGAACTGATCGAACTGCTGCAAGGAAAAATGCCAGAGCTTGAGCAGAAATTCAAACTGTTTCTCAAGAACGAAGAAAAAATAGTAACAATTATTTATGATGCATATCAGCACAGACATTGGCGGTACATTTACCGATTTCGTAATCTCCGATGGCGAGAAGATAGAGTCATTTAAGGTGCCGTCCACACCGCAGAATCCGGAACTCGCTATCGAGAACGGTCTTGATAGACTCACCACAGTTACTTCATTCTCTCATGGCGCGACGATAGCGACAAATGCGGTCCTGGAGCGAAAAGGTGCACGAATCGGATTGATAACAACAAAAGGCTTTGTAGACGTCCTTAAAATCGGTCGTCAAAAACGTGCACAGCTCTACAGGCTTGATTCCACAAGACCACTGCCATTGGTTGACCACTATTTTGAACTCTCCGAGCGCGTATCCTCTGACGGTGTCCTAATTATGCACCCGGCGGAAGAGGAGGTTCTGGCCGTGGTAGAACAGCTAAAATCTCTTGGCATTGAGTCCATAGCTATCTGCTTTTTATTCTCGTTCAAAAACCCCGAAAATGAACGTGCTGTAAGAGCTGTGCTGGAACGAAATGGACTAAAAAACGTTTCTTGCTCTTCCGAAGTGCTACCGGAATTCCGCGAATATGAACGGATGTCCACAACCGTCTTAGATGCATATCTAAAGCGAATTGTAGATAGCTACATCGCCAGAATAGAATCCATTCTGGCGCAGAAAGTGCAATTCTACGTCATGCAATCCAACGGCGGAGTAGTTAAATCTGGACTTGTGAAGCGAAAGCCCGTGAATATGCTCCTGTCAGGCCCCGCAGGCGGGGTAGCCGCTTCAAAGTTCCTGTGCGACCTCATCGGGCTAAACGACGTAATAACCTATGACATGGGCGGAACAAGTGCCGATGTCGCTACGGTAATAGGCGGTAATCTATCATGGACTTCCGAGGGCAGTATAAAGGGCATACCGCTAAAAATGCCGCTTGTAGACCTCGTAACTGTTGGCGCGGGCGGCGGAAGCATTACGTGGTTAGATGCAGGTGGCGCTTTACGTGTGGGCCCCGAAAGTGCAGGTGCTTCCCCGGGCCCCATCTGCTACGGGCTAGGTGGAACGGACGTCACGGTAACAGATGCTGATTTATTATGCGGGTTTATCAATCCGAGCTACTTCGCAGGTGGTGAAATGGTTTTAGAAACAGAGAACGCGAAAAGGGGTATGGAAAAGCTCGCGAATGTGATTGGGATGTCATATGAAGATACGATTATGGGCGTTTGGAATGTAGTGAACTCAAACATGATTAGTGCCATCCGATTAGCGTCTGTGGAAAGAGGACTCGACATCCGTGACTTCGCTTTAATCGCCTTTAGCGGTGCAGGGCCCGTGCATGCAGCCGCATTGGCACGAGAGCTGAACATCCCAAAAGTTATCGTTCCTTTTGCACCCGGTGTATTCTCGGCCTATGGCATCATGGTATCAGATGTGCAACTGGATTATAGCAGGGCTAACATATTGCGAGTGGGAGAAGCGGAAGCAGAAGCGTTTGTAAATGAGACAATAGAAGATTTTACGGCAGCAGCCAAAAGAGAGCTTATGATGCAAGATATTGAGTTTGAAGATGCGATGCTGTTGCCATCTCTGGATATGCGCTATGTTGGTCAGAGTTATGAACTGAACGTGAGCTACAATGGCCTGGAAGCGGCACAAACACGCTTTTACGATTGCTATCGCCAACAATACGGCTATTCTATGCCTTCAGAGGCCGTAGAAATCGTTAATGTTCGGTTGCAGGTGATGGCAGCCAGAGCGAAACCGAAACCACCGAAGGTTGTGGTTAACGCTAAGGGCAAACCTGTCGGATATAGAGCGGTGCTGTTTGAGGATGGGCGAGAGAAAATACCAGTATACCGAAGAGATGATTTGCCATTGGAGCACGAAGGCGCGGCGATTATTGAAGCGAAGGACTCTACCATCGTTGTGCCCCCAGGCACGAGCTTCTCTGTTGATCTGTATGGCAATATTATTATGCACGTTGCCTAATGTCTTGTCATGTGTGTTTGGTTAAGTATTTACTGACACAGATTAACACTGATTAACGCAGATAAAAAAATATCTGCTCAAAAAGCCATAGGTTTTTGAGCAGATACGAATTATATATACCCCTTCTCCACCAGTACCTCGGCGTTCAATATAGAAGCACCCGCAGCGCCTCTTACTGTGTTATGGCCTTGCGCAATATATTTTACTTCGTTCTCCAGCCGCCCACTTCTTATCCGTCCTACCGATATACTCATCCCTCTACCCGCATCGCGGTCTAACTTCGGTTGCGGTCTATCCCGCTCCTCGCGTACTATTATCGGCTTTTCCGGTGAGAACGGCGTGTCAATCTCTCTAGGGAAGTTCACAAACGCATTCTTTACTTCCGCTTCCGTTACACTATCCTCAAATTTTACCCATATCGCTTCCGTATGTCCGTCTATCACCGGAACGCGATGACAGGAGGCGCATATATTGATAGTCGCGTCTTTTATCTCCGAACCCTCCAGAGTACCAAGTATCTTTAGCGGTTCACTCTCCATCTTACCTTCTTCCGTTGCTATAAACGGTATTACATTATCCAATATCGCCATTGACGACACACCCGCGTATCCGGCGCCCGATACCGCTTGCATTGTTGATACCCGCACCTCTTTTAGCTTTAAACTCATTAAAGGCTTCAAACTCAAGACCATCACAATTGTCGAGCAGTTAGGATTTGTTATAATAAACCCGTCCCAACCCCATTTCGATCTCTGCTCTTCTATTAATGCCAAATGGTCTCTATTTACCTCCGGTATAACTAAGGGCACATCCTTTTCCATTCTATGCACCGCGACATTACTGGAAACCGCATATCCTGCCTGCGCACAGCTCTTCTCCACTTTGATTGCCGTTGGCCTGGGCAAAGCAGAGAACATAAGTGCTATGTCGTCGGTCTCCGAGATGTCGTCAACGGATTTCACCACTGTTTCGGCCGCTGCCTCCGGCATCTCATACGGAAGGAACCATTTCGCTACCTCTCTGTATTTCTTACCCGCACTTCTCTCAGAAGCGTAGAGAGCTCCAAGCTCAAACCAGGGATGCCCGTCCAGAAGCTGCACGAACCTCTGCCCCACGCTTCCCGTTGCTCCCAATACCCCCACTTTTATTCTTCTCATAGCTGCATCTCTTAGCCCTTCTTCTGGAAAGGATTTAAATCTTTTTATAGTGCCTGCATGTAAAGTAGATATACAGAGGTGAAAACAGACAATGGCAAGATTTCCAGAAGCAGAAGCAAGACTCTTCAATATGAAGATATGCATGGATTGTAACGCGAGAAATCCGATTAGGGCGAAGAGGTGCAGGAAATGCAACTCAAATAGTCTGAGGCTGAAATCTCGACATAGAAGTAAATAAACGCCTGGCCGGCGTGCATGCGGGGTAATCTATGAGAAAGGGAAAAGTAATAGCCGTAGCAGGGAAGGGTGGAACCGGGAAAACCGCTATTGCTGCACTTTTAATTCGGGCACTACTTGGGTCTAAGGGAAATGAAGAGATATGCATATTAGCTGTGGATGCAGATGCCGATTCTAACCTGCCCGAGGCCCTAGGTATATCG
>PRCZ01000040.1 GCA_009903405.1 Candidatus Methanophaga sp. AG-394-G06
TTTTGTAAAAAAGAAAAATTATAGTGTTGTGTTAATCTTGTGGAATCTCGTGGTTTTTAAGATTAGCTACACAAATACTATAAGGGTAAATAACTTTAAGGATTATACTGAATAAAAAACGATTGATTAATACAGAAATGAAAATAGTGGTGCTCTCAGATACACATGCAAATGATCTGACGGATTTGGACGAACGTATTTTGGAAGATTTGAATAGAGGGGATCTGATAATACATGCGGGGGACTATACAAGCAGAAGTTTTCTTGACCAATTGATGGAACTGGGCGATTTTAAGGGTGTTCATGGTAATATGGACCCAGAAGAAATAAAGGCGGAACTCCCGGGAGAAGCTATTTTTGAGTTTGAAGGGTTTAGAATTGGTGTCACACATCCTTCAGAGGGTGGGAGCCCACTTGGGTTAGTAGAACGGGTAAAATCTAAATTGGGCGACGATTTAGACTTGATTATCTACGGGCATTCACATAAACCGGGAATTAAAAGAGAAGGCGGTACCATTTTCTTCAATCCCGGCAGTGCAACTGGTGCCTTCCCGGCAAAGTATAAAACTTATGGTATTATAACTATAGCGGACAAGATAGAAGTAAGGATTGTGAGTTTATCCTAACCGCCGCCGCTATGTTTACGCCACAATGGCAGATATAAACGCCTGTGCAAATGGTTTCCACCACTTTCTTTATTTCAACCGTGAAATATAAGTGATATTCATTTATTTTTTCGAGCTAAAACCAGAAGCTTTTATATGTTAGAAATCGTATCATCTTTCAATAGATATAAACAAATAAATAAGTAAGTAAGTAAGTAAAAAGAAAAAGGTGAAAAGGAAAGATATGAACTCGAAATACGGATTTGCATTTACGCTTTGCTTGCTCTTGCTACTCACAGGAGTGGGTGTTGCGTCTGCACAAGGAGAAGTAGTGTCAGGAGTTACAGATAGAGGATGGATAGCAATGGCGGTTGGTATTACAATGGTGGGATCAGCGTTTGCTGCAGGTATCGCAATATCAGCTACGGGCGTAGCAGCGGCTGGAGCTACGGCGGAGAAGCCCGAATCATTTGGTCGTGTTCTGATTTTCGTTGCTCTTGCAGAAGCGATTGCCATATATGGGCTTTTGATTGCGTTCATGCTCTGGACAAAGATATAGTAATTAATAGCGTATAGTGCTAAGCTAAGCCAAATGCAAAATAGGGAGAAAATGAAAGAGGCGGTAAAGGGTAATGTTCTCTTTCATGCCCTTCCATACGCTATTTTTATTTCCTGTTTTACCATACTTGGCTTATTCGGAGGTTTTGTGCTTGGTAATATGTTAGGGGGGAGCACACTAGGCTTTGTCTTTTCTATTTCTTTGACATTCCTCGGATTCTTTCTTGGATTATTCATTGCTTACCACATTGTGAAGGAGAAGTATCCGATTTGTTAACAATATTCGCAAATGTATAATCAACATCTATTGGAAATAGCAATCGCCGCTTTTAGTTCTGCATAATCATCGTATTCCATATCAAATTCATGCAGCACACTCACCCATTTATTCTATCCCTTCGGTCTTAACTCCAGGCTGGAACCGTCCTTAATACCAATTTCTTTTACCTGTTGCTTGTCCTGAAGCTCAATATCATTATGAAAAATTCAATTCTTTCAGCGCTTCGATACCACCTTTTCGATATGCCCGAAGATGCCCGCGCGGGGTATTTGGAGAGATTTCTGTAAGAAAAAAGAGGGGTTGTAAGTGGGATATTGTGTATGGTGCTGGCAGTTGTGGGAATTGTTGCTTTTTTGGATGCTTCGCTGCTCGTTGATAGCGTGTCAACAGTAAATCTCGAAGCACCACCTGTTCTTAGCTCAAATCTGACGGATTTAAAATTCGATATAAAGCAGTATTTGGGCTTCTTTTTATTGCGTTTTTGAATTCTGAGGCCGCTTTTGAAAAGCGGGGCATCCATAATCTGTTGGTTGAGCTTACGCTTATTTAGCTACAATACAACTGTTCACACATTCAACCTGTATATCTTCACCTCTTTGCTCAGATAGAAGGGCGTGTATCCCTCGATAGACTGATTAGTCCAGAGCCGATAGTAAGTAGTCTGATTTGTGAGATCGTTCATCCCGACCAATCGCCCCGTATCATCAAATGTCATCCGGATTGACTCATTGCCCTGTGACAGGTCATAGCCTGTGGCATAACCCATTATAGGAACCAGGAAAGCATCATACCGAAAAAGCATCAGGTACACTTCCGAGCTATTATGTCTCTCTTTGAGTGTTCGGGCAATCTGCAAGCCTTTGTCAGGGTCCGTTGCCACAATGACCGCGGAGACCGCTTTTACCACCGCATCAGGAAAGTACATCTGGTCAATTACAGGCCTACGTTTTGCGAAATAGGCCAATGAATTGCCGTAGTCCCACCAGTTGATAAATAGCGAATCCGGGTCTGTGTTGTTCTTGATGTACAAAAATGCTGCTTTTCTTTCTGGTTGGACGACATATCCGCCCGAATAACGCACTTCATTTACAGTACCAATGACCGGGTTTACGAATGCGAGGGCAATGATTACGATAACAGCAACTGCCACAAGCTTTTTCCATACTGCCTTTTGCGGTTCTAGCCCCTGTACTCGTTCTATTATGAAAGCGGCACCAATGCCGAGCGATATGTAAACAAACATCGAGAACATATCCATGAAATGCCATGCCCGAACTGCCGGAATCATAGTAACGAACAGTGCGGCAAAGAGATACAAACCATTTCTGCTATCGCGCTTGTAAAGGCCATATATACCAACTGCGGTCATGAGGATCCCAACCAGCAGGAAGGTACCGAAAAGGGATTCAAAGCCTTCTAGTCTCGGCGGCAGAAGGTCGCTTGTGAATTTATAGACCAGAGGACCTTCTGCAAATCCTAGCATCTGTGCCGCTCTCAAGATTTCCACGGGGCCTCGCACGGGATAGAGAATCAAAGCTAGTATAGTGCCAACAAACAGTGTAGAACAGATGAACACCCACGTTTTCCACAGATAACTTTTATACTGTCGCATAGAATCACGCTTAACAAAAAAGAGAGCAGTTAAAAGTAGTCCATAAAAAATCAGTATCACATGAAGGATGAAGTATCCGCCCCATGAGAAACCTGTGATACCAATAAGAACTGCTGGTGCGATAATAGTAACCAAATAGACAGCCCGATTCTTGAATCTCCTCGGGAACGGATTCTCAATCGTTTTTAGTGCGTACCAAAAAGCAACGACTGTTAATATGATTAGAAAGAGAGAAAGAGCGTTGTGGAATACGAACCCTTTCATGGTGCGTAAGAGTAGAATATGTGATAATGACGCAAGCACACCGGCAATGATTCCCGCAGACTTATTAAACATGGTCTTTGCAAACCAGTATATAACCAGCACGGTAGCAGCACCGAGTAATGGTGGCATCAGACCCTCAGAGATAACCATGCTCGGCTGCGCGAATTCGTAAGGGATAAGATCAATCATCCAACCCACGAAGGCAATGAGATATGCCATACCGGGCTGATATAGGGGTGCTGAACTGAAAGGGTCAGGAACTGCCGGGTGTCCGAAAGAATAAATATATTCTGCTTGTCTTGCCATATAAGCATCGTTATCCCATTTGGTTCCCCAAGTACCACCCATAAAGCGTATGATAAAGGCTAAAATAAAGAGCAAGATAATAGGAATCAGCTCTTCTATCTTCTTTCTTGTCTTTTTATCCATACGCAATACCTCTTAAAATGCATTTTTCCATTTCTCTATTCCAAATTTCTCAATCATCATTTCCCTTAAGGCAAGTACAATTACTCCTTTCATATTTACAACCACATTTTATCCTGTTGACTTTTAAATGGATGCGTCTAAATAAATAAATAAATAATTTGCGTATGTAGCGAAAAGAAAGCCGGGCATTTCGATCTGGAATGTGCTGAATTTGTGATTCTGGATTATTTTGGGAGATATACGACGAAACCCTTGCGATATTTCTTGAAAAGTTGGTCTATGAGCATAGAGACTACCCTATTCTTCGGAAGCATTACAAACCCGAACGATGAGGATATACAGAAAACAATCTATTTAGAAGGGACACAATATAACTGGGATACGGGGTGCTGGGTACGTGATTCGGACTTCGGTGGTAAAACTGTCGCGATCCTGGAGAATATGATATGACGGTGCACTCTGGGGATACCGTTCAGGTTACGGCGCCTGTGCCATTTAAGGCAACGGGCGAGAGAAATATTTATATCTTTAAGGTGTGGAGTGAGGAGGGGTGAGCCTGAAAAATCAGCGTCTTTTTTATTGCTTTGGAAAAGCCAGATAGTCAAACAACACACTTCGCTTGGGGGTATAAGACATACCTATGGGAGGTCGTGCTATCTCGCTAACCAATAGTCCTGCCGAACCAAGAGCATAGATTAGATTCCGTAGTGTAGCTTTATGAATTTGCGTCAAGTCATGTTTCACAGAATTATAGTCTTGCCACCAAGCAAGATTACGCTTTTTGACATCATTTTCGCCTAAAGCCCCCATTGGTTTGAACTTGCAGCCCATAGGTATAAACGTTAATTCAACTCTTGAATACAGGCGTATTCGTGGATTTTCTTTCCAAGTGTTCATGTTACTTTCCGGATCGCAAACGGTTTCTTTTGCTGCGAGTTCAAAGAGGTTGCAAGATATGAAAAGCAGATTATAAACACGAATGCCAAAAGTGTCAAGATTCCTTTCGTCGAAGTGGATAGTTGACCCTAGCTCATTGGTGTCGTTTTCTAAGCTATAGTACATTCTAATCATGCTGGATTTATCCATGTTATCTCCCCCTCTTTTTATGTTTTATTCCTTTCTAGTTATTTTAGATTTTTTCTCTGTGCTAAGACTAATTTTTTTGTTAGAGTGTTTTGCCCATGATATTCCCAATTCAAGGTAACTAATATTTCTGATCCCTCTAAAGTGCGCCTATTTTCATCTGCTAATCTGTCTGCAATGAACCATAGTTTATATATCGATCCTGGGTTGATATCTAGCTGAATGATTCTTTTAATATGACCACATGTTTTACTAAACCACCAATTGTTCCAGTTTATTTGCATGCGTGTGTTATTGACCACAATTTCACCATAAACATCTTTAGCAATATTCTTACCTTTGTTCTCAACAGAAACTCCAAAATAGGATTCATTGGATTGTTCTTTTTTCTCAGGTTGCAAAATGAGTTTTGGCCTTCTCCAATAATTTATTATTGGAAAGCAGCATACGACAAATAAAGTAATGGCTGCTATGATTACATTTAGAATTGAGATCAGTTCCATACATTATACTAACATTTTATCAAATAAAACTTTCAAATTTAGCAGTGACCCAGAATAGAATAGTCTGTAGCGGAACCTAGGGGGCAAAATGCACAACTCTGTCATCTATAACAACGGTCACAACACACAAAATAGTTTTTTCTTGTTTTTTACTGTTGTGTGCGCTTTGTTCTTTGCAACACCGAAAAACCTATAATTACCGTGATTAGAATAACGGGCGCACCTAACATAACCATTATTAAGTCGTTTTTGCCCGGCAAGGGCACGGGCGTAGACTCGGGTGCCACAGGTTGCGCAGCAACCACAGGCGCTATGGCTAAAACTTCTTCCGCCAGGATAGTATAAGTGAAGGCCCGGGATTGGTTACCGTATTTCAACGTAATCGGTATAACAACGTCTTTGGTTCGCGATATAGGCTGCAAACAAAACGGAGGATATAGATGAAAAATCGTTTTGAAAATTCAGGACGTATCGCCATTTTTCAACGCCTTTATCATCTCCCGTACCGCATTACGCAAAGGTTGCAGATCATCCGTACAGATATGGAAAATCTCCTCGGCATCGATATTGAAGTACTGGTGCGAGAGGATGTCACGTACCCCTTTGATGCCAGACCAGTGAATATCCGGATAGTTTTGTGCAAGCATTTTCCCTTCGGTCTCTTTATCGATCTTTTTGAAGTTTTCCCCTATGGCTATCAGCATCATTGCGATTCCATCCAGCATGTCCAGCCCTTCATCACTATCCAAGAAATCATCGGGCGAACTAATGTTGGCAAAACGCCGTTCGATTTTCGCTAACGCATCATCAATCTGTAACAGCTTTTCCAGAAGCAATGTTACATCATACATAGTATGCCTCCTTGTCGATGCGTCTTTTCAGGTAGTGATTCATACGCCGCCAGTAACGCACCAGATCAACTTTTGCCCCAAGAATTCTCTCCAGCTCCTCTTTGAGGCTTACCTTTCCAAACAGATCGGGTGCCATCTCAACAACCACGTCCACATCGCTGTTGTCAGCGGCTTCATCTCTTGCTACTGAGCCAAAAATCCCCAATCGGGTGACACCGTATCGTTCCTCCAGCTCCTGCTTATGCCCCCTTAATACTTTCAGCGCCACATCTCGTCTCATACGCTCACCCCCATAATCTTGTTATATCCGTTTAACAGCGTCCCTTTTCTCGTTATCAGTCAAGTCCATTAAACACTCCTCATTTCTTCTTACATTCAGCTATGCGCGTAAGGTATTTCAATATGGATAAGTTTGTTACTCCTATAATAAAACATTTTCTACTTTTCTCGTGAGTAAGGACGTTTTATTTGCAACATCGAAATACCGATAATTATCGTGATCAGAATAATGGCTGCCCCTAACACAACCATGAATAACTCATTTTTATGTATCACTCCACCACATAAATAGCCGGCTTAAGCGGAATGGCAAACCGTTTCTTACCCTTAGGATCGTACTCCTCATTTATCTGTATTTCACAGCCGAACTCCGTCGCTAAATACTCCTTCTCACGTTCCAGAACCCCCGCTTCATCAAGCTCGAAATATAAAGTATTTTCTTTCTTTGGTAAAGCTTTCTTTTTTAAAGAAAGGTTTTTCATCACCTGCTTCACGAAATCCACGGTGCTCTTATCCTTTCTGATCTTCATCGCCTCTTTAATCTTATCCTTATCTGGTACATCCTTTATCGCGCGGAATATCTCCCATTTCCAGTTTTCAGCAGTATAGACATAAATTTTAGCGGGCTTGATTCTAGCTATCTTCAGTATCTCATTTATATCGCCAATGAGTGCGACCAAATACGCCTCCTCATGCTCCACACGATCGTCAATAAACTCCGCCTTTAGCTCCGGCAGTGTCTGCACAGAAATGAACGTATCGTGTAGCTTATGCCAAACCTCTTCACAGATATGCGGTACAATTGGCGATAGAATAATCAGCCAATCCTCCAGAATGTTCCGGACGATCCTTTTACGTCTATCCGCGCTCTCCCTCTGCTCGTAATATCTTACATCGTTCAGTACATTGAACAGCATATTTACTCCCGCTTCGCGTATTCTAAACGCATCAAACCGCTCAACTGATTCCTGTAACCAACTGTAAAATTTAGATAGCAGCCAGCGATCGGTATGCGTGAACTCGGCCTCTTTTAGTGATTCTACGTCAATACTATCCTCAAATAGCTCTGCCAACGTATTAAATCGCTTCCTCAACGCTTCTGTATCCTGTTCACGCCAGTTGACTACGCTTGCGAAATCCGCGTTAATCGCACAATAAAGCCGGTATATGTCCACGCCATAGAGTTTAGAGACATCAGCTAATGGAATTACATTCCCTTTGCTCTTCGACATCTTCCGTCCTTCTCGTATCATCAACTCATTCAGTGTGATAGCCTTCGGCCACTTACTTGCGGGAAATATCGCGGCGTGGTGCATCAAGAAGAAAACCAAATGGTTTGATAGGTGCGGTGGCGCAGTGTGCCGCAGATCATTCGGATACCAGTATTCATACTCGTCCTTTATCCGGTTCAAACTGTCCACATCAACCTTTATCGCCTTTGACAATGCTTCGGCATCGCCGAGTCCTAAAAAGACATAATCGAAGAACGACTCACTTAACGCATCCACGGGCAGTTGCCGTAGCAGGTGCGCTATGGTGTACATCGCCATGTAGATTGTAGAATCGCTCAGAGATTCAATTATCCAGCCCTTTTCAAATGGGAACTCGGTGCCCAGACCCCTTTTCCGCGCACATGGTCTAAACGCTAACCAATCGATAATGTCATGCATATACGCCTTGTACTTGTCCGGATAGAAGGTCATCCCATCAACGAGTTTATGTCCCAAATCTTTCCACCATTTCGGTGTGTAATCTATAAACCATTGATCTTGCAAGACCGCAACAATAACTTTACCGCCACCTCTCGTTACCGCCTTCCTCGAAGTCTCATAGAATACATCTGCTATCTTTTCGCCCTTTAACCAATCCTTAACGGCATCCTTTATCGCTGCGATTTTAACACCCGCGAAATCGCCACAAACTTCGTTTAGTACACCGCGATAGAATTCATCTTTATAGATTATCTGTGTGGCTTCCTCTAATCGCTCATCCGCCTGGTTTTCTATACCCATTTGTTCACAAATATCTTTCGCGGGCATTTCATACCCTTCTATGTCTATTATGCGTATTGGCGCTATCTCAACCCCTTCTGCACGTCTCAAATCCTCTAATGCGATATAATCATAGGGTGCATGTGCCGGAACAGAATAGACCACGCCAGTGCCTACATCCGCATCAACGAAGCTCGCAGGTAAAATAGGCACTTCCCTATCACCTATGGGCGTCTTAACGTGCTTACCCAAGAAATATTCACCGGGTAGTTCCTCCATAGCCTCTATTTCTTCTCGCTGATAGCTCAATTTCTCTGCGGCTTCTCGTGATACTATCCAGAACTCGCCCCCCACCTTTACCTTAACATATCGTGCCGCAGGGTTGATCCAGAGGTTAGTAACTCCGAATATGGTTTCGGGACGTAGCGTTGCTGCTACCAGGTAAGAATCCATGTCAGAGAGTTTGAACTTTATGGTCGTATGTTCAATAGTCGTTACTTTAGTTATATCGCCATCCTCTATGTCGTCCTCTCCAACTGCTGATTTATCGTCAATAGAATAAGTAATAGGGTATTTCCCTTTCGTTATTACGCCCTTATCGTAAAGCTTTTTAAATTGCCATTCGATGAACTTGTTGTACATAGGCTCGGTGGTATTGAACTTCCTACGCCAGTCTATGGAATATCCCATCCTCTTAAAGTCGTCTGAGATACGATCGGCGAAGAAATTCGCAACGTTTTCCGGCTTGCCAAAGCTACTGACTATCTCTTTTACCTTTGCCGCACCTTCATATATCGCGATGTAATCGTTATATCGCGCCACGACCGCCTCTTCGCCTTTCGCAATACTATCGGCAATCGCTAAAATTGGCGTTCCGGTAACGTGGAATGCCATAGGGAATAGCACGTTATAGCCCTGCAATCGCTTAAATCGCGCTATTATATCGCCTAATGTATATGTTCTGCCATGACCTATGTGTAACGGTCCTGAGGTGTATGGATACGGGACACTCAGAAAGAACTTTTTCACGCCTCCTATATCGGCATCAAAGATTTTGCGCTCTTCCCATCTATGCTGCCATTTATCTTCTATCTCTTTGAAGTTCATCGCTGCCATTTTGTCCTCCCTTTTTGTATAGATTAGCTATTTTTGCTGATATAATTAATCTGACAACGAATGTCAAGTTAATCAAATAAGAAAAATTGCTGCAACAATCAAACCTGATTCAATGAGTGCGGCAATAAGAAGCAGCAGCAGAACCAGAATGAGATATGCTCTCAGGCCTTTTCGCAATTCATCTTTCAAATGCCGCTCTTCTTTCCGTTTCAAAACCTCTCGTCCCAATTTCAAGCCAATTGCGGCACTGAGCAAAAAAGCAGGTATCTCAAATATTCCATGCGGCACTATCGCAAGAAAGATAATTAGACCCTCCTCCTGCGCGAACCAGCCGATCAAGCCACCATTGAGAATTACAGAAAAGAGTGGAAATATACCTAATAGCGGCCCCAATATAATATCAAGGAAACAAGTAAAAGCGTTATTCAGAAATATCACAACGAAAAAAACCATAAAAATCAGCCATGCCGGGTAAATATCTGTAAAATCCTTTATACCTTCACTAAGCTCCTCAATCCACTCTAAAGGCGCACTAAATACTTCGCTTAGAATACCATTATAGCCGATGACAATAGCGCCAATAAAAATAATGGAAACGAACAATAAGTAGAACCTGAGCGAATGAAGATATTCCCGCAACGATATGTTATTGTCCATTTTCTAGTTGACTTTATACATCTACTTAATTAATTAGAGATATGACTTAAACTTTTGTGCTAATTCTCTCGTCTCTGCCATAT
>PRCZ01000041.1 GCA_009903405.1 Candidatus Methanophaga sp. AG-394-G06
GTTCTGTTACCTCCCAGGTATAGCCAGTAGTTGGATTCCCTTCCAGTGTGATAACTAAGAAGCGACCAGTCGTAAGGTTGATCGTGGTATTGTTGTTGCTTTCATTCGCATACGTTGGTGATATAGCCTCAATCAGCTCAAGCTCGTCCACGAGGTTTCCATTGCGATAGGTTTGTGATTTCGGAGACAAGAGCTCATTATTCTGCGTGCTCATCCAGTACTTTCTCACATTCGAGATCGGCACTCCCGCTACATCATAACTGATATTATTTTCGAGTACTATGCATGGGAATGTGCCAAGTGGTACTGTTACTACTTCCAGAGTTACCTTACCCGCTACTACTGCTGTTGTCTTAATTGGAATTACTGCGCCCGTTTTATTGACTATTATGCCAGTGACATTGGATGCAGACGTCCATGTCTTTCCAATCCAAAGCGGGAAATCACGCATCACAAACGCCGGGTCAAACGTCAAATTTGATATTTCTCTTCCAGGTGCCTCTGTCACTGCCCGTCTCATCAGGTTATCTTCATTCTTAGCATCAGTAGAGACGTACATCTTAGTAGTGTCCGTGGGTGTGCTTATGTTGAATATATAATATGACACATTGTCTATCATTTCTACCGAAGTAAACAGGCCAAGAGTTGCATTCTTTCCGACATTCTCTGGTGTCATAGCATCTACGGTAATGTTGCATATGTAAATCATTGGCGGAAGCCAGGGTGAATATGGTACTACGATTGCCACGCTATTCAGTTTGCATGGTGTACCACCATCTACAAGACTCTCTTTCCACGCTCCTGTTGCAGTTCGTTCTAGCGTTTTACCATTTCCATCCGCGCCCCATGAAGAATTGTATGTTACGTTATCTACCTCAGCTCCAGTGCTGTTGCACAGGACTAGTGTGTCTCCAGAGTTAGCAAGTACGAATGTTACATCTATTATGGGACATGGTAATACACCATAATAATCTTCAAACGCTGTCTTATTCCTTGCAAACACGACATAATCTCTTGGCTGCATTACATTCTCTGATATTGGATTATTGTCTATTGTCCAACCGCTAATGTTTACTGCTTCTGTACCCTTATTATAAAACTCGATCCACTCCATGTTAGCATCGCTACCTTGCTCTGTGCTTGGATTATACATAATCTCCGTGATTTTTACGTCGCTCTGTGCACTTACCATTGCTGGCAGCATGGACATCAACACTAATATTGCCATCGCCACTATAACCACTGTCTTTACAATATTCTCTTTTTCATCTTTCATTTTTTTCTTTTTCACCTCCTAAATTTTCTATCTGTTTTAGCTATATAAATTTATATGATATAATGATGCAGGATTATGATACCGGTTTGACTCGCATCCTTACAATTTCTCCCGAAAATCAGTGTAATCTTGTGGTTATAATAAGCTACATAGCCGACAGATCGGGATTGAGCCATTTGCTCACTTCTCTACGCTCTGTTGGTGATTCGCCCCTTTTCATTGTTTTCACATACTTCTGTAGTGCATTCGCCATATATTTAGCAGCGAGACAAAATAGGCTGCTTTTGAGCCCCTTAGCGCTATTGTATTCTTTCATTAGTTTTGGTGTGAGATTCAGATTGTGCTCTATGCATCCGCCCAGAAGTTGCCAGTGCTCTGGCGTCATCTTTGCCATGGTAAACGTTTCCTCGCTATCCAGCATGGAGCCACGCATGGAAACGAAGTTCAGCGGTACGATAATAGAAGAAGTCCCTTTTAAATCCTCTACCAGCTCTATGCTTTTAATCACGTCATCTGCAGTTTCGCCCGGAAGACCATTTATCATCGTTGCTGCGTTAAACCAGTTATTATCATCGAGGATACCAAAAGCATGTGTGACAATCTCATGCCATTTCTCCGGTTGCGATGGCGCTGCTTTACCTCTCATGTGCTTCGCAATCAGCCTTTCACTCCCGGTCTCTATTCCAGTTTGCGCACCCATCCAGTCACGGTCGAGCATGGAGTAGCATAATTCTGAGATTGCATTAAGAAGCTCGGGCTCATGATAGACGGAGGCAAGAGATATATGGCTCGCGCCAATACGCTCAATTCCCTTCACTGCGGTAACATGCCGGAACAGGTTCATAACTCGCTCTTCGTCAGGTGCTATACCTTTAGCGCCATAACGAAGGAGATCCTCAGAATGGAGGGATATTGCCGTCTGACCAGCATTTACATTTACCTCCACATCACGTACAATATGCTCGATAGACTTGAAGCGGAGCCGTTGCATGTTCGGGGTGCAGAAGGAGCAGCCTCTTCCACAGCCTCTGCTTATTTCTACCAATCCGTGAATAGTGGCACCTTTGATATTAGGGATCGCATCAGCGTCCGGATCTTTGCCTTTTATAGTACGCGGCAGTGTCTCACCTGCGAGTATAGAGGTGAACATTGCGGGAACGGTAATTTCACCCTCGCCAAGATGTACATAATCTATGTTCAGTTTGTCCATAATCGTCTCGTCAGTCAACTGCCACGCCGCTTTACCGCCTGCTACCACTATCTTCTCCTTCATCACCGGTTTTTTCATCAGTTCAAAGAACTTTATACGGTTGTACGGCGGGCCGATGTCTAACATATCAACGAACTCAGAGGTCGGTGGATTGATACCCAGGAAATCGTGACCCGAAACGCCTATTATCTCCGTTTGGCGACCTGCTACATGCTCCAAATTACGCGGGTGTACAACTGCAACTTCATCATCGCCGAAGACTGCTGCTAAAGAAGCTTCCATAATCCGAAGTCCCGAATCGGCAAATAACGCTCTACCGTTCTTACTCGGGACGGGCGGCGAGAAAACGGAGAAATAAAACCAGTCGGGAACAACGCCACGAGGCATGCAGGTAGAGAACCCAACAAATATACCCCATCTGTACCTGCTCATCATCGTCTCATCGGCAGTCAATATAATCTTAGGGGATCTGTCACTTTTTCGGGATAATTTCATCTTCATCTTTCTTCATTCTTCCTTTATTTCTGCTACACGTTCAACGCCCTTTAGATATGCAATTGCAGATTCAACTTTATCTCTAAGCGGCTCGAGGTCTTTTATACCGTCAAGATCGGAGCCAAGCTGTTTGAGATAACTTTTTACCCTCGCTCGCTCTGCCTTTATCAGCTCCACGAAGTTCACGTCAGCCACGTATCGGTTCTTTCTGAACTCTCGGAATCGTTCTACCAAACCCAGTCGTATGAGTGTATTAAGATAGTTTATGGTGGACGAGTATGCGTAGTTAGTTTTTTTGCCTATCTCATCTGCGGATAGCGGCTTATGAGCGGTGATGAGCACAGCATAGATGAAGCTGCAGCCTTCGCCTAAGCCCCAGTTCATCATCATCGCTTTCACGCGTCTGACCGCGCGGTCCACGGGATTTCCCCGTTCTGCGGATTCCCGATTAATCATAATTATTATAAATAGCATATTCTATATATATAACTGTTTGTTTTTATTCAAATCACAATAAATAGTGTGAAATTAAGAAGGGGGTAAAGAGACGCTGGTGCAGCGGTCAACAATGACAAGAAAAAGAAGGATGGATATAAAAGGAGCATCCCGGATATTAGTTTTAGACCCTATTCATGGTGCGGACGTGATTGCAGACGAGCTAAAAGAACTAGGTAAAGACGTGGCGGTGTCCAATCCTTATAGAGAGCAGTCTTCGTTTAACCGTTTGGATTATGATTTGGTTATCGCGCCGGTTCATCTGAGTCCGAAGTTTGAAATTGTAAAGCAAACATTAGAGAAGAACATACCGTTTATGAGCCATCAGGAAGCGGTGAAGGAAATTGCAGTCACAAATGGCCTTTTCGCTGATATTAACGTGATAGAAGTAACGGGCACGGTAGGAAAAACTTCGGTCTGCGAGTTGATCTGTCAGTTATTAAAAGGTAAAAAGGTGCTTTCGCATACCAGTTCATCCACACGATTTAATTCGGCTGACGGTGTGATTCGATTCCCTCGGCACAGTGGCACGCCTGCGAGTGTATTGAACGTGATGCACATAGTGGCGGAAAAGGATTTGGCGCCCGATATAGCGGTATTTGAGATTTCGCTTGGATTAACAGGAATAGGCGATGTAGGCGTGATAACGAGCTTGAAAGAAGATTATAGAATTGCGGGCGGTACAGAAGATGCATCCGCGGTAAAATTGGCGTCAATAAATAACTTTGATGCTAAAAGTATCATTGTCCATCCGTTAGATGTGAACGTGGGTGGGAATACATATGGCGATGAGGATGCTAACCTGTGGCTAGCGGGGAATAATGTCCTTTTTAACCGGCTGAATACCCTAAACGGCGATTATATTGATGGTAAACTTGCCTTTAGCGCTTTTGACTCCTTTTTTGAGACGGAACATTACAGGAATTGCCTGGGTGCGGCTTTTTGCGCTGTTTTAAGTCTTGGGGTACCACCGGATGTGATCAACACTAATATTTCGACAGTCGAGGGCAGAATGAAACTGGGCAGTCTAAAAGGGCGTTTTCTTATTGATAATTCCAATTCCGGCACAAAGCTGAAGTTCCTTGATGTGATAACTGAGCTGGCAAGGCAACTATCAGGGAAGATGATTTTGATTCTTGGCGAGGAGTCGCAATATGTGTGTGAAGGCGTAGACGTTGAGGAACTGAAAGAGGTGGTTGATAATAACGCATCTGAGTTCGTTGAGGTGATTATCGTGGGTGATGAGTTCAAGGGCAAAATAGGGGGTAAAAACGTGTTCTTCTCGGATGGGTTGGATGCGGCTCTGGAGAAGGCGATTAGCGATTCGGAAGAAGGTTTTGCGATTATATCTAATGTGAAGACGTGGCGGTGAATGAACTGTTTAATTTCATGAGCTACCGGCACAGTCTAAAAAGCCAGTGATTTATCAACGCGGAGATCGCAGAGTACGCAGAGTTTAAGACAGGAGCTTTCCAATCCACGCTTGGATTTTCTGATGCCTCTGCGTTCTCCGCGCACTCTGCGGTAAAACTTGAGGATATTTTCTAGTGATTTCGCAGATTAAGAATAAGGCGATTACTCGCCCATTCTCATCTCAGAACGGTACGTGAAGTGAAAGTTTCCCTTCATACCGCTCAAGCATTTCAATTTTGCTTATTCGATTTTACGACTCTTACAATGGTTCGCATTACACTCTTCATAGCGTTCTTATCCTAGCTGGCAGTTGATCTGAGCTGGGTTCTCTGATTTTCCCACGTTGTCCTGCGAGCTTACCACGCAAGCGTTACCCCCGGCGTGTTCCGCAGTAGGATTACCCCGAATGGTGAGGGTAGCCACAAGGGCAATCCGCGATGCAACTTCTTGTCAACAGACTAGAAAAATCGATTGTGCCTTTGTTTTTACATATTTATATAATTAACGATTTTCATTAATTCCTTATAAATGTGATAGCATGGTGGGAGATATATTGTAGTACAGATGCAATATGGATGCACCAACATTAATCAAAGTTTGATTACACCACCAGTATAAATTTTTTCGACTTCTATTTCTTCAATTTCCCAAGTTCACCATGTATAACAGTTGTTTTGGAATCTATCATGGGTATAAATTTATCGGGATCCATTTCGACAAGTAGTCCGCCCACCAATACTCTTCTTGCATAGGTTGCATAGATAGCCACTGCTCCAGCCATATTTCTCACCTCTTTAGATTGAATTTTCTTATTTTTTCCCGCTTCCCTCTCCCACAACCTTCACCTTCTCCTCCGTCAGCCCATACAAATCATACACCAGCCGATCAATCCGCGCATCAACAAGCTTTATCTGCCTTTGGCCGACCTCGCACATATATATATGATTAAACAAAATCTTTAATTATTTAAATATGTAATTCTATAAAGATACACTATGAACGTCCTTACAATAAAAGTTGATGAAGAGATAGTAAATGCCTTTACACACTTTGAGGATTGGGTTAGCATGGGCCATATAGCCGAGGCACTCAAACTTACTTATCCCACAGCAGAGAAAATATGCTGGACTTTGACGGGCAAAGGGGTAGTTTTGTGGAAGCCAGGAAGAAGAAGACAGCAACTGTTCACGTATAATCAAGGTTATGGGAAGAAGAAAAAAACCGATGTGTTTCATGAATTGGATAGGCTTCTCGGCAGAGATTATTATATACAGGAGAAACCGCCTTGTTCCTCCATAATCTGACGGATCATGCAATGTATCAGAGGATAATAGAGATCGCCCTGCCTAAAAACAAATATAATGAAATTGCTAAAAAAGTAGTTGAAAATTTAAATATGTATGCGACAATCATGCCAAGTAAAATTCCGAAACGATGCAATACGAGCAATATAATAGCTGACGCTTTAGGCATAGGAGACGTTATAGTCTTAAGAAAAGCATTACATAATCCCAGATGGTTAAAATTTTATGGCGATCTCAATTTACCTGGCGTTGAGATCATTTTAGAAGAGATTGATTTACCAGATTAATTCATTGTTCTGGAGTAAGGAAATCTTTAATGGCGCGAAGATACGGGAGTACGCAAAAAAGGAGGGTGTTAATCCCATGGATTTTGAGATACAGATTTGGGTATATGATACCCTAAAGGTGCTCAAAGAGTTCTCAGATTTGGATTTATTTTGCAGACAAATTAATAGCATATAGAAATAGAAGGGAGTTCAAGGATTTGTATGACCTTGGTATGATGACAAAAATAATAGCCGATTCAGACATTGCGATCTGCAAGCAAAAAATCAACTACGTTTTCGGGGATAACAAGATGATCCGAGATGTAGCGGAGGCGATAGAACTCTCGCTTAACAGTAAAGAGTATTCGGGATATAGGCATGGTTTGCCCAGAGAAGTTGCACCAATAATCCGGGATAGAATGTTCTACACGGGATTAATCGATGTTATTGAAAGGATTTAGAATGTTTTTTTGCGTCTTCAAGAATTTTTCTACCGCGGGATACAGGTCTTTCTCGTGCATTTAAGTTTCTTCAATACCGTGATCCTCATCAACTTTTTTAGTCAAATCCAAACTTTTCACTCTCTTTGAAAATGTCTTTCGGAACTTAATTGTCATATCAGTTAACCAATCGAGATATTCATCCCAGTTATCCCTCTTTGTTAAATCGGCGTCTCGTTTTAAGCCAATGGTTTTATCAAGATTTTCGGGATTCGGATCCCAGTCTAATACTTCACCTATTTCAGCTTCTATCACTTCTTTCATTTGCAATAATTGTGGTAATGCGACACTTGCAACTTTATTTGATATATAAACCCTAACACCAATTTTATTATCAAAAGTGTTAGCAGTATTTGATAAAACAATTCCTGACCTCCCTAAAGAAATATCAAACCAGTATTGCGGTCTTGCTGATTGTACCGACGGTATCTCTTTCCTTTTGCTTAATTTCTCTCTAAATTTAGTCCAAAATTCTAACTGTAATTTTTTTGTTTCTGAAAGATTCTCTGATGCTTTTGTTATTGCTGTCTGCCTTATAATATCCGCAGGTTTACTAATGACATTAAACCTAACAGCGGGTTTTGAATCGTCTATTTGCCATAACTCAAGAATTACACCATAAAAGGATATTTCATCGGAAGTATGGTCATTTAACCAATCTAAAGCCTTTTTATGTTCCTCTGTAAATTCACTCGTAATCCAGACA
Organism: Candidatus Methanophaga sp. AG-394-G06; assembly: GCA_009903405.1. GTDB lineage: Archaea > Halobacteriota > Syntropharchaeia > Alkanophagales > Methanospirareceae > Methanophaga. The sequence goes on from PRCZ01000041.1 coordinate 7,666, forward strand.
TTTGCTGAAGCATCCAAAACAGATCCGTACGTTATTAGTTTTCCTAAATGATCATGATTAGTTTTCCCAAGTTGATTTTCTATAACAACATACCGATCACTACCAACATCCTTTGCTAAAATGTCTGCTGAATACGGTCCTACCGATACTTCTATGTTTTCTACTTGCAATTCGAGTCCTAGTGCTAAACTTAGCTTTTCTATATTCTCCTCTCTTGCTAGCCAAGGAGTAAAATCCGAAGTCTCATCAGGCCATTTTTTTCTTATATTTACCTTCTTTAAATTACCCAAATCCGTTTCCATAATCTCTCAACTCTAACTTTGGCCCGTGCAGTATATAACGTTTCCGCTTTATGCACTGTAATTGCCAGAGACAAAGCAGATACAGATAGTAAGCCTATGAGAATAGCAGAAGAAACTTTTGCAAAAATCGCAGAGGGTATTGCCGGAGCATTTGAGCATTCTAAAGATGCGAAATTGTATAATGTCATAAGTGGTGCCCTAAAAAAGGAATAGAAAACGAACTACGAGGGAAATGACAGTATAATAACCTTCTTTATTTTTTGGAGATGGTTAAGAAGGTTCGTTTGCGAGCTTTCCCTTCTATTTTTTACCTTTATTGCTTATTTTTGGTTTGGGTCCAGAAGGTATATTTACTCTCACTATAATCTCTTTTGGGAATGAACCACGTCAATGTAGCCTGACAAGTGATTATGCTTTTGAACGGAACCAACTCAGGAGGACACCTCTAATCAGTGACTCAGCCTCATGGATAGGCATCGGCTGTGCTGGTGGCGTATACTTTTTGCTGGCGTGACGCGCGTAGTCACCAAGGGCTGCTCTGCTTTGAGCAGTTCGAGTGAACCGCTTTAACCTCTTCTTAGTCGCCCAGCCATTCGTTGTGATTGCTTCTTCGCCACCTACATCATCTCTAATGATTTCATATACCTTGTAAAGACTGATCCAGGTATTCTCTCTAAAAAAATGAAGTGCGTCAGCAACAGCCTTATCACCCTTGGCGAGACTAAGCCAAGATTCGACGTCACTGGGCTGAGGGGCTATTTGTTGTGTACCATTTGATGTAGTTACTGTTGCACTTACTTTAACTCGTGTTGCGATTGTGCCTCCAAGATAGACATAGTGGTGACGGCTCCCATCTTCTTTGATAAGGGTCACACCATCTTCAAAAACGCCGCGGAAGTTGTGAATATGAAGCTTCATTGCTCCATTTAGCATATCGATGATTGCGATTGCGCGTTCCCGCACCTCATCAGCCGAGCTAAGTGAGTCGAAGTCCGACGATTTTAAATAGTAAGAACCATTCTCTTCGATGACGGTGTGTTCTGGAGAACGCAACAGTGATGGAAAGTCCTCCAAATCGAACTTCTCGCCCTTTAATCTGACTAACCAGTTTGGCATGTCAACATCCCCCTACGATATTTTATTTGACACATAGGGCATAAAAAAAAAACTGTCACAACAGAATTTATTTGCATCCTTCCTTATTTCCCCCTGCTTCCCATCTCCACCACCACCTTCACCTCCTCCTCCGTCAGCCCATACAGATCATAAACCAGCCCGTCAATCTGCGCATCAACAACTTTTATCCGCCGTTCGTAAAGCTCTTTATCTCGCCCCATTCTTGCGTCGTGGTATTTTCTCTGGAGTTCGAGCATGTTATCCACCAGAGAAATAAGTTTATCGTGCTTTGCCACCTCCGCATGATTGGAGAAATCAATGGTGCGGATTGGGAGCTGTTCAACATAAAAGGGTTTTGCCTCGATGAAACCACCCCGTCTCCCGGCAGCAATTTCTTGGAGAAATCTCCAAAGAAGTTTTGAGTTCATACAGCCCAAAAGGTATTTATCATTAGAATTCAAGATACAAGCGGGTGCATTGATGTAGAAACTCTCAAAATCGATTGTAAATGATGCCGTGTCGCATAGATTTCCCCAACATATCTTTGGCTTTTCAAATTCAGTGTAATAGTCAATAGTATCTTGGATTTCGTACCATTTGTATGAACCTGGCTTTCTCCCCTGCCATTTTTTTCCACTCCAATCTTTTGGTTTTGGCATGAGTTTTTCTTTAAATTGCTTCAAATAG
>PRCZ01000042.1 GCA_009903405.1 Candidatus Methanophaga sp. AG-394-G06
CATACTCCTCATTAAGTGCAAAATCGATTAATGACTTCATGTATATAATTATATCGCTAACAACATATAAACTTTACGCTTTTAGCGCTTTGGAACTCAATTTGTGCATCTTTCTTCTCATGATTGATTTCATCAGCTCCCGCCGGTTATAGAATCTTTTAACTATCTTCTTCAAGGGGGTTTTTCAAAATTCCCCTATGCCTCTTAGGTAGATCCACATAAATCTTAACACTCTCTAAAAATAAAAAAGATTGCTTCAAAGGAACAAATCACAGAGCAATCATTCTATTGAGATTTCCCAGTTTCCATCCGCGCTAATATCAAGTAAGTAAATCCCGCCTTTACGGATGCTTACAGCTTTAGATCCATCGAATTCTCCAATTTCATTCACAACTAGATCAATCCTGTCTCCTTCATCATCAAAAAGCCAGATTGCAAAATTAGAATCCCCGTCATGGGTCATCTCAAATCTAGCCAAGCCCTTATCCAGATGGAACATTTCTGATGCTTGTCGTCCTTTGCCTTTCAGCGTTTTTGGTACTGGCGGAGCATAAGAAGGTCTTGGTTGTTCGATGGTTATCATCCATCTACCATCTGCATTGATGTCTAATAGGTAATCTCCTTGTTTTTTTATGCCTACGACTTTAGATCCATCGAATTCTCCAATTTCATTCACAACTAGATCAATCCTGTCTCCTTCATCATCAAAAAGCCAGGCTATAAAATTCCGATCTCCATCATGGGTCATTTTGAATATTGACAGTCCTTTCTCAAGTGAGAATTTCGATGTAGCTTCTTGTCCTCTTCCAGAAAATGCAATTGGTTTTGGAGTGGGTGTTGGCGCTGGTGTTGGTGGCACTTCTCCGATGAACAAAACCGTATCCGCCACAACCACCGTCCCGCTAGCGTCTTTGACCCCCATGCGTACAGTCATCTGGTCCAACTCGTCAATCATAGGGGCTGGCGTACCGGCAGTGCTGAAGATACCGTCACCTGCCGTTTGGTCATGACTCCAGCCTACGTCGTTGGCGGCATGGGAAAAAGAGACCGGGATATTATCATAACCCTCTAAACGACCGTCCACCAGTTCATCCGTGCTGGTGCGTTTAATATCAGCCAGACCCTGCGGGTCACTGATCTCAGAGGTAAGGACGATTACGGCATCTGGGTCGCCCCGTGGCATGGCTGGCGGGTCAAAGGCAATGCTCTCTATGACAGGCGCATCAGGCACGGCGTCTGGATCGTTGAGGTAGCCGACGTACACATCAGTAGACGACCTTCGGAAGCTGATCCGGTGCCCATTGTCGCTAATGCACAGGTCATAGTCCGCAGTAATTTGACTGGGAAAGGAAAACTTTGGCAATAGGTCTATACCACCCGATCCGTCTGTATTGACAAGCCTGCCACAGTTTCCCGTTCTCGCTGCGTAGAACATCTTCGTGCCGTCGTAGTTAAGAACAGGTCCGGCGCATGACATACCTACCTCCTCCACGGCGATCTTGGCACTGCCATCGGACTTGATGGCATAGAAGGGACTACCATAGGGATGAAATACAATAGTCGAGCCATCTCCGCTGATGGCCAGGCCGTACTTTGTAACATCGTCCTCGTCATTAGTCAATTGGCGGTACCCTCCAGTAGCGTCCCGGACGAACAGCTCATCCTTAGACCTGTAGCCGCTATCGCCAACGTAGCCGTAAAGGCAGAAAGCGATAGTGCTACCGTCATCCGAAATGGCGAACTCGTTTACCATGCGGCCCACGCCACCATCACATGGCACCAGCTTATCATCAATGATCAACTCCGGTGTACCGCCACTGTGCGCTACTCGCCAGACGTCACAGTCGTTAGGCTCAGAGTCCTTAAAATAGACGTATCTGCCATCGGCAGTCGTCTGGATCTGTGAGCATGATCCAATGTCCGGATAGTCATTGCTGTCAAAGATTTTGGTGGCCACGCCGTTTTCGACTTTACAAAGCACCCTACACGCCTTGAAGAATGCCCGCGAACCATCAGAGTCAATAGCCAGTTCCTGAATATAAGCTCCCCCGAGATCCGGTAGAGCGATTTGTGTCAGTCCTGTACCGTTTGCGTTCAAGGTATAGAGAACAGGAGAGTCTGAGGTGGCGTTCTAGTCGGCATATATTAGCTTATTGCCATCGCCGCTCATAGCCGCGTGCGTGTGATAAGAACCGCCGAGGTCCACCAGCCGGTCGTAAACCGCATAGAAAGTAAAATTTTGGGAAGCTTCTGGTGATCCAGAATCGGTTAAACCACAAATCGGCGAATTTGCGCCTGAATCACTTAATCCGTAAACCGGAAACACACCCATAACCAAAAAAGCTAAAACAAATATCCCCAACAATACTATTTTTTCATTTGACTTCATGGTGTCCACCCCTTTTTCGTTACAAAAAAAAACTTTATATATATTATTTTCAGTCAGTGTTTAAAAGCTTTTCGATATGCATGTATTTGTTACCCATTTGGGATATATATTCACATCTCAAAAGACCTGTTATTTACTTCCCTTCTTCCTTAGCCTCTGCTATCTTCTTAATAAACCAAACAACAGATTTTACGGGCTCTGACAGACTATCCGCATCTCCCAATAATCCGATATACTGATCCGCAAGCCTTTTTATTTCTTCCCACACTTTTTCGCTTAGCTCCGAAGATTCAGGTATACTTCATTCTCGTGAAAATCAGTGTAATCTTGTGTTCACAACTAAAAGCGCGTGTCACCGCGTAGATACCACTTTTATTATCGCTCTATCCTTCAATGCGTGTTTTTCACTAAGTCTGAGTTTTGTTCGCGCATCCACCGCATAAAGAAAACCCTCACCGAGGTCCGAATGAACAGCGAAAGCCAAATCACGTGGTGTGCTCCCGATTTTCAATATATGCGCGTCTGGTAGAACCCTACCTGTGGAATCCGTCAACTTATGCTCGTCCTCTACCGGATACGCAACTATATTCTCTAACAGATTGAACACCACATGATTTATGATCTCCTGCACGCCAGTGCCGCCATAAGCGTGAATTAATTTCTTTATGCTCTCCAGACCTTTTCTCTGCTTCTCTGTAACTTCATGTGCGATCTCAAAATCCGTATCACCAGGCAGATAATTTATGAAATTGTTCTTTGCTGCGGTTCTCAAAGCAAGTTCTGCCGCGGCGGAGCATGGAATCACCAACTCGTCTTCTTTCACTTCCTTCAGCCGCTTCACGTTCTCTTCAGGTGCAATGTCCGCTTTGTTCGCCACGATAATCATCTTTTTACTCCTCGTTATTATATGAGCAGCCAAATTTTTCAGGTCTTCATCGCCCCAGGACTTTATGTTATCCTTGTCCGAGATCTCAGATTTGAATATAGCTGCCTTTATCTGCTCTTCTGTTACTCCAACACCCGCTAATTGTTCAGAAAGCAACCGCTCTATCTTATCCTCTTCTAACTCGGCCTTACGTTCCAGTTTTCGCCAATTCCGCTTTATTATCCCGTACACCCACATATTCAGCTCTTCTTTGAAGAAACTGACATCCTCAACTGGATCATGACTCCCAATCTCTACCACATTACCATCTATATCAGTCCCACCAGATGCATCTACAACATGTATTATCGCTTCCGCCTGCCGCAGTTCGTCTAAAAATTCGTTCCCTAAGCCCTTCCCCTCATGTGCCCCTCTTACCAGGCCTGCAACATCCATGAGCTCTACCGGTATGAAGCGAGAACCATCTATGCATTTTCCACACCCGGCGGGAATTACCTGCTGAATCGCCTCTTCTTTACATGGGCATTTTACTCGCACGTATGCTATCCCCATATTAGGCGATATAGTTGTGAACGGATAAGCGGCTATCTCAACATCTGCGAGTGTAGCGGCCTTAAAAAAGGTGGATTTACCAGAATTCGGCTTTCCTGCTATCGCTATTGTTATCATGTTAGATCCTTATGTTCCTCGAAACCATAACGTCGCTCATGTGTTCTTCAAGCATCTCGGCACATCGCCCCATAATCTCTTCTTTTTCTGCCCTCTCCATTCGATACACCGCCTATTTTCAAAGACAAAAATATAGACACCGGTAAAAATAATATAATACGTACCTATCAAATTAGTTCTCACAGAAATTAATAGAAATAGAAATAATCTTTAAGTTTAGGTTTAGGCGCAAAGATGCAGCAAGCTATTGAAGAGGCGGTAGAGGATGCGTTAAGGCAAGAGCAAAAGCCAGTAGTCATTTTCATGCTCGGTGGCGTAGATGTGGGGAAGACTTATGCGGTTACTTCTATTGCAAACGTTTTTTTCGCACAAGGGCTAAAAGTAGCGGTTGTTGATACCGATGTGGGTCAAAGTGATATAGGACCGCCATGCTGCATAGGGATGGGAATACAGGAAAAGGAGCTAAGAACGCTTTCGGAAGTGCCGCTTCACAGCCTCTATTTTGTTGGCACTACTTCACCTAACCGGTGTATGCACGAATGTGTAAATGGCGCTGCGGCTGCTGTTGCGAAAGCGAAAGAATTAGGGGCAGATATTATAATTGTGGACTCAACAGGATGGATAGAAGGAGAAGATGCGAAGCGGTTCAAGCAATATGAGATAAAAACGATAAAACCTACCATTGTCATCGCGATAGAGCGCGAGGAGAGATTGGGGCATATACTAACAGATCTAAATATGAAGGTCATTAAGCTGCCGGTGTCAGGAGAAGTGAGGAGCAGATCGAGGGAAGAGCGAAAAGCACTACGTGAAGAGGCGTATAACCGATATTTCAGCACTGCTAAGACCAGAGTTTTTGACCCGCCTGCTCTGGCCTGGACGCTGGAAGAAGGCACATTAATGGGGCTTTTCCGTAGCGATGAGAGCGAAATCCTTGGGCTCGGGATATTGATGAAGTGGGATTATGAGCGGGGAAAGGTAATAGTATTCACGCCGGTGGATGATTTAGATATACAAATGAAAACCGGCGTTCTGAAGTTGATAAAGGAGAATGGGAAATTTAAGGAGGCGATAGTTTATAAATTTTACTAAAATCTCAACCCACCAAGAATAGCAATAAACAACGCGGCTGCTATTATATCCGCGGTAGACCCCGGATTTATCCCGTCCCTTATCAATTCCTCATCGAATTCCTCTATCTCGTTAAGCTCGTATCCACCCGTTACAATCGCTTTCGCCCTTTCTTGCACGTATCTGCTCGTTTTTGCGCCAAACCCCATTTTGACAAACGTATCCTCCGTCTCAGAAAGCAACCACAGATACGCATGGGATATAGCCTCGTTTATGTTCCCCGCATCTGCGAAATCATTTAAGTGCACTGCACACCCGAAAGTTTTCTCAAATCCGCCTACCAATTCACGTGAAATCAAATCATAAGATGCGGAAATTGTAAGTATCTCATACAGCGATAATCCTTTTACCCTTATCTCATTTAGCGAATCTTCCGCCATAACATCAAGTTCAGGCACATCTCTTCTCACTTTTACTTTGCCCGTTGAAAATGCCTTGTAAACTTCTATTGCATCATCCACACCGGTGTTCCGCATGATTTCATCAGCTTTACTCTTTAGCTCTTGCATATCACTACGCTCACAAGCGCCCGCCGCCATCGTTAAGGGCATAAGCAAAAGTAGCGCACCAAAATGAGTATTCCCACCTCGCTGCCACGTCATACTTTCTTCTACGCCTGCACTTATCAATTCACCTACCCCTTTTTCACCAACAGCGGCCTCTCGTAAAACCGGGTACACAGCAACCGAAGAAGCGATAAAATGCTCGTAGCGCGTATCTGCGAAATCGTGTGTCCGGTCAACGTTACCTGGCTTAGGATATGCGGATACTTCTAATAGCAACGCCAACTGCGCACTTCTTGCAATATAATCCTTGTTCATTTGGAAATTGTTTGTGATTTACTTTGGAGCAAATATTACCATTCTGAGCTGAGCTCTGGATACCCGTTTAATAGCATTGGTAGACTCATGACCACTTCTTCCGCGGTTATCATGATCTCCACCTCTTTTAATACAATTAGCGGATAATATAAATCTTGTGGTTGGCTAAGCTAAATTGCCATCTTATATATATCAACCACCATGACCTTCTTATCCTTTTTATGGAACCAGAACCGCCTTTTCAGTGGGAAGGCAACCGGAAAGCGAACAATCACTGCTTGTGGCAGAAAAGCCCTTAAAAAGGGTTCACTGCCGGCATTAAGGATAGCATAAACAACGTGTGCGAGTTCAAAAGCTTTCTCCAAGAATATTCTATCAGCATGCCTGTTTTCCCGCTGTGCACCAAAGGGGGGATTCATTACCACTGTATCGCCCTTCCCTTCTACTTCTCGCACGTCACACCTCTTGAATTCCACTGCCACACCTATTTGCTCGCTATTTGCTCGTGCAACTTCTATCGCTTGCAGATCATTGTCTATCCCGACTACTTCTTTCGCACCCAATAATTTCGCACCGATACCTAAAATACCATTACCACAGCCGAGATCGTATACCACTCGATCTTCAAGATCACCATTCATAAAAGCGAAATGGAGTAATTCCGAAGCTACCGTAGCAGGCGTTGAATATTGCTCCTTCTCCGCAGCCGGATCACTTAGATCAGCCAACTTTTCTAATCGGATTTCCAGTTCCTTCTTCTTCATTCGGGTCGTGAAAAAAACAAAGCTATTTATAGGTATAAGATGAAAAAAGAAGAGTGCAGTAAGTAATAATAAAGAGAGAAACATAAAAGCGTTAATAAAAATTTGTTTTGTGGTAATACGAAAATGGACTCACTGTGGTTAGCACCGATTGCGGGGCTCGTAAGCCTGATATTCGCAGCGATATTCGCATGGTATACGCTCAAGCAGGATGCCGGCAGCGATAAGATGAAAGACATCTCAGGAGCTATTCAAGAGGGTGCATCTGCCTACTTGAACAGGGAATACAAGACGATTGCGATCGTTGCGGTAATAATCGCAGTGATATTAGCCGTTGCACTTTCGAACGTATATGAAGGTGGGTTTTTTGATTCCGGAAGAATTGCAATAGGATTTCTGGTAGGTGCAGCCGGTTCTGCAGCGGCAGGCTATATTGGTATGTCCGTGTCTACACGTGGCAATGCCCGCGTTGCACAAGCCGCGTACTCAGGTGTGCGAAACGCACTTGCAATTGCGTTTCGAGGCGGTGCCGTAACCGGTCTTGCGGTGGTAGGGCTCGCACTACTTGGGACAAGCTGTTTTTATATGATTTATGGCGGTTTAGGCGATACAAAAAGTGCAACGCATGCCGTAGACCTCGTAGTAGGGTATGGTTTCGGCGCTTCTTTGGTTTCCTTATTCGCCCGAATAGGGGGCGGGATATATACAAAAGCCGCGGATGTCGGTACGGACCTGGTGGGGAAGGTAGAAGCGGGAATCCCCGAGGACGATCCGAGAAATGCGGGCGTTATTGCAGACAACGTTGGTGATAACGTTGGTGATTGTGCAGGCATGGGTGCCGACCTGTTTGAGACTTACGTGGTTACTGCGATAGCAGCAATGCTCATCGGTGGTTTAATATTAAATACAGAAGAAGTAGTGAGTATTTTTCCTGGCATTGCGGCAGAGTTAGCACTTATTGAGTATCCTCTTGTTTTGGGCGCGATTGGGATCTTCGCTTCTATTGTTGCTATCTTCGCAGTGCGGATGGGCAAGAAAGAGAACATCATGGGGACATTGTACAAGGGCATAATTACAGCCGCAGTGATCAGTGTAATTCTATTCTACCCGGTAACTGTTCTATTAATCGGCAATGACTTAGCTGGTATTTCTATATTCATCTCTTCTATCGTAGGGATAATAATAATGGCACTCATGGTGGTGGCTATCGAATATTACACTCAGAATCATGCACCGGTAAAGGATATTGCAGATGCAAGTAAGACCGGTGCAGGCACCAATTTGATCACCGGTCTTGCAGTTGGTATGATGTCTGTAGGCTGGCCCGTGATGATAATCTGCAGTGGGATACTGGTTGCGTATCTCGTGCCTTTCCTGGTCACGGGCTCAACTATTGCCGGTCTATATGGTATTTCAATTGCCGCAGTTGCTATGCTCTCGACTACCGGCATGATTGTCGCTCTTGATTCTTACGGTCCAATAACAGATAATGCCGGTGGCATTGCCGAGATGGCCGACTTACCGCCCAATGTCCGAGACACTACGGACAAGCTCGATGCAGTGGGCAATACGACAAAAGCGGTAACTAAAGGCTATGCCGTTGCATCAGCAGCAATTGCTGCATTAGCTCTTTTCTCTGATTATTTACATAAAGTAGGGATAGCACCGGAGGAATTTAGCCTTTTTAATCCTCTTGTGCTCATAGGGTTGTTAATCGGCGGACTCCTACCTTTCATCTTCAGCTCGGTTATGATGCGTGCAGTGGGAAAGGGTGCGTTTAAGGTAGTTGAAGAGGTAAGAAGGCAATTCAAGGAGATACCGGGAATATGGGACGGCACGGCGAAGCCGGAATACGGCAAATGCGTTGACATCGTTACATCGGCAGCGTTGCGGGAAATGATCGTGCCGGGAATGATAGCAGTAGTAGTGCCAGTGATTGTAGGTGTCTTGCTTGGTGCGATTGCGCTCGGCGGGCTGCTAATTGGAGTGATTATTTCGGGATTGATGCTCGCGCTGATGATGGCGAATGGCGGTGCCGCATGGGACAATGCGAAGAAGATGATAGAGGATGGTTATCTCGGCGGGAAGGGTAGCGAGGCACATAAAGCCGCGGTCGTTGGGGATACGGTCGGCGATCCTTTCAAAGATACCGCAGGCCCTGCAATAAATCCTCTAATTAAAGCAATGACCATGATCGCAATTCTGTTCTCGACTTTGTTCACGGCATATGGTGTGTTGCCGATCTGAGCGTTAGGTATCTGCTCAAAAACATATGGATTTTTGATTTCATTGTTATACCAATGCCACCACGAGTCAATTCTCGTGAATGAAAATCAAGGATGATAGAAATATTGCGGACTCTCGACAATATCACAATTCATTAACTATATGTAACACTAACATATGTTTTATATTATCTTCAACGTAAAATAAAGATAGAAGGCGCGAAGATGAATGGTGAAAATATAAAAGATGTCCCTTGCGTGGTGCGAATCCCTGAGGGGGCGAAAAGGCGAAGAAGGAAAGCGCCGAGGAGGGGCGCTATATAAATGCCCCAAAAAATTAGGAGGTGAAAAGAAGAAAAAGATGAGAATCGAAAAGAGTGAATTTTGGAAAGCGAAAGGCAGTATTATTTGTGGCTCTATTCGCAGTATTGGTATTCCTAAGCATTGGAACTGCTTCCGCAGC
>PRCZ01000043.1 GCA_009903405.1 Candidatus Methanophaga sp. AG-394-G06
TAATAAATCTTAATAATAACATAACCGATTTAATTGTACATGGCCAAACGAAAAGTAATTGTTGAATTGGAATTCGATGATGATAGTGTCAACAGCATCGAAGATCTCGAACGGGAGATTCTTGCCCAGGACATTTACGGACAAGTAGCAAGGAAGTATCTCGATAGTTTACAGGACGATATGATGGGACTAGTGGATGAAAGAAAAGGAAGCAAAAAGGTGCATATCAAAACGCCTCATTTTGAATTTGACTTTCAGGCAAAGCGAACACTTGATGAAACGGGGAAAAAAGGTTCATAGTGCCTTATCTGCACAACCGAGCTAGAAATCTGCTTGATACCATATACTATCCGTCCTGGAAATATCTCTGCACAGTAGTCTCGTTTTCCGAGGCATCTTTTCTGATTGGCATCTTACAGGGGATCAAAGTGAGTTCTTCCTGGTTAAAGAAGATATTTTATGAAAACAACACACATCCCATAAAAAATCCAATTTATTCGCGATATAATGGTCAAAAGGTCGATGCTATAATCATAGATGAGACAAAGACGAAAAGAAGGTCAGATGGTCGCCCCAGCATCAAAGGCGCTTTGGGACTCAATTTGGAAAGCGGGGAAGAGTTTCTTCTATACCTGGGGGCGGTTAAGGGCTGGTCAGAAGTCTTATCGTATCTCAAAGAGAATTGCAACCTTTCTGACGAAGTGTATGCTATCTGCGATGGAGACGATAACTTGCAACGGCATCTTGAAAAATATGGCTACAAAATCCAGCAATGCACGAATCACTTTGTCAAAACCACGATGTATTATCTCTGGAAAGAGCAATATCCGAAAGGAGACAGGATGAAGATCAAGAAAGAGATAAGCAGGATAATTTCTACATTGAAAAATTCAGTTAAAAAACACAGAATAGACTCTGATTTTGCGAGACTCAAATGGAGGATAGATAAAACTCAAGAAGAGTTATTGTTAATCGCTAATGAATTACTATCAAGGAACAAAGATAGTATAGCTGCTAAATTCATTCTCAGAACCGCAGGCAAACTAACGTTGTTCGCTGAATTGGAGACAAGAGGGATACAGATTCATGATAACAACAATCATATTGAAAACCTCATGGGAATCGTTGGGCCGAGAGTGAAGAAGAATCGCCAGTCATGGATCGATAAAAATCTAAATATCATGCTGAACACCATCTGGCACATAATCTCTTAGTGATAGTCCGGTAGATGTACTTGTGGTGATTTTTGACATTCGTCAGTGTTACTGGAAGTTTCGGTTAATTTTTTTGTGCCCCAAATCGTGACTGGTCCCAAAAATTTTTACGGAAACTGAACAGAACCAGGATAGCCAGCCCAATAGGTACATGTTAAAATTAACTTTGGCGCGTCTATTCCAAAGCAGAATAGGAAGAAGTCCTGCGATAAAAAATGCAATTGGAAGCATAAGGTACGTATACGTACTTTGCATGATTAGTTCACCTCATGGAATTTTTTTATTTTTTGAATCCCGTAGAATACGAAAATAGTATGTAAAAAAGAAAAAGCCACCTAAAAGCAGACTTACTATCAAGCTCACCAGCCAATGCCTTTTCGTAATGCCAAGTTCGTCAATTCTTTCCCGCTTGACCACCACCATCCAGTAGAGCGGTAAAATCACGCATATTCCAACCGTTCCAATCAATCCGAAAACAATAGGATCCAGCAAGGTTTCCCCAAAGAGACTGAGCCCAAAGTATGCTGAAATCACCATCAGAACTTCACTGAAAAACGCCAATTCCGTGTCCGTGGAAGGTGCCCACGAGAAAAGGCGACTAAGGGTATTCTTCATTTTTCTCTTTGATTTTATTTATTGTTGTGTAAGAATAAAGATAAAGTATAACTTCCATCTACCTACTTAAGACGCAGATTTACACAGGTTTACACGGATTTAATTTCTTCTGCGTTAATCTGTGTTACTCTGTGTCGATAATCAATTTTAGTTGAATATTATCCTTTCTTATTCTGGAGAACCGATTTTCTTTCGCTTATCCACTTTGCAGGGATACTCTCCGGTCTCACAGAACATTTTGAAGTGATCAAGCCATTGTGGATATTCCGGTGCTGACTGCACGAACCGCACGAAATTCTTCAACTGCTCTACCGTTTTCGTCTCCAATTCGTGCTCCATTATGCATGCATCTTTATCTGCTATTTTCGTGGGCACCTGTATTATTTCCAGAAGTGCCTTTAGAGTATCATGCCGGTCCTTTATCACGCTTCCTAACTCTCGCCCCTTGGGTGTTAAGATCACACCATCGTATTTCCGGTATACAACATAATCCCTATCGTTCAGCTTCTTTAGCATCTCCACAACGCTTGATGGCTTAACACCTAAAGCTATGGCGACATCCTTCACCCTTGTATAACCCTTCTCTTCTGTGATGTTCAGAATCGCTTCGAGATAATCTTCCGCTTTTCTAGTTAGCATACTATAACAATATTAGGGTACCCTATGTTTAACTAATTTCTTTGGTAAAGCTTTCTTTCCTAAAGAAAGGTTTATTTGTACGAACGCAATATATACATACATATTCGCAATGGAAAAGACAATATGTTTCGACCTTGAAGGACCGCTATCGCCACAAGATAATGCCTATGACGTGATGCAACTCATAGGAAAAGAAGGCGCGTCTATTTTTGAGGTTATAAGCAGATATGACGATATTATCTCGCTAGAAGGTAGGAAAGGCTACGAGCCTGGAGATACCCTTGCTTTAATTGTGCCTTTCTTCTTGCTGCATGGTATAACCAAAGAGGATGTAGTAAGGGTATCAGAACGTGCAAAGATAGTAGAAGGTGCCGAATATCTGTTTGAGATGTTACAGGCTGAGAATTGGGACATCTATATCATATCCACAAGTTACGAGCAGCATGCATACAATATAGGTCGCAAACTGGGAATCTCCGAAGATAACATTATGTGCACGAAGTTGGATTTAGAGCGAAGCATACAAAAAGACGTCTATTCTGTAATAAAAAAAGTAGAAGAAGATATAATTGAGCTTTATTCGGACCTTGAGAACACGGAACGCATAGTCAATCGTCTAAACGAGTTCTTTTTCGTTCAACTCCCTTCAATGGGCTTTGACATCTTTACGACTAAGGTAGTAGGCGGGGAAAGGAAAGTAGATGCAGTGAGGGCGATAGCGAAAGAAAAGGGGGTAGCGTTGAGCGATGTCATCGCTGTTGGCGACAGCATCACCGATTATAAGATGCTAAACGAGGTGGCAGCACACGGTGGAATATCCGTTGTCTTCAATGGTAACGAATATGCAGTCCCGTATGCCAATGTAAGTCTAGCATCTGACGATATACGATTTCTTCATATGGTCTGCAATGCTTTTGTGCGTGATGGTAAAGGCGCAGTGATGGATATGGTGACGAAATGGGAAGAAAACCGGGCGGGGTTTGAAGCAGATCCTGATGCTATTCCTGATAGCGATGTCACAGCAGATATAAAGGAGTTTCTAACGGGTGGGACTATCCCGTTTCCGTATTTCCATAATCTTGAACGTGCAGACGAAAGAAGAAAAGAAGAGATAATAGCAATACATAAACGATTGCGAATGCGCGTGAGAGAAGACGCAGGTAAGCTGGGCTAAAATCGTCTGATTTCAATAAAAATA
Organism: Candidatus Methanophaga sp. AG-394-G06; assembly: GCA_009903405.1. Lineage (GTDB taxonomy): Archaea > Halobacteriota > Syntropharchaeia > Alkanophagales > Methanospirareceae > Methanophaga. Next base: position 3,667 of record PRCZ01000043.1, read on the forward strand.
TTTATACTGACACAGATTAACGCTGATTAACGCAGATAAAAAACAAAAAAATAAATCCGTGCAATCTGTGTAAATCTAAAATTTGGGTATATCAATTTTTCTGTGTTCCCGTATACAAATATCAATGTTATATATGCTCTAATGTAATTTATCTTACTGTTATGGCAGAAGAAAGAAGCGGCAGGGGAGATGGCAAAAAAACCGCAGAAGAGTTGCTTAGTCTCGCAGAAGGACATCTTAATGAAGAGAATTTCGAGGCGGCGATCGAAATTTACAAAGAGATCGTGAAGAAAGACCCACTTCATCCGACACTGGCAAAGGCTTGTAACGATTGTGGCGTTGCTTATGCGAGCTTAAATCAATATGATCTGGCGATTGGATTCTTCAACACTGCACTGAATCTCAGCAACTATCTTATGGACGAGGGCGTATCAACTTGTTACAATCTGGCGCAGATTTACAAAACTACGGGCGATGATGAGAAAGCAGATGAGTACTTCAACCGTGCGGTGGCGATAAAGGAAGAGCATAAACGCAGGGATGAAGAGGCAAAACGTACGCTCAGCCAAGAGACGGCTGGCTGGGTATGAAGTAATTCAATACACATCATAGCACCGCTATTAGCTATCCTATTTTAGATAATCACCTATAAGACTTTGTCCGCAGTACCCACAGCACCAAAAGCTTTAAAGAACATCATTGCTTCTGCGTACGCTTTAGCTTCTAGCTCTCGTGTCGTATCGCCGGAAACGCTGTATATCCGGTCCTTAAATACAGTTATTGCGAATTTACTGTACTTACCGAAAATCTCGTCATTTTTCGTTATTCCTTTCTTTGCTGCTTTTTCTCTGTATTCCTTCAAAGTCCAGTTCCATATGTCTTCGTATAGCTCAGGTTCAAATATCTCTAATACGTCCCATACCAGATTCATCCAGAACGTGCCTACATTGCCTTTTAGTATCATGCCTTTCGGGAACTTCGTGCTTATGAACTTAAGCGGGGTACCGGTAATACCATGCTGTGCAATCCGCACGTTAAGCGGTTCTATTGCCTTCGCTATCTCTACCGTTCGTTCTATATTTATTGACACCTGTTCAATGAGATTGCCTTGCGCATCATATATGTTGCCATGCGTTGACCCATTTGCAATAGCCAGCACCTGCGGATAAATGTCCCGCTTGTGCAACTCGGTAATATACGTAGTCGCCTCATCTACCGTTGTAAGGACCAATCCCTCTTTATCCTTCTTTCCTATCTCGCCCACTTCTACTTCTAAGCCATACTCTCTACCTGCCATCTTTTCCTTAATGAAGTTCGCAAGTTCTGTGGTCACCTCAATATTCCGCTGCAGTTCCGCCAAAGTCGTTTTTCCACTCAGGTCAAACAAAAAAGAAGCGTCTATCGCAAATGACGTGTATCCAGCCGCAATTTGTGCCTCTATTAATTCCTTCACGCCCTTTAGTTCTTCTTCCGTCCCTTTCTTTACCGTTATGTGGTCTGCATGTAGTGCCCACGTACCAAACTCCACGTCATTCGCAATCTCGCAAATGGCATTAGAGAACTCTTGCGGTGTTAGTCCTGTATATCCGCCCTTTAAATCGCACTCGGATTTCGCGAGCTCGAATATAACTGCTGCTCTCAAATCTTTAGCTGCTCGGAATATGCCTTTTGCAACACCGTGCACGATCCTGGTATTTGCAGCCATTATTAACCCTTCTGTATTGTACAAAGCACCAAACAATTTATTCCCCGCTATAGGTCCAAATTCGCCTCTTTCTTCCATCTCTCCTTTTTACTCCTTTACTATATATATCTTCTCCAACTTTTCTATTAATGAAGTATTTAATGGAACTCGCCAACAAATGATCTACCACATATATTACGCCTGTACAGTATAAATATACATTTTATACGTACGAAATCATTAATATTGAGGGAAGAGGGAAATGGTGATAAAGTGTATCGGTTTAACCAGTGGGGGCGATGCTCCGGGAATGAATGCTGCTATTCGCAGTGTGGTAAGATACGGATTGCATCATAAATTAGAGGTAATAGGGATCTATCGCGGTTATGCGGGTCTGATCAACGCAGACTTAAAATCTTTAGACCACCGTTCTGTTACAGGTATTATAAATAGAGGAGGTACGATCTTAGAATCTCAGCGGTGTGATGAGTTTTTGACTGAAGAAGGACAGCGTAAGGCGGTGGAGATATTAAAGCGGAATAAAATAGATGCCCTAATTGTCCTGGGAGGAGATGGGACTTATCGGGGCGCAATCCAACTATGGGAAAGGTGGCATATCCCTTGTGTTGGGATACCAGCAACTATTGATAATGACATTAATGGCACTGATATAACTATTGGTGCGGATACAGCAATAAATACGGCCTTGGAGGCAGTTGATAAGATTCGAGATACCTCCACGAGTATGGATCGGATTTTTGTGGTGGAAGTAATGGGCAGAGAGAGCGGATTTATTGCTAGTCAAGTTGCTTTAGCTAGCGGTGCAGAGGAGGTTTTGGTTCCGGAGATAACGTATGATTTAGACGACATGTGCCATGACATTGAGAGAGGATATTTAAAAGGTAAGGAGCGCTGGATTATTATTGTTGCCGAAGGGGAAGCGGGGGGGGGAGAGATTGCAAATAAGATTACCGAGATCTCGGGCTCAGAGACACGAGTAGTGGTATTGGGACATATACAAAGAGGTGGAAGTCCTACCGCTCGGGACCGTATATTAGCAACCCGATTGGGTGCGGCAGCGGTAGATTTGATTTTAAATAACGAGTATGGCAAGGCAGTAGGAGTAAAAGGAAATCAAATAACAGCAGTTGATTTACATCGCGCGGTAGAAAAGAAGAAGGGGGTATGGATAAATTCATCCTATCAACTGATGCGGAATTTAATTTAAAAATAGCACACACAATCTCCCCCTCGCCCTCCATCTCTAAATTTTCAATGCATGCAGGCACCAACACCGTATCCGTCGGGGCTAATGAAACTTCTGCACTGTTCGATTTTAGCGTGACCTGTCCTTGCAAACAGGTGAGCAAGCAAGCCCCTGTAACAACCTTTCCTCTGCCATGAACAGTAAAAAGCCGCAACTCCAATTGCTCGCCCTTCAAAAGCAGACTAACCTTGTATCCTTCCTCTGTACGCAGAATATTAGATGCCTTCTTTAGGCCCTTTCCCTCTTCATCAAACCTTAATACATTTAGGGCATCATCTAAATGGAGTTCTCTACCCCTACCATAGTCATATACTCTGAATGTCCTTTCAGACGCAGTGCTTGCTTCATATACTTTCGTACCAGCACCTAATGCGTGTATGACGCCAGCAGGGATATGGTACGTATCACCAACATGTGCGTCAAATGTATTCAAGTGTGAATTCTTGCATCTCACCTCCAAGTTCAAACTCACAATAATTACGCGGTGATGCGCACCAGAGTTCGTAGCCCCAGGGCTTAGTCTCAACGAAAGATTTGATTCATATTGGTCTTTCAATAACCTTTTTCAATTAGTCGGCATTGGAAATCTTCGCCTCTACAAGACGTTCAAACATTCTCTTTGTAGCTAGCATCTCGTCTTCAGAAACGTCTTTCATCATATCCGCAACTTCACTCAGCGAATACTCGTTTTCTGGAAGACGAGCGCTCCACCATTTTTCCTTCGCGCCTTTCTCCGCCCCAAACCGCATCTTAAGCCGTATCCTTCCTTTGCTAGGATGGAACACGTCTGCCAGGAAGCAATCTGCGACTTCTATCGATGCATGATCAACCACGTTGTAAACAACGCAGCTCTTCCCCTGTATCTTATTCAATTTAGAATTTATCACGCATGCATGCTCGAGCTGCGCGTGCTTCGCAGTAGAATTTAATAAAATACTGCTCTTTACTAACCCATTCTCAAATTCCACCGCCTCGTGTACCGAATCCAGGATGGCACAGCCGTTTCTTTCCGACGACACATCAACACCTAAAAAAGCGCGCATTCTCTGCCCTACATCGTCAGGATCCAAAATCCGCATCATGTTTTCGTAATAACTCTCGTTCGTCCCGTAATCCAGCCACACGGTTTTAGCACTTAATGGGAAGCTTTTTATCAGTGCAAGTGGCTCGGCCACCTCTTTCTTTATTATTTCCGCACGCTCCCGGAGCCAGGAATCAGGTTCTGCTCCAGGCTCAGGTCCAGACGAAATCCATAATTGCCATAACTCATCTGAATTGAATTTCCCTTCTCTTATCTTTAGATTATCGTTAAACACTTCGAGCATGCGTTCCGCTATGACACCACTTAACGCAAACATGCCCATGTTCACCATCACTTCACCCCCTCTTCGTTTTTGCAACTTCCTTTTCGCTACTTCGTAGTTACGAGTATCATCGAAATCGAGAAGCTCGCAACCTGCCTCACCCGTACATTGGACTATCTGAATGCCATAATTACGTGCAACTTCCTCTGTGAGTGTTGTCTTTAAGCCAAAGAGCATGACATGCGTTGTCTGTGCACATTCCCTTAGCTCTTCTGCTCGGTCCACAAATAACAAGAACTGGTCGCCCCATGTGACCAGGATACGAGAAGGAATGGCAAAGTCCCGAAACTGCTTTATCACACCCTCCAGAAGCGTGTGCTTCGGTACTTTTATGAGCGCTTTGTTCTTACAAGTCCTTGTGAGTAGGTTCCTGGTGCCCTTGCCTGCCGTATGCACGATAAGAACGCTTTTGCCGCATTTTACTTCTTCAACTAAGTCCTTTCCTATCTTTTTCCTTATCGCAGCACTCGCATTTTTTATTGCGAACAACGTTCCAAGTCCGTTGCCAGCACCATTCCAGGCACTCTCCGGGACAGGTACAAAAGTTGAGTTGCGCAACACATCATTAGAAGGTGGTGAGAGCTCCAATTTTCTCACTTCCCGCTCTTCTCCAACCACAACCACTACGTAATCGAACATTTGTTTAACTCCTTATAGACGGTATATTCTTTCTTTGGATTTCTGTATAAACGGCATTTGCACGCTCGTACTCATCAAAACTGCCTATATCAAACCAGATCCCACTATGAATGAGACCATATAGGTCGCTCTTTTTACAGAGCCAGGAGAGAAAAAATCCGATAGCGTCCGGATTATTTCCCGATGCTAGATATTCCTTGATCATCGCTAAATCCGCTTTTGTGAAGATATAGCATGCGGTAGATATTAGCGTTGACTTAGGCGCCTCGGGCTTTTCTTCCAAATTGATAATCTTCAAATCGCTATTTATTTCCAAAACACCATATTTACATTTTACTCGCTCCTTCTCCTCCATATCGTATAAAAGTACTACACTTTTATTTTTAGCTCTGTAAAAATCTATCAAATCACTTATGTCAAAGTCAAATAGATTATCGCTCCCTATGATTAATAAATCATCGTTGAGTTTCAGACGATCAATCAAGAAATTTAAAGCACCGATCGAGCCCAATTTATCCTGCTCTGCTTTGGTTTCTTCTATTACCAATTTAATCTCTTTACTGCTCCGATAGTTATTAAGCCATTCTTTGAAATTAGTTTCAAACGTGAGATTTGTGGATATATATATCTCTTTAAGTTCCTCTATCTTCTCTAGTTCATCTACAATGTACTCGATTATTGGC
>PRCZ01000044.1:0-4246 GCA_009903405.1 Candidatus Methanophaga sp. AG-394-G06
TCGATCACAAAGACGGCTTCGCGTGATGGCTCGTGCCCCGGCTCTGATCCTTTGACCGTGCATATAGGCGATAACGTTACCTACTGCTTTAACGTCTCTAACACCGGCGATGTTACCCTTACTAATGTCTCGGTAACCGATAACCACTACGGCGCGGTAGTGCTGGGAACCAAGACGTTAGCGCCTGGTGAGTCCACAACCGGCACGATCAACCATACCGTCACTGAATCAGACGTCCCATCAGTGACAAATACAGCAACTGCACATGGTTCCGATCCGTTAGGGCGGAGCATTACTGATATGGACCCGTGCACGATTAACACAGACATCTTACCCGGCATCTCGATCACAAAGACGGCTTCGCGTGATGGCTCGTGCCCCGGCTCTGATCCTTTGATGGTGCATATAGGCGATAACGTTACCTACTGCTTTAACGTCACGAACACCGGCGATGTGACGTTGAGCAACATCACGGTAATGGATAACCGCTATGGGGCAATACCGATAGGATCAACCACGTTAGCGCCTGGCGAGTCTACTAATGGCACCGCCACTTACGTAGTTACCGAATCTGACATTCCAAAGGTGACTAATATCGCTACCGCTAGCGGCACAGATCCGGTAGGAGATACTATCACTGATAGCGACGACTGCACGATTAATGTCAAGATTGCTCCTAGGATACATATTAATAAGACTGCATCTACTAACGGCACGTGTCCTGGTTCTGATCCGTTAACGGTCCATATCGGCGATACTATCACCTATTGTTATAACGTTACGAACACCGGCGATGTCACGCTTACCAGCGTCTCTGTTTCTGATAACATCTACGGATCTGTGACGCTTGGAACAACCACGTTGGCTCCGGGTGAAACAACAGGAGGGGCGGTAACTCATGTGGTGGTGGACTCGGATGCACCTTTGGTCACGAACATAGCAACAGCAACGGGAACCGATCCATGTAGTGTCACGGTTACCGATACCGATCCATGCACGATAAATGTGGCAATTGCGCCAGATATAGAGGTCATTAAGACTGCTTCCTTGACTGGTTCATGTCCGGGTTCTGACCCGCTGGCGGTAAACATCAGCGATACGGTAACTTATTGTTTCAACGTTACTAATACGGGTGATGTCACATTGACAAATGTCACGGTAGTAGATGACATCTACGGACCTGTGACGCTTGGAACAACCACGTTGGCTCCGGGCGGAACAACAGGAGGAATGGTAACGCATGTGGTGGTGGAGTCAGATGCACCTTCGGTCACAAACACAGCAACAGCAACGGGAACCGATCCTCTTGGTGGTACGGTTAACGATACTGATCCATGTACGATAAGTGTGGCAATAGCGCCAGATATAGAGGTCATTAAGACTGCTTCTCTTACTGGCACATGTCCGGGTTCTGACCCGCTGGCGGTAAACATCAGCGATACGGTCACTTATTGTTATAACGTCACCAATACGGGTGATGTCAACTTAACAGGGGTCACGGTTATTGATGACATCTACGGACCTGTGACGCTTGAAACAACCACGTTGGCTCCGGGCGAAACAACAAGAGGGACGATAACGCATATAGTGGTGGAGTCAGATGCACCTTCGGTCACTAATACAGCAACAGCAACGGGAACCGATCCTCTTGGTGGCACAGTTACCGATACCGATCCATGCACGATAAATGTGGCAATAGCGCCAGATATAAAGGTCATTAAGACTGCTTCCTTGACTGGTTCATGTCCAGGATCTGACCCGCTGGCGGTAAACGTTAGCGATACGGTAACTTATTGTTTCAACGTCACTAATACGGGTGAAGCCACATTGATAAATGTCACGGTAGTAGATGACATCTACGGACCTGTGCCGCTTGCAAAAAATACTACGTTGGCTCCGGGCGAATCAACAGGAGGAACGGTAACGCATACAGTGGTGGAGTCAGATGCACCTTCGGTCACAAACACAGCAACAGCAACGGGAACAGATCATCTTGGTGGTACGGTTAACGATACGGACGACTGTACGATCATTGTAAAGATACATCCAGACGTAGAGCTAGAAAAAACTGGCTCGCCAGCTATTGTGGCTCCGGGTGGAAATGTGACATATACAATAAATTACACGAACACGGGAGACGTGCCTCTACATAATGTTGTCATAACAGAAAACTATCCAAATGGAGTAACGTTCATTTCTGCTTCCCCTGCTCCGGGTCCAGGCACAAACAACGTATGGACAATAGGCACTCTTCTACCAGGTGAATCCAGAACAATAGTCATAAAAGTGAAGGTTCCTGAACCGATAGACCTCTCTTTTACAGAAACAGGCAGTGTAATAGGAGAAGGTGTTGTAATGGTCACCAAAGACCTATCCACAGAGCAAAAGCCATATTCGCTTAGGAATAGAGTTACCCTATCCTGTGCAGAACTGGCTCCTGTAAGTGCCTATGCTACCACAAAAGTGAGTGGCGTGCCCGGAACGAGCTTGGGAATTACAGAAAGCGGCAGTGGCGTCTACTCCTCTGACGAGAACTTGGACTTAGAGACAAAGAACGAAAGTATCATCCTTGAGAAGAGCACAAATGCCGAATACAAACCCACTTCTTTTAACTTCTCCGATGGCTTCTCCGTTAACTTCACTAACAAGTGGAAGCAGGACATTTGCAGCAAGAATATGGAGATAGACGCTGCTATACACAAGAAGATAAGCGATGCAACCTACATAGATGATGAGACCATAAGCAGGGTAGATAAGGATAAGTCCATAATGAACTTCGAGTCTTCCTTTAATGGATCGATGTATATAGGTGCGAAAACAAACGATACTGCAATTTCGGAGACTTATATCGGCGAATTCGACGTTTTGCAGACGATACAGATAGCTAAAGGGCCAATTCCAACTCCCTCGCCTACTCCCACACCTACTTGGCTACCCGGTCCATTAGCAGAGCCAGATTCATGATTTTTTTTAGCGTAGTGAACTAAAGTTTTGGCATAACTCAATAACGCTTTTATACTGTGTAGTTCCTTAGTTAACATATCCAAACAGAACAGAAAGGAAATATGATGAAGCGCATGAGACAAGGCGGATCATGGAATATGCTATTATTAATGATAACTTTGGCGGTTCTCTTCTTTGCTACGATTACTACAGTAACTGCGAATGCTACGACTATTTACGCGCTCAGTAATCCTAAAAGGATTCAAGATGCGATAGACAATGCGTATCACGGCCAGACTATCCTCGTACGCAATGGCACATACACGGAGAATATAATAGTGAACAAGCGATTGAAAATCTGCTCGGAAAACGGTCCCGCCACGACTACGGTTCGGGCATTTGATCCCGATGAACACGTATTTGAAGTGACTGTTGACCATGTAGAGATAAGCGGGTTTACGGTGACTGGAGCAACGGGCTATATGCGGTCCGGGATATACCTTAGTAGTATCGCAGATAACTGCAGCATTTATGACAATATCGTATCGAACAACAGTATCGGCATCAGCTTGGCTAGTTCACGCAATAACATGATCTCAGGCAACACTGTTAACTCGAACAACCAAGATGGTATCCTCTTGTTGTCTTCGAGTAACAACACGCTCTCGGGCAACAATGTAAGCTCGAACAATCATGCTGGCATCCGCCTCTGGACTTCGAGTAACAACATGCTCACGGGCAACACTGTTAGCTCGAACGACCGCAGGGGCTTCTACCTGCATGATTCAAGCAACTATAACACGTTCTCTGGTAACATGGTATACACAAACAACAAAAACGGCATCTGCCTGAAGGCTTCGAGCAACTACAACCTGATTTATAACAACTATTTCAACAATGAGAACAATGCCTGGGTCAATGGGAACAATAAAATTAACATCTCGAAAACAGCAGGAACAAATATCCTCGGCGGACCCTATTTTGGTGGTAACTACTGGTCTGATTATGCAGGCCCTGATTTGAATGGCGATGGCTTTGGGGATACTTTGCTCCCCTATGACGCCTCAGGGAATATAAAATATGGTGGTGATTGGTATCCCCTGGTATTACAACCAGAGATAGCAGTAACAAAAGTGGGTAACGTCACAGAAGGTGCACCTTCTACCCTTGTCAAGTTCATCATTACTGTCAACAATACCGGTAACTGTGCACTGAATCCTGTCTCTGTGGTGGAGACTCTGCCCGCAGGTATGAGCTTTGTCTCAGCCACTCCAGTAGCGAACGTATCTGCAGGTCTAATTAC
>PRCZ01000044.1:4449-8405 GCA_009903405.1 Candidatus Methanophaga sp. AG-394-G06
CAACCGAAGGTGCTCCTGGTACTGAAGTGACATACAAAATAGACGTCCGAAATACTGGTGACTGCATACTCAATCCTGTTATGGTGGTGGAGACTATGCCCGCAAGTATGAGCTTTGTCTCAGCCACTCCAGTAGCGAACGTATCTGCAGGTCTAATTACCTGGTCTAACATAGGACCTTTAGCTGCTGGCGAATCGAAGACGATAGCGCTGGTTGCACACATTGATCCTGGCGCTTCTGGCAAGCTGAATAGTACCATATCCGCAGAAGGGAAACCTATTCATGGAGATGGCGTCACAGACGATGCCTATTATACAATAACCGCGCTCTCTCCCGCTATAGCTGTGGATACGATCACATCACCAACCGAAGGTGCTCCTGGTACAGACGTGACATACAAAATAAACGTCATAAACACTGGCGACTGCATACTTTTTCCTGTCTCTGTGGTGGAGACTCTGCCCGCAGGTATGAGCTTTGTCTCGGCTACTCCAGTAGCGAACGTCTCGGCCAGTCTAATTACCTGGACAAACATAGGACCTTTAGCTGCGGGCGAATCGAAGACGCTAACGCTGGTTGCACACATTGATCCTGGCGCTTCTGGCAAGCTGAATAGTACGGTATCCGCAGAAGGGAAACCTATTCATGGAGATGGAGTCACAGACGATGCATATTATGCGATAACCGCGCTCTCTCCCGCTATAGCTGTGGATACGACCGCAACCCCAACCGAAGGTGCTCCTGGTACAGAGGTGACATATAAAATAGACGTCCGAAATACTGGCGACTGCATACTCAATCCTGTCACGGTGGTGGAGACTATGCCCGCAGGTATGAGCTTTGTCTCGGCTACTCCAGTAGTGAACGTATCTGCAGGTCTAATTACCTGGACGGATCTAGGACCTTTAGCTGCTGGCGAATTGAAGACGCTAACGCTAGTTGCACACATTGATCCTGGCGCTTCTGGCAAGCTGAATAGTACGGTATCCGCAGAAGGGAAACCTATTCATGGTGATGGTGTCACAGGCGATGCGTATTCTCTGATAGCTGCTCTTACTCCCGCAATCACTGTGAATAAGAGGGCCACCCCAACTGCGGGTGCAGCTTATACAAACGTGACATACCTGATCAACGTTACTAATACTGGTGACTGCGCTTTGAATCCCATTACCGTGGTGGATAAACTACCTACGGGTATGAGCTTTGTCAATTCAAGTTTGGACGCAAACATCACAAAAGGCAAAATAAGCTGGACTAATCTGGGCCCTTTGGCTACTGGCGAATCAAAAATGATTGCGCTTGTGGTGCACCTAAATCCCGGTGCTTCCGGCAAACTAAATAATACGGTATCTGCAGAAGGGAAACCCATTCATGGCGCTGCCGTCACAGAAGGAGCGTATTATGAGATAACCGCACCCACGCCAGGAATAACTGTGACTAAGACTGCAGCCCCGACAAGGGTTTCCTCAGGGATGAACGTGTTATATAAAATGAACGTTAAAAACACAGGAAACTGTACGCTCAATCCAGTTAAGGTGGTGGATACACTGCCAGCGGGAATGAGCTTTGTCATCTCAAGTTTAGAAATGGACATCTCAGACGGGCAAATAACCTGGAGTAATATAGGCCCCCTGGCTGCGGGCGAATCAAAAGTAATCCGGCTTGTTGCGCACATAGAGGAAGAAGCAGAAGGGGTGCTAAACAACTCTGTTAATGTTACAGGCGCTCTTCCTGCCGGAGACGATATTCACAATTGCGGAACGGCGCAGGTCATTGTGATAGGTGTAACTGCGTAACAAATATCTTATTTCTTCTCCCATATATACAAATCCAGCACCTGTGATAGCGTCTTCCCACGTTTTATCTCCTCTCGCACTCGCTCCTCGTTTTTCCAGACCTCTTTCGCTCGCCTTGCTATTTCATACGCGCGCGCCTTCGGAACGACCACAACGCCGTTATCGTCGCCTATAATCCAATCCCCGGGTTCCACTTCCTGTCCCCCGCATGTTATCGCTGCATTTAGTTCCCCAAACCCCTTTGGCTCGCCGGCATTTGGCACCACGTATTTCGCGAATACTGGAAACTGCAACCGCCTTATTTCCGCAACGTCTCGTACCACACCGTCTATAACAATACCTGCAATACCTCTCTGCTTACAACTCCATGATGCGAGTTCACCCCATATGGCTACCTGCTTCGAGCCGGCATAAACAACTATCACATCTCCTTCTTTCGCAACATCCGTTGCCTCTACCGGCTTCGCCCAGTCACCCTCAAACGTCTGTACGACAACAGCCTTACCTACAAGCTTTATATCATCAAATAGCGGTTTTATACCGCGCATTACACCTTTACGATGCATTGCATCTGATATGTTCGGTGTAGACACAGCCATAAACAACTTGAAAATCTGTGTATCTAATGTCTCCCGCTCTTTTCTACCTTCTCCCTTCTCCCCTCTCCCTTCTCCCTTCTCCCATCCAAAATCCATACTTTCTCTTATCTTCGCCGTTGATTCTTTTACCTTTGCAGATCTCGTTATGTTCCCACCCACAATAATAACGTCAGCGCCCAAACTCACCGCTTCTGACGCCAGTTCCGCATCCACACCACCCGCTACTGCCAATGGCATGTTTAGCTCTGTTGATACTTTCTTCAAAAGATTTAACGTATCCATACCCTGCATCTGCTGATCTATTCCCACATGCACACAGACATAATCTACACCCAGCCCTTCCAATTCCTTCGCTCTTCTCACCGGGTCCTCTGCGTTTATTATATCCACCATAATCGCAACACCGTATTTACGCCCGGATTTTATCGCCTCATCTATCACAGCGTTATCAGCAACTGCCAATATAGAGACTACAGACGCACCGGACTTTGCTGCCATCTCCACTTCTATCGCACCCGTGTCCATCGTCTTCATATCTGCAACTATCGTTACATCAGGAAAAGCGTCCCTCAACGTTCTTATTGCATTCATCCCTTCACTTTTTATCAATGGCGTTCCAACCTCTAACCAGTCAGCACCACCTTCTATACTCTCTTTACCTATTTCTACCGCTCTTTTCAACTCGAGCAGATCGAGCGCGACTTGTAGTATCTTAAACGTCATTGTTATAATCTAATAGCTTAGCGTTTAAATAGCTGTGGTTGCGGAATGATCAGAGCAAAAGTCAATTTAGCAGACCATAAGATAACGCCGAGTTTCACAGATCTTTCTTTAAGAAAGAAAGCGTTACCCAAGGGGGTAACGTATCATGAAAAAACGAAAAGGTTTTACATGATTATGATATGTAGTTATCATACAGAGAAATAATATAAAGGTACAGACAAAAGGGCGGCTGGCTCGTGGTGCATATCCGAAAAGGGGATGAACACCGACGGGATAGCACTGTGAAAGGGCACGTTAGACATACCCCCCAAAAAATAGGAGATGATACGAAAAAAATGAAGAGAGGAGTAAGTACGAGGAGTAGATGGGAAATCATCCAGGATATTTTAGATGTGATCGCGACAATGGAAAATAGGGCAAAAAAGACCCGCATCATGAAAATGGCGTATTTGGATTGGAAAAACTTCCACCGACATTTCGGCTTCCTGATAGATGGTGGCTTTATAGTGGAAATTGATGACCCTTCTAAAGGTATAAGCTATGGACTTACTGAGCGTGGGAAAGAGTTAAGGTCGAAATTAAAGGATCTAGAACTTATAGTATCTGTATAGCAAAGGAACAAGTCCCAAGTAAATCACATGAATTTGCTTAAAGAGAAAGTGCTCATCTTTTGTCAGTTGGTATAACAGCATGAAAATTTGAGAGAATGGATTGAACAATTTATCTATGTCTTCCTTTGAAATCCCAACAAATACGCCTTCGCTATCACTATATTTATCATACAACCTTAAAAAGCGGGCATGTGTGCGCACCGCCAGAGTACTTATCGCCTTTATAG
>PRCZ01000045.1 GCA_009903405.1 Candidatus Methanophaga sp. AG-394-G06
ATATTATGGTATATTATGGAAAACAATTTGATCTTCGTCAAGTTAGGTGGTTCTTTAATTACCGAAAAAAGTGTTCAGGCAACATTAAAGTATAGTATTCTAAAACGGATTGTGAAAGAGCTAAAAGAAGTGGTTGATAGAGAACGGAATTTGAATTTACTCATTGGACATGGTGGTGGCTCGTTTCCGCATCCAATAGCCAACGCATTTAGAACCTCAGAGGGTTTTATACGGGCGGACAGCGTAAGAGGCTTTGCAATGTGCCAAAATGCCGCATCAACATTAAATCGAGTAGTCGTGGATTTGATGACAGATTATGGAATCAATGCGGTATCTATCCAACCTTCGGCATGCTGCATAGCAAAAGATGGCGAGATAGTCGATTTTTTTATCAGACCGATAGAAGAATGTATGAGTAACGGCTTAATCCCTGTTGTCTTTGGTGATTGCGTATTTGATGCAGTAAAAGGCTGCACAATTATATCTACGGAACAAATTTTCACGTACTTAAGCGTATTTTTACGGCCCTCTAGGGTTCTGATCTTTGGATTAGTTGAGGGTGTTTATACTTCGGACCCACAGCGGGATAAGAGCGCGAGCTTATTACCTAAAATCGAGATAGAAAAATACACCAGTGTTGAATCATACCTTGGCAGTTCATATTCGGTTGATGTTACCGGAGGGATGACAACAAAAGTAAAGGACTTGATTAAGATAGCAAAGAGGGGCATTGAATGTGAGATCCTTAGCGGTAAATCAGGAAATATATTGCGGGCGTTGGCTGGAGAGAGAGGGTTGGGCACGATTATCGAGTAAATAACGATACTAATTATATAGGGGGATGCACAAACAAAGTAATAAGGAGCGATGAGGAAGAAAATAACCTTTGGGGATTTAGCAAGTATATTGGAGAACTATGATATAGTAGAGTTGGAGGATGTGAAGATAGAAGGAGATATGGAAGTCGAATTATCACAGAGTGGCGCAATACCTCCTCCGTTGATCCAAGTACTGCAGTCGATGCTAAATGAGGTGGATAAACAAGTTGAAGCAACTCTTACGACCCGAAAGTCGTTGATCCAGATGCTGCAGCCAGTGCAACATGTAGAAGAGAAGAAGGTAGCGGTCTTAGCGAACGCGAAATTTGAGGTTGCGAAAGCGGCCTGGACCGGAAAGATAGAAGAAGTTACTATCGGTGCTACCTCCGCAGATGGGGGCACAAGGGAGAGTACGGTAACAATAGGCGGCGAGAAATCATTGCCGTTTTACAATTTCGATCACCAAATGCCGTATTCGCCAGTAATTTCTATCGATTGCTTTGACATGGCTATTCCACTTGCGAAAGCGGTACGGGGTTTTTATGACGATGTTATGGAAGACCCAGCAGAATGGGCGAAGAAGAATGTACGTGAATTCGGTGCGGACATGGTTACGATTCATCTGATTAGCACGGACCCAACGATAAAGGACACATCGGCGAAAGAAGCGGCGAAGACAGTAGAGGACGTGCTGCAAGCGGTAAAAGTCCCTATTGTCATTGGGGGGTCAGGTAATCCGGATAAAGACCCGGCGGTGCTGGAGGCTGCGGCTGAAGCTGCCGCGGGTGAGCGATGCCTAATCGCCTCTGCAAATCTGAACATGGACTACGAGCGAATAGCAAAAGCAGCACAGGATAATGGGCACGTTATCCTTTCGTGGACTCAACTGGACATAAATGCACAGAAGACATTGAACAGGTATTTATTCAAATTAGGTGTGCCGCGGGAGGATATAGTGATAGACCCGACAACTGCTGCGCTTGGTTATGGGCTGGATTATGCATTCACGAATATAGAACGGATGAGGATAGCAGCATTAAAGGGCGATACCGATTTGGCGTTCCCTATCTCTTGCGGAGTAACAAATGCGTGGGGTGCGCGCGAATCATGGATGAAGGGTTCACCACTTGCTGAGGATTCCGATTGGGGACCTGCAGCGTATAGAGGACCGTTGTATGAGATTATTACCGGCTTGACACTGGGTATCGCAGGTGGAGACATGTTTATGATGATGCACCCAAAGGCGGCGGCAGCAGTTAAACGCGTAACGCAAATGCTGTTCGGTGCTGACACGGATGGTGCGAAAGAAGTGAATGTTGGTGAATGGGTGACGTGGGAGGCTAACAAATGAAGCTAAGTAGTCCTATGGATGTCTGGAAATATCTTCCAGGAACGAATTGCAAAGAATGTGGCGAGAAGACGTGCCTGGCTTTTGCATCGCTACTGTTAGAACGGAATAAGAAATTGGAAGAGTGTACACCACTTCTTGAACCTAAATACGCATCGAAAGCGAAGGAACTAGCGGAATTATTAGCACCGGAGATAAGAGAAGTTGCGATAGGAGTAGGTGCGAGAGTGAGTAAAATAGGCGGCGAAGACATCATGCACCGGCACGAGCTCACATTCTATGACCGTACATCGCTTGCTTATGACGTTTGGGACACAATGGCCGAGCCGGAATTGCGGGAACGGGTAAAGGGAATAACTTTGTGGCGTAAATTTTACGTTGGTGAATTTTTAACTTTAGATGCAATAGCTATACGTTCGGTATCATGCGAAGCCGAAACATTTGCCAGGTGCGTGAAGTGCGTGGCAGAAGAGACAGATATGCCACTAATTTTATGTTCGTTCGATGCGAACGTGCTAGAAGCAGGTTTGAAAGAGGTTTCAGATAGGAATCCATTGATATATGCTGCGGACAAGACCAACTGGCAGGCGATTCTGGCACTTGCGAAGCGGTATAACGTTCCCGTTACGCTCTTTTCACCGGATCTTGATACGTTAGACAGCCTTGCCACGACTTTCGCTGCTGCGGGCATTGACGATCTCGTATTGGACCCCGGGACATATCCAACAGGGAAAGGGCTTGCAGATACATTCTCCCGGTTCGTGAGGATACGGCGTGCGGGAATAGTAGACGGGAATAAGAGTATTGCATATCCTCTAATGGGTGTAGCTATGACCGCATGGATGACAAATGGTAATCAAGACGCTTTGGCTGCTTCGTATTGGGAAGCGATTATAGCGGACACGTTAATCTTGAGATACGCGGACATATTGATTTTGCATTCGATAGAGCCGCATTCGCTGATTACTGAACGCACACTCGTTGCAAATATATATACCGATCCAAGGCGTCCTGTAAGTGTGGACCCAGGCCTGAGAGAGGTAGGGAGTCCCACAGACAAATCACCTCTTTTTATCACTACTAATTTCGCATTGACCTACTATACAGTGGAGAGCGACCTGAGTTCTAGCAAAATTGATTGCTATTTGATGGTGGTGGATGCAGACGGGCTGGGCGTTGAAGCTGCTGTTGCTGGTGGGCAGCTTACGGCAGATATGATTAAAGACACAGTGGCATCGTATGATGCGGAAAAGAAGGTAACACATAAGACAATGGTGTTACCAGGCCTTGCGGCGAGGATTTCGGGAGAGACAGAAGATGCTACTGGCTGGTCGGTCCTTGTGGGTCCACGTGACAGTGGACGGATTCCGGGCTGGATGACGGATAACTGGCCACCAAAAACATGACCTGGGCGATCTGGATAACAGGCTTACCGGGTAGTGGTAAGTCAGTAATAGCAGAGAAAGTGCGGGCGATCATGCAAGAGCGAGTAAAGGTGCTTGAACTTGATGAGATACGTAAATTTATAACGCCGCAGCCTTCGTATTCGGATGGCGAGCGCGATATAGTGTATGCTTCCCTCGTCTATATGGCGAAAATCATGGTGGCGAGTGGCATTCCGGTTATCATAGATGCTACTGCAAATCGGAGGCGATACCGGGATAGAGCACGAGCGGCTATACGGAATTTCGCAGAGGTGTACGTGAAGTGCTCTTTAGATACCTGTATGGAGCGAGAACGGGACAGGAAAGCGAAATATGCGCCTACAGACATATATAAAAAGTCGAAGAAGGACGGTGCGACGGTGCCGGGTGTGAACGTACCATATGAAGAGCCGTGGAATCCCGATGTTGTAGTGGATAGTGAGCGGATGGGTGTGAAAGCGTGTGCGGAGAAAGTGGTGGAATACATTATAATGCAGGGGTGGAGTACGGAAGAGAAGCGGTAAAGAATTAATTGAGCGGAAGACGTTACTGGGTCAAGAAAGCATTTTATCCAACTACTATTGAAACGACAATAAAATCTTTTGCCTTTTATAACCTGACATTATGAGTTTTATAGGCTACCATATCTCGTATCTACAATAGCTCGCAATCTAAGGCACATTACTCAGTCATAATCAGTCAAAAGCTTTATATACTTGTAGCCCCTATATGGGCCACATGGCAAAAACAAGAATAAGGCGAGGGGAGCGGGTATATGTGTATGAGCGGGAGAACTACAGGTATAGTACATGCAAAGTCAAGCACCGTAACACCCGCTATTTAGGTATAGAAGTGACAATAAAGGGATAAAAGCAGATAATTCCTCCGAAAAAACGCTTTAAAGAGTTTGAGATTACGAAATCGGTAAGATATGGAGACATAACAGTCCTTTACGATTTATTCAAGCAATACAGACTTATCGAGCTATTAAACGGATTGATTCCAAGAAGAGGACTGCCAGTGGGCGAAGTTTTTGCATCACTTGCAATCAACCATATAATTGACAGAGGAACTCTCAACCAGTTTTCCAAATGGTATCAGGATACAGCATTGGAAGAACTCACGGGCATCACGCCCGATAAACTAAACTCCACCAATCTTGGTGCGGTAATGAAGACCTGTGGTAAAATAGGCCCAGAGGGTATCGTTGACGTGTGCATTGAGCGGTTCAACAAAATAAAGCATCTTGAAGCGGAATCGTCTACATTGATCTATGACATCACGTCCACTTATTTTTATCTGCTATCTTGCATATTTGACTCTGGCACTGTATAAGCATCATTTAGGCGTTACGGGCTGGGCGGGTGTTGAAGATAGTCTGGATGAACTGGGTAGAATACGAAAAACTACTCTTGATTTTGGAGGAGAAAAATATCTCACGGCAAAAGTAGCCAAGGAAATTGAGCAGAGGATTTTGACAAAAGAGAAGTGGGATAAAACTATTTCCGTTCCTGTTGATGTTTTCCCCGAAGAAATAGCGGTTTAAGGAGAAAAAATGAACGCTGCCGGAATACACGAAAGAAGGGCAGGTGAGCATCATGAAGATGCTTTGTTGATATCTGTGAATGTAGGATGTGGGGTAGAGAGACCGCGGGATGTGTTTTTTGCGGTTATGGACGAGATTGGATAACTCGAATATGATAAATCACACATCACGCATTACTGATTACGGATTACCGATCACGCATTACGGATCACACATCAAGTCAAGTATGCTTTCAAAATTGATATCGGCACGGCACGGTCGAAAACCTTTAGCCCTTAGCCGTTTGCCTTTTGCCATCCCGCAAGGAAAAACACCGTTTATAATCAGATAACATGTAACATCTTCAAAGCTCATGTTTTTAGTTTAGTTGGAAATTGGATGATGGGTTCGCATATCATATAGCATAGCAGTGGAACATTTCAGTGATAACATTTTTACGATTTTGAAGGTTAAAAAAGTTGAAAAGTTTTAAAAGCTTTACTAAAGAAACAAAAAGAAAAGGGTTTTATTACAACAAATCATAAAATAATTAATAGGGGGAGAAAAAAATGAAGGTCATTAAATACATTGCAAAGGTTTTGCCTGATGGGCACTTATCGTTACCTGAAGAGATTAGAGAGAAGATGGGATTGACGGCTAACAGTAGAGTAGAAGTTGTTTTAGAAAGGGAAGCACAAAGAGAAAAGGCAATAAAAGCATTTGGGGCTTGGTCTGAAAGAAACGATATTAAAGACGGTGTTGAATACGTAGAGAAGATGAGAGCCGGATGGAGTGAGAGAACCGCAAGGATAGACAATGTATAGGACCAGATACCTTGTGGATACAGATGTTACTATAAACTACCTTAGAGGTAAGGATAAATCTAAAGGTTTTCTTATGAGGATTATAAATGGCGAAGTAGAGGGGTTCTTCTCCGTGATAACGGAAGCAGAGCTATTATCTGGAGCGAGGGATACTAAAGATGAGGCAAGCATTTATGATGTATTGGATGTCATGGAAGCTATTGAAGTGGGAAGAGACATAGCCATTACTGCTGGAAAGCTAAGGCGGAAATATTACGCTGCTTATAATACATAACTTCCGGATGCTATAATAGCGGCAACTGCAAAAGAAAGAGGTTTAATATTAGCGACCGCAAATGAAAAACACTTCAGGATGTTTGAAGAAATTGAGAAGGTGTATGTCAAAGAAGATTATGTTAAAGAAATAAAATGAAAGACAAAACTGTTTCCGTTGTTGGATTAGGGTATGTTGGTTTACCGTTAGCTGATGCTTTCTCCAAGCACCTAAATGTGATAGGATTTGACATAGACGAAGAAAAGACGAGAAATTTAGGTAACAACAATAGGAACAACAAAGGAGACAACATAGAATTCACCACAGACCCTTCTAAGATTAAACTGGCGGATTTTGTTATTATTGCCGTGCCTACACCCGTAACGAAATCCAAGGAGCCTGATTTGAAATATATCAAATCAGCCACAGAAACTGTCGGCAAGAATTTAAAGCGAGGTGCCACAGTAGTATTGGAATCTACCGTTTATCCTGGCGTTACAGAAGAAGTTGTCGCTCCCATCTTAGAACGATACTCAAAGATGAAATGCGGTATTGAGTTCTACATTGGTTATTCCCCAGAACGGATAAATCCAGGTGATGACGCGCACGCATTAACAGAGATAACGAAAATAGTTGCGGGTATGGACGTTGATACAACAGAAGTATTAGCCGAGCTTTATGGGTTGATAACGAACGTGTATAAAGCGAGAGATATACGAACAGCCGAAGCTGCTAAGGTTATTGAGAATATTCAGCGGGATTTGAACATTGCATTGACGAATGAACTAGCAATTATTTTCCATAAGATGGTTTTGGATACAAAATCAGTTTTGGAGGCAGCTATAAGAAAAAGATTTAAGTATATATGGAACTTATAATATCTTAGGTGGTGAAACAAATGGAAGGAATTTCGGAATTACTACCGGAAGAAGCAGTTCAAAAACTCAAAACAGCCTCGAAAAGACTATCGGTACCTGAGAAGGAGATTGTAAGGAGAAGTGTAGAGGCGTATATACAGAAATTAGAGGGAATGGAGGAGGAACTTGAGCTTATTGGATTTGGAATGTGGAGAGATAGGTCAGAAATGGGCAATTCATCTAAATGGGTAGCTGAATTGAGAGAGAAAGAATGGAACAGATGGAGATAATAATTTTAGATACAGACATCCGTATCGATTATTTCCGAGGTGTAGAAGTGGCTAAGGATTCCATTCAAAAGGGGTTGGGGTTGCCAGATGCTTTAATAGCTGCCGTTACAATCTCAGCTGATGGTAAACTTATCACAGGCAATAAAAAACATTTTGAATTCATAGAGGGATTAAAAGTGGATTTACCATCTTATCGTAGATATATTCTGGAGGAATAGGCTACGTCAAACTTTTTAGCATGCTTACGCAATTTTTTATCTTTGATAAAAAACAAGGTGAAAGAAAAGAGAAACAAAGACATGAAACCAAAAACCGTCTGTGTCGTCGGCTTAGGCTATGTAGGACTACCGTTAGCGAATGCATTCTCAAAGCATTTGAGAGTAATAGGATTCGACATAGACGATGATAAGATAGGGGATCTAAATAACAATAACAATAACAATAACAACAACAACATAGAATTCACTACAGACCCATCTAAGATAAAGCATGCGGATTTTGTTATTATTGCTGTGCCCACGCCCGTAACGAAATCGAATTTAATGCGCCAGACTTGCGATATGTCCAACTTTCTTGCAAGCAAAAACCTTTACTAAAAAATGTTTACGCCATTTTTTTTTTGCTTCGCAAAAGAAATATTTCTTTGGTAACGCTTTTAAAACTTTTTAAAAGAAAGGTTTGTTATATCCCTTTACTCAGCAAAGAGGATATAGATGGGTTTGGTGTGAATGCTTTGGATATTTTGGATGTGAAACTTAAAATGGATGGTGTTATTGTAGCGGTTGCGCATGATGAGTTCAAAAGATTTTCTTTTAGCACAGGCTAAATTTTCTTTTGTAAAAAGAAAAAGTGTATTGATGTGCGCGGGATGTTTGATGAAGGAGCAGGAAAGGGAGTTTATTATAAGGGGCTATAATGTATATGGTAATTATTTAGGAGGCACGATAAAATGGAGGCGCTATCCGTGGATATTGAGAGAAAAGTGAGGGCGTTAGTGGATGCAGGGTATTACT
>PRCZ01000046.1 GCA_009903405.1 Candidatus Methanophaga sp. AG-394-G06
GGCAGCGGAGATCGCCGGGATGACCACTATTGAATTTAAAGAGATTTTAGGGAAGAGAGGATTTACAAGGGAGATAGAGGCGAGACCAGCGGAAGAAATGGACGAGAAGCTCAGGAAATACCTATAATATATATATATAGGAGATTATTAATACTAGCATTACACAGATGAAATTGGGTATTGAGCAGGAATAAACAATAAGTGCCGAATCGGAATTGAATTTTTTTGTTGATGATAAGAGGATCGGCATTGGGCAGCGGGAGCTTTGCGTGATAGCTATGGCTGAATCGATTGTTAGAAAAGGTTAAAGTGCAGCAAGCATAGCTTGAGACGCTGGAGCTTCTCTTAGATGAAGAGGCTTTTCGGAGCATCAGTCAGTCTTTCAAGGAACTGGGAAAAGGTGAAAGAATACCAATTGACGAGCGGTGAACGAAAGCGAAGTCAATATTTTTTATGCGAAGAAGAAGAAGAAGAAAAGATGAATTGGTCTATCAATACAGAGGGAAGTTGTACATCTTTCAAAATGTCCCTGCTGGAGTTTGTCAGCAATGTGGAGAAAAATATCTCACGGCAAAAGTAGCCAAGGAAATTGAGCAGAGGATTTTGACAAAAGAGAAGTGGGATAAAACTATTTCCGTTCCTGTTGATGCTTTCCCCGAAGAAATAGCGGTTTAAGGAGAAAAAATCAAAAAGCATATACCGAAAAGTTTAAGTATTCAGAAAATCAATTTTATACAGAGGAAACAAAATGAGCGGATACGTAGTAAAGGTAGGAAAGAAGGGGGAATTATACACTCCAAAGAAGTTGAGAGTACAGATAGGTCTGGAGCCCGGAAGCGAATTCATCGCAGTAGTGAAAGGTGAAGAGGTCATTTTAAGGAAGCGAAAAACAATAACCAACTTGTTAGAGGAAGAGGCAATAGCAACGGTAAGCGAGGAGGAAGTTAAAAAAGAGCGACAGAAGTTAGAAAAAGAGCTCTTGGAGAGATAAGATTATGAAATTCCGCGAGCTATACCTGGATACAACTTACATCATGCCATTTTTCTATCTTGACCTAGACGTGAAAGGATTCTCCAGAACATTGTATAAAGAGGTCATAAAGTCCGTGGAGAGGATTCATGTATGTGAGATTTCCATTATTGAGGCAAAGGCTAAGAGTCTAAAGATAGGTGGAAGCCAGACTGAGATTAATGAAAAGTTCAATGAGGGTCTATCAGTCTTATCCGCAGATGAAAAAGTCGTAATACATGGATATAGAGCAATGGATGATAAGAAGTTCAACGAATTTCAACCACTTGGACTTGGCTTTTTCGATGCTGTAATCCTGGCACAATCGTGCACTGTTGGAATATTACTGACCGAGGATTCAAGGCTATTGCAGCTCAAAGATGTTGGTGTTAAAACCATCAATTGGGATACTATACTCAGAGAAATGGGAATAGGAGATAATAGATAAAGTGATTTCAATCAAAGATGTGCCTGCATACATTTGTGAGAATTGTGGTGATGCGTATTTCATGCCAGAGATTTCAAGAAAGATTGACAAAGTTATTTATGTGTGATTTCCCGGAACACAAGTTATTAGCCCACGCAATTGCAGCGGGAGAAGTAGATTTAAGCTGTGCCACGGAGACTCGTTGCGAGGCGATATGTTGGTTATCTAATTGTAGTTTTTTGTGGAAAAATATAATCCATTCAGGTGAATAATTTTATAGACCATAGAGGCTGTCCCACAATTTAAAATTACAACAAAAAGAAGGGCAGATAGGGCTTTATAACTAACTAATCGAAAAAGCGGATATTCTTGCTAAGCTTGAATATAAAGATCGGGCAGAGATAATAACGAGTGCGTTAAAGGAATATATCAGAAGAATTGAAAATATAGAGAAGTTAAAAGAGAGAGCGACTGAGTTATATTTGGATGACAAACAGGAATACGACGAGCTTGTGATTATTATCGGGCGATAGAATGCAGAGTCTGTAAAAGCCAGTAAGAGAATATTGGATAGGAGTAATAAGATTGCGAAAGACATCGCTCGTAGCTGATGCTTCTGCTCTGGTTTCGTTGGCATCAGTATCATTATTATCGCAGGTTTTGAATTTACTAACGGACGATTTCAGAGCTCTTGGAGAGATAGAGAAACAGATAGGTGAGATGGTGGTACTTTCGCCAATTATTCTTAAAGTGTTGGTTATAAGAGGAATAATTGATAAGCGTCAGGCGCTTACAAAGCTCGATGAGATGGCTGGGAGAAGAGATTGGTTGGGCAGACCAATTTATAGATATGCCAAAAAATATTTTGAGGAATTTTTATGAATATCATCAAATGAAGAATGAATCAGTGTAATTAGTGTTAATTTGTGGTTTAAAAGGTATAAAAGATGAAAATAGCATCTGTTGTAGGTGCGAGACCGAACTTCATCAAAGGCGCACCCCTGTCAAAGGAATTAAGGAAAGAGTTCGATGAAGTTTTAATCCACACAGGGCAGCATTACGATTACGAGATGAACAAAGTGTTTTTGATGAGTTGAGAATACCATAACCTGATTACCACTTAGGCGTTGGGTCAGGTTCACATGGCTATAAAACAGAAGAAATGCTGAAAAGAACGGAAGAAGTTTTGATAAAGGAAAAACCCGATTTAGTTCTGGTTTTTGGAGATACAATGAGGAAATAAACAGGGTTTTAGTGGATCATGTTCCAGATTATTTGTTCGCTCCAACGGTATTTTAGCTTTCCCCTTACAAATCACCAGATTTTCTCAAATGCTCATTTTATAGCATTTCTCTCTCCTCAAGAAGTTTTAGTGCCTTTACTGTAAATTCTTTTACCGCTACTTTCTTATCAGTGAAAATATGAGACTCAGGCGCATCAATTGGATGGATATGGGTCCTTCCACCTTCACTATCATACCCACATAATCTTCTGTTCTTGAATATCAAGTTCAGATTCAGCTTATCCTTAAGTTGATTTGCATAAACCTGAATGAACAGCTCTACATCAATGTATAATCTTAAATCAACTATATTATCAGTTATATCAATTATCCTTAATCTTAATCCAAACTCTGAAGCGACTGATTGCGCTTCGCTTATGGTAGAATCAATATTCAATCTTTACTTCTCCTAATTTACGCAAGCAAGTACTTATCCCATCTATCGCCATTTCCCACTCCTGAGCGTCAGACTCTACCTCCCACGAGAAGTTCCTTTTTGCTACCACATTCTCCTTTTCGAAGTCCTCGTATGTCATTCCGTATTTTTTACGAAAGACCTCGTCTGTAAGTCTATACCTCGTAAGCTTTCTTAGATATTCTCTCCTGAGCATTTCTACCAATTCATCATTGCTCATCTTTTCCATCATTTGCTTAATAGAATGCACCATGCTCATAACAACCACCTACTTTAATTATTTTATATATCATTATAAATACTTAATCCTTTCTCCTCAAAACGCTTCTTCGTGGAATCCTCCTGCCTCTTTGATAGAGCAAGGGATGAACTATTATTGACAAAAGATAAAGAGGGATATGATATAACACGAAGCACAAAACCGTTTGCATCAAACTTTTTTGCAAGCAAAAACCTTTACTAAAAATTGCTTACGCTATTTTTTGCTTCGAAAAAAGAAATATTTCTTTAGTAAAGTTTTTAAAACTTTTTAAAAGAAAGGTTTGTTATGAACATTTACTCAGCAAGGAGGAGATAGATGGGTTTGGTGTCAATTTATTTTATAAGTGAGTTTATATTATGAAATGCTATAATAAAAATAAGAGAGGTGATAAAACTGATAGAAAAGGATGGGTGGTATTTAAAACAAGCAGGCTTAAAGGAGGTGAAGGAAGATGGCTGAATATACGATTATTATTGAGAGAGCAGAAGGTAATTACTCTGCTTACTGCCCCGACTTACCAGGTTGTATTGCTACGGGTTCCACCGTAGAGGAAACGATTCAAAGGATGAAAGAGGCCATAAAATTCCACCTTGAAGGATTAAAGGAGGGCGAAATAGCTATTCCTGAGCCATCCACTAAAGCGGTATCCATTGAGGTGACAGCATAGTTGATTTATCAAGACAAAATAATATTCCACCATTCAAAAAACAGATACTAAACGTTTTAAAATCAGAAAAAGCATCAAAAAGAGGAGCAACGGATGATTGACGCATCACCGATCACGCATCACCCAACAGAATAAAGACACATAAAGATCTTGATGTTTGGAAAGAAGCGATGACCCTGGTAAAAGGGATATACAAGTTAACGGCAGAGTTCCCAAAAGAAGAAACTTATGGCTTAGTGTCTCAAATAAGACGGGCAGCAGTATCCATTCCAAGTAATATAGCCGAAGGTGCAGCGAGAAATTCAAACAAGGAATTCATTCAATTCCTTTATATATCTTTAGGCTCTCTTGCTGAATTAGAAACGCAACTGCTGTTATCAAAAGAATTGGGATTCCTCAAGAATGCGGAGATAAACGGAAGCATTGTGCGGATAAGAAAGATGCTGCTCGGGCTAATAAAGCACTTAAGAGGCAAAAATGGGTAATGGGTGACGAGTGAAGGGTAATGGGTAAAGGGTGATGGGTGAAGAGTATAAAAATGAGGAAGTATATGTTACGGATTACGCATTACGGATCACACATTACGTCGTTACGGATCACACATTACCGATCGCAGATCGTGCTACGAGGGAATCGCCAGTAAGGGAGATGGTAAAGGAGTTGAAGGAGTTCGGAGTAGAGGCATATGGGTATGACCCTTTGCTTAGCAAGGAGGAGATAAAGGGGTTTGGTGTGAATGCTTTGGATATTTTGGATGTGAAAATTAAAATGGATGGTGTGATTGTGGCTGTGGCGCATGATGAATTCAAGAAGATGAAGTTGGATGAGATAAAGAAGTTTATGAATGACGCGCCAGTGTTGGTTGATGTTCGGGGGATGTTTGATGGAGAAAAAGCGAATAATAAAGGCTTTTATTATAGGGGGTTGTAAATGGGAATAGAGATAAAGGAATCTATTAATATACAAAGAGGTAAGTTATTCGAAGTTAAAGTTAACGAGAAAGGTATTCGTGTAGTGCTTACCTAGCGTGCCTTAGACGGAGCTGATGACTATAATATCTCAGTAAATGAATTTAGAGGTGGAATATATGAGGATAAAATACTACCCTGATGCGGATGCATTGGATATAAGAATAAGTGATGAGAAACCGGATTATGGGAAAGAAGCAGGGGAAGAGATGGTATTACACTATACGAGGGAGGGGAAATTAGTTAAAATAGTGATACTGGATGCATCGAAGACGGTAATTGACTTCTTAGAGCCAATATCGAGTCAAAAACCGTTAGCAAAAAATGTATTTTAAGCATAAAAACAAATTTAATTTGGTGAAGGGGTATGGGGACAAAGGTAATAGCGATATATAATGAGGGGGTTTTAAAGCCCATAGAAAAATTGAATTTACCGGAAAAAGCGAAAGTAATGATAACAATCAGCGGAAACTTTAGCAAATTGCTCGATGAAGTAGGGGAAATAGAGGCGAATGAAGATATAGACCAAGTTTTAGAGAACATGAGGGCACGAAATTACTATGGATAGTGGTGTTTTGGATACTTCGGTCATCGTAAAGAGCATTTTTAAGCCTCCAAAAACTCTGTCAAGCGAAATTTATAAAAGAGATTCCTCCAGCCTTCTCAAGATCCTTGCATACAGGTATGTGGAGCAGAACCAGCCTTTCTCTATTATTCCATCTACAATTTCTCTTGCCTCCCTTTTTGTAATCACACCTCCTTCAAGCAAAGAGAAAATCAGGTAAATCGTGCCTCCACATTTTATATCTTCAACCTCTGTAACCATTCTTGCATAATCTTCATCAACGATTGCAACGCCATCAGCAACTTTTGCCAATGCAAGAACTTCGACATCTGCGGTGCTCAATTTTTTGTTCTTCATCAACTTCCTGTAAACATCTGTTTCTTCAACATCAGTCACCTGAAATACTCCTTGCTCAATCAATCGCTCAACTATTAACGCATCCACCTTTCCAGCTTCCTTGCCTTTTACAACAACTTCTTCAAAGACACTCCTTGGGATTACCTTCTTCTCGCTAATATTGCAGAGTAAATTGAGTTTTTCAACCTTTGCGAGATAGATGAGTGGAGTTGCATCAAAAACGAGCATTTAAATCCCTAAGAATTCCCTCTTCTTTCACCCACACTACCTTCTTCTCCTTGAGAAGTTCTGCGAAGTCCCACACGTTCATTCCTGCTTCTTCCGCCGCTTTCATATATGAGATTTTACCTTCGGTCAGCATTTTTAAGGCTCTCTCCTTTTTCCATTCCGAGATCGCCATTGTAAGCAGTTTTCTCAAAGCAATGCCCTCCTCAAGTCCCTCTTCCTTCATCAGCTCTTTAATCTCCTTCTTAAGTTCCTCAGGTATCTTCACAGATATTGCATGCATAATTATATCTTTGTTCTCCCACTATTTTAATCTTTAAATCAATCAAGTTTTCTATGTTAGATACAAACTATGCGAAAAAAGGAGGGGACTTTCCTCGTGTTAGGGTTAGATGCAGCAACGTGGAGTAATCACTCTGAAAGAGAAGCCAATATCTGCATCTGTATGGTGTGGGATGTTCTCGGGTAAGCTTCCGAAGGAGCATAAGCATGAAAGCTATGTTGTTAATGGCGAGATCGTAAAGAGAGAAGAAGTATCAATTTCGAAAGCTGCGGAGTTAGCGGGATTAAATATAGAAAAGATGAAGAGGGTTTTATTACTGTTTTTATTCTCAAAACCAATTGCAACAAGTTTATTCGATGATAACCTTACTATTGCAAGAATACTACCATTATCGATCACGGATCACGCATTACAGATCACGCATCACCGATTACGCATTACTGATCACCCCCAAAAAAATGAAGACACATAAGGATTTGGACGTTTGGAAAGAAGCGATGACCCTGGTAAAAGGGATATACAAGTTAACGGCAGATTTCCCAAAAGAAGAAAAATGCTGCTCGGTCTGATAAAGCACTTAAGAGGCAAAAATGGGTAAAGGGTAATGGGTAAAAGGTGACGAGTGAAGGGTAATGGGTGACGAGTATAAAAATGAGGAAGTATATGTTACCTATCATGGATTACGTCGTTACTGATCACGGATCACGCATTACCGATCACGCTCAAAATTTCCAACACGAATGTTTTATATACATCAATAACATAGTAGTCACACATGTCAACAAGAGCTATAACTTACGAAGCACTCAACGCAACTTTTCGGAAGAGCTTGAGAAACGGCAACTGGAGAAGGCGGCGATGTGGTATGCGAAATATTGTTGTATAATGAATGGAAAATTGGTGGAGAAGCTTTTGGGGCTTGTTGCAAAATTGGTGGAGACATCTGGTGTGCGGGTATTCAGAAGTGGTTATAAAAATGAGGAGTTAAATATAATAAATCACACATCACAGATTATGCATTACCGATCACACATTACCGATTACGCATTACCGATTACGCATTACCCCCGAAGGGGATAAATCATGACAAAAGCAGCCTTAATCACCGGCATAAGCGGACAAGATGCATGTAGAGTGGGAAGAACGGAAAAGAGAACAT
>PRCZ01000047.1 GCA_009903405.1 Candidatus Methanophaga sp. AG-394-G06
CTTTTTGTAAAAAAGAAAAAGTGTTGTGTTAATCTTGTGGAATCTCGTGGTTTTTAAAATCCGCGGTACGACCATACTTTTTCATAGACCAATCAATATTAACCTCATGATTGTACCAACAGACAACGAAACGGCAATCGCCATGAGTGTTGCAGCAATGAACCGCTGCTTCTCCCTCTCCATTATTCGCGTTGCTAAGGCACCCGGAACGCTGCAACCAAAGCCCAATATCGTTGGCACTATTGCCGAGCCATGCAATCCCAATTTGTGCAAGCTGGTATCCACGAGAACAGCGAGTCGAGGCAAATAGCCTACGTCTTCGAGCATGGTCTGGGCTACTTCTTCGGCTTTCGATGTGGGCTCTAAGGAATAAGTACCTGGAACATCAACTAACTCGAACTTTTCGCTGCCAATGCGTGTAGTCCCTTTTGTAAAATCAACAGTAGTCCAGGGATAATTAGACGAAATCACGTTCACTCCGATAAGCCGCGAAAAGACGACACTCTTGCCGACGTTTGGGCAGCCCATAAGCGATATTTTTTTCATAGCTTCCTGATTAAGATGTGTCTCGCCATCCCCATCCCAATCGCTATCTGCGTTCCTTATACCTTTAGGACAACCGGCCCTCTCGCAGGTTGTATCGTCAGTGGACAGGCAGATAATGCAGAATTTGAGATAAGTCATAGTGCCGAAACAGCGGAAGAAGGGAAAGAAAAAAGTATTCGTTTTTTGAATTCTGATGAATACGAGAAAAGGTAAGATCGACTATCATAATGAATGATTTGTACGAAATCTACGAGCTGGAAATGAAGCCCATTTCTTCCTTCTAGTTGGCACCCGAAAAATCGTCTGATATATGATACCTATAACCCTGCTCAGTAAGGAACAACTGTCGCTTTGCACCAAAATCCTGGTCTTTTGTGTCCTTACTAACGAGCGTATAGAAGAAAGCAGGTGAACGGTCATCCTTCGGTCGTAGTAACCGCCCAAGCCGCTGCGCCTCCTCCTGACGCGACCCGAAAGTGCCCGAGATCTGCACTGCTACATTCGCATCGGGCAGATCAATAGCAAAATTCGCAACCTTCGATACCACCATAACATCTATTTCACCGCTTCTAAATGCATCATACAACTTCATTCGTTCCCGGTTTGGCGTCTTGCCCGTCAATAGCTTCGCATCCAACATCTCCGCCACACGCTCCAACTGCTCTATATACGTACCTATCACCAGGATCCTATCGCCCTTCTTTCTATGATATTCCACTATCCGCCTCGTTATGTCATATTTACGCGGGTTCTCCGCGGCTATACGATGTTTGTTCCTATCGGCTGCGAGTGCGTATTGCAACCTGAGTTCATCATCCATTTTCAGCCTTATCTCATTACAAACCGCTTCCGCTATCCAGCCCTGCGCCTCCAACTCTTTCCAGGGCGCATCGTATTTCTTCGGCCCTATAAGCGAAAACACATCGCGCTCCTTACCATCCTCACGCACCAGCGTAGCTGTAAGTCCCAACCGCCGCCTTGCCTGTAACTCCGCAGTCACACGGAAAACAGGTGCCGGAAGCATATGCACCTCGTCATAGATAATCAAGCCCCAGTTCCGCTCGTTAAAGAGCGAGAAATGCGGGAATGCATCTTCCTCCGATTTCCGCGGCCTATAAGTGATAATTTGATATGTTGCAATAGTTATCGGTTTTATCTCTTTCCTTTCCGCACTGTATTCCCCTACATCTTCTCCATCCAAATCGGTTTTATCCAGCAGTTCATCTCGCCATTGTCGTGAAGCAACCGTGCTGGTAGTAATAACCAGAGTATTAGTATCCAATTTTTCCAAGACTCCCATTCCCACTACGGTCTTACCAGCACCACAAGGCAGCACTACCACACCACTACCACCTGCGGCACTACCTCCTGCATAGAACGAATCAACGGCTTCTAATTGATACTTCCGCAAAGAGAACGGTAATCCTTTTCTTGTAGTAGCAAGAAGAGTTATGGGTAAAAACTCGCCCTTTACATATCCTACGAGGTCCTCAGCCGGGAAGCCAATATCTGTGAGTGCTTTCTTTATATAGCCCCTTGCTCCTAACGCAACTACCACCGTTCGCGCATCTATCTGCTCCTCTGTAAGATAGCTCTGGACTTTCTTGTTTCGCATTACTTCTTTCATCAATATCTCGTCATCGCTTTGCAGCACCACAGACCCATCCAACATCTTCAGCTTCAATCGCCCATATCGCGATACGTAATCCTCTATATCTATAATGACATTCTCCGGTACTGCATACCTGCTATAAGCTTCCAAAGCCGCGATGATACGCGAAGCTGCCATACCCGATGCGGCTGCGTTCCAAAGAGAAAGATTCGTTATCCTATACGTGTGGACGTGTTCAGGGCTTTTTATCAGCTCGGCAAACCCGCTTATTGTGTCCCTTGCATCTTCATACCTTGAGTTATCTACCTCAAGCAAGATTGTCTTGTCACTTTGTACAATCAACGGGTTATCTTCTTGCGTTGACATTGTATAAAGATATTTTATGCTGCAAAGATAAAAATATGTGTAGGGCATGACGATGAGGGGTATTCAGAGCGGGAGTTTGATGATATTCATGAGCTATTATCAAATATAGATATTAAATGTTAAGCAAAGCTTTTGCTATTGTAGGAGTAAGTTGTAAATGGGGATATTGAAACAGATGGAGGAAACAGCATGCGAATCTCGGAACTTCCGGAGATAGGCACGAAGTATGAGATAGAAAGCCCAAAAGGAGATAAAGTAGCGGTCATATTTTTGACGACCGGCGAGATAGAACTCTATGTCTTAGAATCCGATGCTGATAAGCCTTCGGTTACAAGGCTGACCTCGGAAGAAGCCCGGCGTCTCGGAAGCGTTCTGACCGGAGCGTTACTCTCAATAGAGCAAGAAGACGTTGAGGTGTCGTTCTCTGAAATTTCTGACCTCAGAATACACATCCATCTCTGTCCGGTAACAAAGAATGTAGTAGGAAAGAGCATCGAGGATTTGGCAATCCGTAAAAAAACCGGTGTCACGGTAGTTGCAATTTCGCGAAAGGGACAGAGCATCGTCAGCCCGCCGCCGAAAATGGTCTTTGAAGAGGGGGACCTGATAGTGGCGGTAGGCAAGAGAGAGCAAATAAAGGCATGTCAGCAAGAGATTCTGGGACATGGCTAAATGAACTTTCTAGTGGATTTAGCTATTGTAATGGTCTCGTGCTTAGCCCTTGGGCTGGCATCGAAATATCTAAGGCAGGCATCGATCCCGGCATACATAATCGCCGGAATAATACTCGGAAAGAGTGGTTTAGACTTAATCACTTCTGATGCGTCATACGACTTCATCTCGTGGCTGGGTAAGATTGGTGTAATCCTCCTGATGTTCTATATAGGACTGGAATTCAATTTCAAAGGCATAAAAGAGCCCAGACGGTTATTTGCGGGTTGTACGGACTTCGCAGTGAATTTCAGCGTTGGATTTTTGCTGGGGATTGTCATTGGCTTGAGCCTGATAGAGGCTTTCATACTCGCATCGGCCGTATATATCAGCAGTTCCGCAATAGTCATTTCCTCGCTGATAGAGAACAAGCGGTTGATCTACCCGGAAGCAGAGACTGTCGTGTGGCTGATGGTCTTCGAGGACATAATACTGGCGATCTTGCTTGTTGTGCTGACCTCTATTATGGCAGGCAGCCTCGCCATGATTCCCGTGTCCTTAGCTGCGACTTTGCTACTCATCGTATTCATTTTAGCGCTCATCAGAAGGCTGAGCAACTTCATCGCGCCGCTATTCGAGCGTGATGATGAAATACCCATACTGCTTATTTTCGCACTCATATTCGGATTTTCCGCACTCGCATATCTCATGGGTATTTTGTTGCATTGCCATATCTCGGAAGTGATAGTTGCATTTTTCTTAGGCTCTGCACTCTCGGGAGTCAAGTCCTTCAGGAAGCTCTTCGGAACCATCATTTCATTTAAGAACTTATTCCTCACCATCTTCTTCTTTTCTTTTGGTATGATGTTTCAATTTCAATTTGCAGCATTGAACTCGGCAGATTTTGTCCTCGCACTCCTAGCACTCATAATTCTGTCTATCGTTGGAAAGTTTGTCAGTGGTGCAATCATCGGGAAGAGACTGCATGGCTCGCTTGAAACGGGGTTGCGAGTCGGGGCATACACGACGCCACGGGGTGAGTTTTCTGTTGTG
This sequence comes from Candidatus Methanophaga sp. AG-394-G06, assembly GCA_009903405.1. Lineage (GTDB taxonomy): Archaea > Halobacteriota > Syntropharchaeia > Alkanophagales > Methanospirareceae > Methanophaga. The sequence continues at coordinate 4,229 of PRCZ01000047.1, forward strand.
CTGATTATGGTTGTAATGGAAATAGGCATTCCCGAGCTATTACCTTCGATTGAGCTATTACTTTCGCTTGTCGTTGCTTACGTGATTATTCTTTCGATCGTGGGCTCTTTCTTCGCCAAACACGGCGATAAGATTGGCAAAGCAATGATGGTTGTCGCTAATAAATTGATACCTCAAGCTCATCTGTGATTTGAAATTTAAGGATGAAATTACTTTTTAAATTTGTAAACATGGAACCAATACGACACGCAAAAATCGCTATTTGTTTATTATTCCTCGTGGCTGTGGTAGGGACAGTGGGCTTTATCTATATCGAAGGGCTCACCCCCTTTGATGCATTATACCTAACTATCGCAACTGTTACCACTGTTGGATACGGCGATATAGTTCCTGAGACTCCAAACGGCAAAATATTTACGGCTGCATTGATCATAATGGGCGTTGGCATAACCTTATATGTGCTAATAGAGTTAATAGAATCTGTATTAGAAGGAAGGTTAAGTACAGCATATGGTATGGCGCGGGTAAAAAGGGGCGTGGCGAAATTGCAAAAACACAAGATAATCTGCGGTGGTGGTCGTACGGGCAATGTAATTGCAGACGAATTCAGAAAAGACGGTCTTGACTTTGTAATAATTGAGCACGATCCGGAGGTGATAAAAGAACTGAGGAAGAATGAGATACCCCTAGTGGAAGGTGATGCCACAAAGGATAATATATTGATGGAAGCGGGCGTGGAACGTGCTTCCGGGCTGGTGTCTACTCTACCCTCAGATTGTAGCAATTTATTGCTCTCTGTTACCGCAAAAGACATAAACAAGAATTTAGAGTTGGTAGCGAGAGCGAGCTCGGAAGAGGCTGCTAAGAGGTTATACAGTATAGGCGTGAAAAAAGTAGTTATCGTAGAGGAAGTAGGTGGGCGGAGGCTGGCAAAGAGCTTGATAAAGCCTGCAGTCGTGGATTTCTTAGAGTTCGCTACGGAGACAGGAGCGGCTTCTTTAGAAAGCATAAAAGTCGAGCATGGTGCGAAAATAGCAAATAAGAAAGTAAAAGATCTGCGGATAAAGGAGAAAATTGGGACGACTATACTCGCGATCATAAGAGATGAAAAGGTCATATCCTATATAGGTCCCGAAGATGAAATACAGGAGGGCGATACCGTTGTGGTCATAGGTAATAGAGAGTCGTTGGATAAGCTCGAGAAGTTGGAGTTCTCTTAATCTTCTATGAATGTTTAGCTACTCAAAAGCTCGATATGAAATGATCCTTAGTTAAAGCTATGTGAGACGGCAAAAAAAAGCAAAAGGCTTTTATATAATCGCGCTTATATACCTAATACGCAGGTAAGAGCGATAAAAAAGACCACTACAGTAAAAGTACAGAAAAGTGGTCAATTTGTCGTCTAGTGCGAGTGGGGATAGACGAACTACTACGGATTGTTCTCGTTTATTCATTGTTGTATCTACTTTAGCGGTTGGGAGTCTAAACCATTAATGAGGTTGTAATATGGCATGGGAAAAGGAACTCGAAGAAAGCATTAGCACAATTGCACAGTTGGGTGAATATATGGAATTGGACCCTAAAAAAGGGGCAATATTACAAGAAATTATTGATATACACCCGATGCGTATTACCCGTTATTATATGTCACTAATTGATGAAAATGATCCTGACGACCCAATCAGGAAGATGGCGGTTCCCTCAGAAGAAGAGCTAAATCGCGCGGGCTCTTATGATACGAGCGGTGAGCGCGAAAACACAATAATGCCCGGTTTGCAGCACAAATATGCGCAAACTGCCTTGATTCTAGCTACAAATAGATGCGCAATGTATTGTAGATATTGTTTCAGAAAAAGGTTAGTTGGTCTGCCAACCGAAGAGATAATGCTGCGATTTAATGGTGCCGCAAAATATATTGAAGAACATGAAGAGATTAATAATGTGCTTATAACCGGTGGTGATCCTTTTATTTTATCCACGGAAGTGCTCAGTGAATTTTTAGAGCGGCTCTCAGACATCTCGCATTTAGATTTTATAAGGTTCGGGACCAGAGTTCCAGTGACATTCCCTGATAGGATCCTGGAAGATGACGAGTTATTGACGCTACTGGGAAATAATTCGCATGAAAATAGACGAATCTATGTAGTAACACAATTTAACCATCCACGGGAAATTACTGCGAAAGCTACTGGCGCTGTTAGTCGGCTCATTCGCACTGGCGTGATAGTGGACAATCAAACCGTTTTACTTAAGGGCGTGAATGATGATCCGGAGACTTTAGCGGAATTACAAAATAAACTTGTGAGTATCGGCGTTATTCCTTATTATCTATTCCAATGCCGGCCTGTAAAGCGGGTAAAGAGTTATTTTCAAGTACCTTTGTATAAGGGCTACGAAATTGTAGAAGCTGCAAAAAAGAGGCTTAACGGGCACAGTAAAAGGTTTAAGTATATGATGTCTCATCGGACTGGCAAGATAGAGATTGTAGGTGTTATGGACGATTATATATATTTTAAATATCTTCAAGCGCATGCCCCCGAGAATATCGGCAAATTCTTTAAGAAGAAGATAAACAAAACCGCCGGATGGTTAGATGAATTAGAATAAATTTCTGTGTACATGACCACCTATTTATATATGGGTGTTTTCTATAATTAATTAGTAGTATGAACACTCATTATAAACACGAAAGCTGCGGCGTAACGGAAAATATATGGCTACCTTATAAATATGAAGGGCTGAGTAGAGGTTTGAAGCCACATCCATACTGCATCCACTGCGGCATGGTCAAAAATATATCCACGGATAGGGCGAAACCAGTGGGATACTACACGAATAGGCTTGCAAGGATGTCAATCACAAAAGTCCAGATGCGGCTCATAGTAAAAGAATTGGAATGTATCTGTTTTGATGATCCCTATTCCTTGACACGATCCGATCAGGAGAAGGTATTTAGTCAAGTGGTGCAAAAGTACTGCTGAATATCAGAGCAGCGCGTGATTTCCAAAAAGATTTATTTATATTAATCTAAGATAAAGGTATTCATGTGCGGGCTAGCCTGGGGGGTTAGGCGTCCTCTGCAACTCGAAATCGCCGATATGCGAGAGGCGAAGCTCGAGGGAGGCACCGTAGCCATCAGTTTCAGCTCGATGTTTAACGAAGAAATGTCGTCCTGCGGGGTTGACGGTGGTATGGTGGCAAACTGGAGGGTTTGTTATTGTGCCTTTATTATGGATACCGGTTTAGGCCCGGAAGGGAGCGGACTCACCGTGGACGGTTGGCGCTCGCAGGGTAGCGATGTGGAGGAGGACATTGAGGGTCTGGCTGGTAGCGAACGTGTCGATCAAGAGCGTGCCCGCACAACCC
>PRCZ01000048.1 GCA_009903405.1 Candidatus Methanophaga sp. AG-394-G06
GTTTTAGCCAGTACAAAAAAGGGATCGTAAGCAGCAAGTTCAAATCGAAAAGCTTTTATACCCTAAAATTTTAGAATAGTAACGAGGAGCTATAAAATTCTCTTCATTAGGAGGTGAAAAAAATGAAAAGGAAAATGATGGTTGGACTAGCAGTTGCAATTGCGGCAGTGATGATGTTTTCGAGTTACGTTGGAGCGGATCAAATGAGTCCCGAGGAAATAAAAGATTTGGTGTTTGTTAATGCGACAGAAATAGATACCTACAAGTTTGACTATACCTTTGACATGAATACGACGATGGAGATGCTAATAGACAACGAAACTGGTGAGATTGAAGTGGCAATGATAAAGAATGGGAGTTGCGTAGTAGAGCACATAGACGAAATAGGGGCGGCGGGGACAATGACAATGAATGGGACAATGACAATGACAATGAATATGAGTATCAACAAGAACACTACTGGGAAAATGGTAGAGATACTACCAGGGGAAAAGGGTGTGTATCTCAGCATCAATGACACTATGTACACAGAGGTGAACCTCTCGAATTCAGACCTGTCAGCACTATTGCATACGATGGGATCGCCTGAGAGCTATGAGCATTTTTGGGAATACCACGACTTGCTGAATATCTCGGAAGTGGAACTTTTAGAAGATGAAATGATAGACGATGTGAATTGCTCTGTGCTAAAGATCGTACCAGACACAGGAAAGTTCTGGGAGATTGTGATAAATCAATCCGAATGGTACGAGGAGTTGCAAGACCTACCTGGGTTTGACAATCAGAGCATAAAGAATATAACCACGATACAATGGATAGCAAAGGATACGGGGTTCCCACTGGAGACACAAACGACGATGAGAACGATGGCGAGTCAGGATGCAGAAGAGGAATTTACAATGACTAGAGATATTGAGATGGAAATGCGATTCTATGATTATAACGAGCCGGTATCGATACCATGATATGCAGAAGGAGCCTTTGAGATACCTCAAGCAGCAATAACTGCTGTATATGTATTAAAAGGACTCTTTCCTCTTTTTTTACTGATATCAAAAGAAGAATATACAATTAGTCCTGAGTTTACATAGACGATTGTCATATAACGAGCATAATCGCTGCTGCGATGTCTTATCTGCCTTATCATGTTACAACTGCCGGTAGAACAAATCATTGATTATGCGGAGATTATAGGTAGTTGTAGGAGACTATTACCTTATCCAAAGATATAATTTATAGATATGCAATCAGTTTTGATAAGAAATTGACCTCATATTATCTCAACCGAGCGATTGTGGCATTTGCTAATTCTGGTGGTGGTCATATCATAGTTGGAGTTGATAATGATGGTAAAGTTAGATATTCCCGATAGGAAAGAGTTGAGAAGAAATCTCATGGAAAATGTGAAGCAGGCAAGGATATTCCTAAAAAAAACATCTGCCTTTAAGATATGAGATAAAAGGATTGAAGATGCAAGAAATATATTCGATAGGAAAACGTTCAGAGTCGCCTTGCATACATCTTCCACGCAGCCATTTCCTTATTCGGATCCAACTCACTAGGCGCTTCAAAATGGACTGATTTTACGATTTTAAATTCTTTACTAAAAAGAGTTCGCAGTTCTTTCTCGGTGAAGAAATGGTGTGGTAGGTCGCCATCTACACTGTCGGTATTTATCCTCGTGTTCGGTTCAATTTCCGTTCCCGTCAGATATTTAGGATGGTTTGTTGAAATGGCTACTAAGAACAGGAGTCCGCCTTTTCTTAATATCCTACCTATTTCAGATATTGCCACTTTTATTTCCGCTATCGTACCATGCTGAATGACATGGTTACAGATAACGGCATCAAAAAAACCAGCTTCATAAGGTAGGGAAGTCATATTGCACGTTTCAAAGTCAACCGTAGGTAGTGTCGCCATTGCGAGTTCTAAGGCCGCTTCTGACGAGTCGCAGCCATAAATTTTGAATCCCTCTTCGAGCAGATATGCCGTATGCCTTCCTGTTCCGCATCCCAAATCAAGAACTCTTCTCACAAGCTCGTGTTTAAAGAAATTAACCGCTTCGATTACAGTTTCAGATGCTTCTTTTTGTAAAATTCCACGCTCTTTATATATACTGTTCCAATTGTTCATGGGAATAATAAAAGATTACAGATAATAATATTTATCCTTCTCCTTCTGTTCCCGATCCTTAGCCGAGCCTATCTTGTTTATACGAGGCCGAAGCGTGTTTTCATCCCGCCTGAAAGAGACACCCAAATCCTTCAAGAATATGTTCATACCCTCTCGCATACCAAAGCAACCCTTTATCTCGCCTCGCACACCCGGTTCACCATCGAAAACCATCAACCTATCGCTTAACAGGTCTATCAGATAGATGTCGTGATCTACAATCAGCATAGATACACCCCTTCGCTCTGCATACCGTCTTATCGTTCTAATGAGCCGCACCTTCTGCTCCACATCAAGATGCGCAGATGGCTCATCCAGCATATATAGAGAAGCGTCATGACAAAGAGAAGCAGCAATTGCAACATCTTGCAGTTCGCCACCGCTAAGCTCTTTTATGTTCTTGCTCTCTAGCTCTGGGATTCCTAAAGGCTCTAACACTTCAACAATATCGGATTCACTCAATTTAAGCGAATATATGAACTCCTTTACTGTCATGTCCAATTCACCTTTTATGTACTGCGGCTTGTAAGAGACAGTAATATCAACCGCGATTTTACCGGTTGTCGGCTCCGTCTCACCTGCTAATACCCTCACGAACGTGCTTTTACCTATCGCGTTTCGCCCTACTATGCCCAATACCTCACCCTTTTCTATACTACCAGGTTTCACATCCAGCACAAAGCCCGATTCACCATAGCGCTTATCAAAGCCGTCATATTCTACGGAGACCTCTCTATTCTTTAGTGCCTCCCGCGGTGGATGTGCACTGAATTCTATCGGCTTATCTCGTATCCGAACGTTCTCAGCATGCAAGAACCCACTCAAATATTCGTTTATTCCTCTACTCGTGCTCCGTGGCATTGTAACAACGCCATAGCCGCCCGGTTCACCATATATGAGATGCACATAATCTGCAAGCATATCGAGGATAGCGAGGTCGTGCTCCACCACAACCACCGCTTTATCCTTTAAAATATCCTTTATCCCTTTCGCCACACGCACTCTCTGATAAATATCCAGATATGGCGTTATCTCATCAAAGAAGTAAAAATCAGCATCTCGTGATATACAGCCGATTACCGCAACCCGCTGCAACTCGCCACCACTTAACGCATTTATATCCTTGTCCATCGCCTCTTCGAGCTCAAACGCACCCACAAGCTGCTTTGATACACCCGTCTCATCGGTACTCTCCAGTAACTCATGAACTTTGCCATCGAATAATTTAGGTATAGCATCTACATATTGCGGCTTATATGCGACCTTAATTTTACCGTTTGATACTTTATCAAAGTAATTCTGTAACTCAGACCCGGCATATCGCTTTATTATCGCATCCCAACTCGCTTCTGATTCTACTTTGCCAAGGTTCGGGACCTGCAAACCCGCTAATATCTTTATTGCTGTGCTCTTCCCTATCCCATTTGCACCCAATGTCCCGGTTATCTTCCCTGCTTTTGGAATAGGCATGCCATAAAGAACGAACCCGTTTTCACCGTATCTGTGTGTCTCTTCACCTTTCAGCTCTTCTGGCAAGCCGATAATAGAAATGGCACCGAAGGGGCATTTTTTTATGCATATGCCACAGCCCTCACACAACTCCTCTGATATTATCGGCTTGCTATCGTCTCCCAAGACTATCGTTTCCACACCTGTACGCACCATCGGGCAGTATTTTATGCATTCATACTCGCATTTCCGCGGTTGGCACTTATCCTTCTTCAATATCGCTATCCGCATTTTTCGGCTTTCCACTGTTTATTAACTTTTATAGCTCTTCAGGTTTCAATTTTGGAGTAAAAAGATTTATATGAAAAAAACGCATATTTGATAACTATCAAAAATATAGTATAGAAGGGATTAAGATGAAGAGAGAATTCACTATAGTTATCGAGCAGGATGAAGATGGTATTTATGTTGCATCTGTACCAGAACTGGAAGGCTGCCATACACAAGCCAAGACTTTAGATGAGTTGAGAGAACGGGTAAATGAAGAGATACAGCTTTATTTAGAGGTAGAATCTAAAATCGTAGAAGTGGTACCTTTAGAATTTGTAGGTATACAGAAGATTAAAGTTACTGTTTAGTCTTTTTTGATGATAACGTATCCAACATCTTCCTATACATTTCCGGCTCCAGAGCAGCAACGAGGTCAACATTTTGCATTTGCCCTAGTTCGCTTCTCAGCTTTTCACCACCCCTATCTGTAACTATCCCGCCTGCTTCTTTCAGGATTAGTGCGGCACCCGCAATGTCATAACCGCTAATTAAGCCACGAATGTCCATTACTGCATCTATAACGCCCTCTGCAACCAGGCATATCTCGATTGCAATACTGCCAAGCACACGAAAAATCACCTTTTTTGCACCCTTTTGGAATTGTATCAGTGATTCCGGTATGGATTCTGCACCGTAGGTATAGATGGAGAAAATAGGCTTAGTCTTACCTTTAAAGTCACGTGGGAGCTTCTTACCGTCTACAAATGCGTTACCGCCTTTCTCTGCATAATATGTCTTCCCGTAAATGGTTGCAACAACGCTCGCTTGTAGGTTATCAAAAGTAACATGGTCAACATTCGATGAATACGCGATAGAGGAGCAGAAGAGAGGGATACCAAGAATCGCGTTTGTGGACCCGTCAATAGGATCGAAGATAAGTGTGAATTCCGGGTTGCCGCCTTTTGGGTATACATGATCGCCCAATTCCTCTGATATTATCCGTGCACAGTAGTTGCGACTCGCCAATTCACGCTCTAATTCCCGTTCTGCAAACATGTCTATCTTCCTCGTTACGTCCTGCGCTCTTCTCACAATTATCTCACCATAGTCTGCGGTCTCTGCAATGTAAGACCTTATAGAATCTCTTAGTGCTGTCGAGATCTCTAACAGTTCTTCTATTTCCATTTTATATTTATATATAAAGTATAACTTCTAGCTATTTAATTTAGGACGCAGATTTACACATATTCAATTTTTTTTCTGTGTTAATCAGTGTTAATCTGTGTCAATAATTTATTTTATTTTAATCCTCCGCTCCTTCTCTGCAATCCCAGCTTCTTTCTTCTCTTTCATCAACTGGTGTATCAAATCTGCGCCTGACTTATCTATCGGCTTTGCTTCTATAAATCCGCGCTCCAAAGCGTATTCAAATACCTCCTTACCGAAATCAGTATGGACTATTACTGTTGACGTGCCTGCTGGTGAACCGACATTTCCGACACTTATATCAGAAAACAGCCCGCTGAAATCTTTGCATATCTTGCAGCTTTCTCGCTTATAACCCTCTATCTCGTTAATAGCCACACTCAATAGCTCCTTCTCGCCTGCATAGACGTGGAAAAGATTATCCCTAATGTCCAATTTTGTTATCTCATTTATCGCTATATCATGCTTGCGTTCAAGAAATTCCTTTATTAGCTTCTCATATGAATAAACACCCTGACAAAACAGCCCTATTCTTAACCGCAGAGTAGACGAGAAGTTATGCGCATTGTGGCTAGCACGACCTACAACAAGCATCTTCTCATAACCTGCCATCTGGCACGGCGTCCCTACCATCGCGACAGACCACAGCCCGTAGTTCATAATAGCAATTGGTATACCAGTCAGAGTTGCCGCAGGCGTGTATTTGCTACCTGCACCCTTTATCAGGCTCGCTTTATCCATTGCTACTTGCACCTCCGGCTTCCAGTCACCGCTATCTACAACTGTTATACAGCCCTCTGCCACTGCATCGGCAAGTGCATAAGCAAGTAGCGTAGTAACAACACCGCCATCTTGACACACATCTTTTAGCTCTTTATCTTTACTAACAACCTCGTAAATCTCTTCAAGCCCTTCCCTTAATTCCGGTTCCTCTACCCTTGGACATTGATAATAACAATATCCACAATTAGGCGGGCATATGTGGCTTTCTCTCATCTCTGGTCTTTCTTTTGTCAGGTCTATACTAAGATAGCCGTAATCGAGCAAACTGCAAGTAGCGACACAGCCACCACAAAGTGTACATTTACCCGTCTCTATCACTTCTCTATTCAAATCGCCGAACCCTTTCTTCTCTTCCATTTTTCTACTCCTATTTTTGTTCCTTGTTACTATAAACTATGCATTAGCATAGCAAATAAAAATTTCAGCATCTGTGTATAATCAGTACCATGAGAGTACACACGAGATTACACCGAAACGAGAAATATCTTGTGGTTATAAGATGCTAAATCGCCCTTACCCTGCGGAAGAACCGGATAAGAGGAATAACAACCTTAAATAATGGTAGGCGGAGCTCTGTTTCTATATCCGCATCCACCCGCTCCTTGTCAAACGAGGGTTCTATTTCAATTTCAAGTTCTGATTCCGGCAGGACTGCTTCCGCTATGCCACTGCCCGCGTATAGAAAACCAACTAGCATGCCCGTATGGGCCGGATCGGATAGCCCCACCTTCACCTTGCCCCTCAATCGCTTTACAGATGTGTTTTTAGTGAGCGCCCCCACCAATTCCTTTCCTGCATCATAGAGCTCCTTTGCGTTCCATACAAGCTTCTTCCAATCGGTGGGCTTCTTTTTCTTTTTCTTCTTCTCCTCGTCCGCCTCCTTCTTCTTAATGTCCTTCCTCAGAATGGTAACGCCCAGGACACGTAGTTGAAATTCCCGCTTCGACGTGCTAACGTCCACGCGACCAGAAGAAACACCTTTTAAGAGCCTAAATGATACACATACTTGTGCCAGTGATCCTTCCTTAAATGGCCTAAGCGAAATGTCAGCCGGTATTAGAAGCGCAGCTGCTAGTAGTGCTACTATGATTACCAAAACAATTGCGAGGATCAGTATCAGGTCCATCGTAGATATTTTATTTTTAAAAAAAAATAGAAGGAGTGTTTCCCTAACACCCCATATAGACATCATAGAAGCATTATTTTTTCCCTTCTGCTTTTTTGCCCTCTTTCGTCTCGTTGATTTTCTCCATCACCATCGGCATGGCTTCTCCGACTATCCGCTCCATTGCACCGGACGGTTTCAGCGAGACCACTTTCAGCCCTTC
>PRCZ01000049.1 GCA_009903405.1 Candidatus Methanophaga sp. AG-394-G06
TGAAAAAGATATGTGTTGGAACTCTTGGTGCATTAGTTATCTTTGCGTACTTGTTTTTATGCACGCCTGCTTTAGCAGACTACAACTTCGCGGGATGGCCAGTGGAAACAAGAACGAATGGCACTGTCAACGGTGGTGTGTTCATTGGCTATGAACCCTGGAATGGAACAAGAACACTCACGGGCAATTTTGAGGTGCCTAATGGCACAGTTAAATGGGCTCGTTTATATACTGGTATATGGGGCGGCCGGAAGACTTATGAAGGTTGGGTAAACGTTACGTTTAATGGCGTTTATGATCGTAATAACCTTGGACTAATACACCTGCAGGGAGAAAGGGATAACAATTCGAATGTATGGTGTAGTGGTTGTGGAAAACACTGGATGTGGTATAATGTAACAGATTTAGTTAAGGCAGGGACAGTAAACACAGCAACTACGACCAAGATAAATGCAACTAAGGGCGGCTTTGATGGCCGGGTCTACGGGCTTGTTTTAGTTGTGGCCTATGAAGGCGGGGACAATCCCAAAGATGTTCAATATTGGATAAATGACGGAAGTGACGGTCTTCATTATGGTACATGGGAAGCTGGTGACCCTACCCCGTATGATACAGGGACAACAGCCTTTGATGGCACTGTGGACACAGGCGATGTAACAGTAGCAAATCTCACGCTGGTACACCTGACTGCTTACGATCCGGGTTGTGATAGCTGGTTGAAGTTTAATGATCACGAGCTTGACACGAGCATGGTGGACACTAACAACTTTAAACTGAATACATGGGATGTAACTGGCTACATAGCATCAATTGGTAATACTGTGGGTTACAGTCGAGGAGATGATGCATACGTCAGTGTGACTAATGCGATATTAGTATTAGAAAGAGGAGCCGTAGAGAAGCCGGACATTAACATTACTGCAATTAAACCTTATCATTACGAATGGTGCGAAGAATATGATCGCCCTAAAGGTGAACCCTGGTTTAGTCTTACGAACTATGTGAATGTTACCGTGGAGAATAACGGGACTGCTACTACCGGGAGCTTTGAGGTGAAACTATATGCAGATGATATTCTAATAGGAAATACAACAGTTGATGGATTAGCAGCTAACAGTACCACTGATGTGAAATTCGAATGGAAGCCAGAAGGCGAAGATGTATTAGGCTGGTTGGACACAGCAGAAGGCGCTAAAATCACGCACATTGATACCAGTAAAAATTACAAGCTAAAAGCAGTGGTTGACGAAGACAATAAGGTTACGGAAAGTAATGAGGGGAACAATATCTTTATAGAAGACCCGGAAGTAGCTTGGAACGGCTTTGCAAGCGATGCGCCTCTGGAGAATTACGTTCATGGCAAGATGAAAGGCGGTATGGTCTATACGACTGGCGATGGTCAATATCATGGTCTGGCTTGCACAGAATATGGCACATATAGTAACGTGAGTTACGATTTAGAGGTCCCGGGAAGCGTAAAGCAGGCGAGATTTTATGTCTATTATACATGGGCACAGCCGAAATATAAAGCGCCAAAGATAGGCGTTACGCTAAACACGCCCTCGGGTACCGTTCATGAACTGAAGCTGGAACGGAGCTATAACGACATCGCAGGGGAAGTCACCCCCTATAAGTATGTATGGGGAACTTACGCATACAATATAACAGGTTATGTGAATGAAAGCGGAACTTACGTGGCGGAAATAACAAACCTGAATAATGGGAGTGATCATGATTTTGCAGCGAAGTATGCCTTTGCAGCTCCTGCTATTCTTCTCCTCTATGAGAATGCAACTACGCCGGAACGGGAGTACTGGCTAAATGAAGGTGCTGATATTCTTATAGGCGGAAGAAGGAACGATGTAGGTTTCCTTTCCTTAGCCGACTGCCTTAATAACGCTTCTTTCTCTGGCAGTATAAACCTGAGCGAAGTAGCGAATGCAACTCTTGGCGTTGCTTCTCCCTGGGCGGGACTTAGCTGGGAGCTAGGAATGACAAACTATCTATATTTCAATGGTGTCGAGTTAGGAAGAGGGGTGTACTGTGGATATAATAGCCCGTGCAACAGAACTGTAGACGGGATAACAATGAACGTAGGAGCTGCCGATGCTCAAGTGGGTGTGAACGTAACAGATGTGACGAGCTATCTCAATGCAAGTGATAACGTGGTTACTCAGGGCGATGATGGCGACTGCATGATGCCGAGCAATGCCTTTTTGGTGATAAGTTATAAAGCATGAAGAATAAACAGATGAAAAGAATAGCACTGATAACAGGAGTTGGAATTATATTAGCGAGCTTGCTTTTGCTTTTGTGCTTATGCATACCTGCTTTAGCACAGGCTGAAGAGCCAGACCTTGCGATTACTGCGATTAAACCATATCATTATGAATGGTCGGAGGATTATGATATAGCTAAAGGTAGCCCCTGGTTCAATCTTAAGAATTATGTAGAAGTTACGGTGGAGAATAACAGAAATGCAACTGCTGAAAGCTTTGAGGTGAAGTTATACGCGGATGACAAGCCAATAGGAAGCAAACCAGTGGAAGGGTTGTCAGCGGATGACGCTATTGATGTGACATTCGAATGGGAACCGGAAGGAGAAGACCCTTTGAGTTGGGAGGATAGTGCGGAAGGAGCTATACTCTCTTATACTGATACCAATTGGGACTGTACCCTAAAAGCAGTGGTTGTCGAAGGCGGTAAAGAAATAGCGGAAAATGAAACGAAGCAGGAAGTAGCCTGGAACGGCTATATGGCGGATGCACCCTTAAAGAATTATGTACACGACACAGTAAAAGGCGGAATATTATACACCTCTGGCGATGGTCAATACCGAAGTGGCGATAGTGGTGATGATGGCACAAAATATGGTACATCTTATAGCATCAATTATGATTTAGAGATTGAAGATGGCGCAAAGCTGGCAAGAATGTATATTTACTACACATGGTCGAAGCCAAAGCAGGCAGGGGCGCCAAAAGCGCCGAAGATCGGTGTTACCCTGGAGACACCTTCCGGTAACTCCGAGGATCTGAGCATGGATAAGTGCTATAACGATCTAAAAGGTAATTTGCCTGAGCCCTATGGCACGTATAAGTATCATGCATGGGGGACTTATGCATACGATATTACGGACTATATGGAAGAAAGCGGAACTTATGTGGTGAGCGTGACGAACCAGAATGACGGAAGTGACGATGACTTCGCAACTGAGTTTTCGTTTGCACCACCGGCTATTCTCCTGGTTTACGAGGATACCACAGCACCGGAAAGGGAATATTGGATAAATGAGGGTGCGGACATCCTAATTGGCGGAAGGCGGGGTGAAGCCGGTTTTCTTGACTTAGATGAATGCCGTAACGAAGCTGAGTTCCGGGGAGAGCATTTGGATTTGGAGATAGAAGAAGCGGTACTTTGTGTTGTCTCTCCCTGGGCAGATGATTCGGAAGACGATGTCATTGAGTTTAATGGTAGAGAACTGGGGGAAGGTTTGTATAATGGATATCATCATGATTGGAGCAGCAGCGAGGATATAAAGGGCATTTCTATGTCTATCGGTGCCGGAGAAGCACAAATAGGGATCGCTGCAATTGATGTGACAAGGTATCTTGAAGATGAAGATAACGAGGTAGTTCAAGGCGATGACGGCGATAACATGATGCCCGCGAATGCGTTCTTAGTGATAACATATGAAAAAGAAGAGGAAGAAGAGGAAGGCGAAGATGGTACAATCGCTTCGCCGGGAATAACAGCTTGGAGCCCTTTTGAATCGGTTGTGAATAACACAGAAGGCGAATCAAGAACCTTCAACATCTCCGTGAATCAGACAGTAGACCTAAGCTGGCAGATAAATGGTACAGAAGTGCAAACTGCGGAAGCAGTAACAGAAGCGGTCTATACGAACACGAATGCAGTTGCCGGAACCTGGAACGTCTCTGTAATTGCAACTAACGCAATAACTGAGTTACATAATCTGCACACTTGGATATGGAACGTAACTCCTGCTCCTACTGCCACTCCTACGCCTGCACTTAACATAACTACAACACCAATTTCAACGCCAACTCCTGTGCCTACTGCTACACCCAAACCAAAACCAGCTCGAACTCCTTCGTCGGAAGAAAAAGAAGAAGTAGCCGCAGCAACAGCAGCAGCAGAAGAAGAAATACCCGGATTTGAACTTGTGATTTCGCTGTTTATGCTCCTATTGGTGGCGTACCTGATAAGGAGGCGGTAATTGCACATTATCCGGTGGTGTAAATTCTAAACACGTATTATTTAATTTATTTGCACAGAGCATATGACAAATAATTACTATTTCAGGAACTTAGAATTCAAAGAGATAAGCAAAGAGAAAATAGAAGCCAATACGATACTTTTTAGACGTCCTTCTTTTTACAACTAACTGGGTGCGAAATGAGATCATGTTCACGTTTTATTATGATTTATGAGTTCCAGCTCGTATTGAGCACAGCCCTATTACGGTACGTGCAATATTTTATGCACCTGCGGAATCACCATAACATCAGGTAAAAAAGCGCCTGCAATTTCTGAAATCGCAAAGAGCTCCTTTATACCTGGTACTATATCTCTTTGCGCACTTTCATTAGTGACAGGCTGCAACACGAACTTTATGTTAAGGCCAACGAGGTCTTTACATATCTTCTCTATCTCGTCTATTGCTGTATCTTTTATCACTACCACTTTTACTATCGTTTCTAATCCGCGCTCCGCGGAGATTCTTATACATTCGAGCTCGTTTTTGTATTGCTTATCGTAGTCAGTAGATGCTTGATGGCACCTCAGCTTTATATCAATAGATGCGAAATCAAAGTGATCGACTAGGGAAGCAAAAGCTCGTGTTGAATAACCGTTTGTTTCTATATAATTTTTTAGGTGCATCTCTCTTGCTCCCTTTGCTATCTCTTTCACGAAAGCGGCGTAAAAAAGCGGCTCTCCTCCGGTATATGAAATGCTGTGGAGGTCTGGAGTACGTAGTTCCGTTAGCAATTCAAGCACAAGGTGCGAAGACATCGGGTTCTCAAAAGAATTGTTATTATTTCTCACGTTGCCAAAAACGGTGCATACGCTCGGTTTGGGTTCCTTTGCCGATGGCGTATCGCAATAAAAACATGAATAGGGGCAACCTGCAAATCTGATGAATATCTGGCGCCTACCGACATAGGGTCCTTCGCCCTGGAAAGAACTGAATAGTTCTGTGATATATCCGCTCTTCATCTTTTCGCTATTTTTCACTGTGTTTAAGAAAGCATAATATCCAACTAAAATTAAATATTTATTGACACAGATTAACGCAGATTAACGCAGATGAAATCAAATCCGTGTAAATCTGTGTAAATCTGTGTCCTAAATTAAATTTATAGGTAGAAGTTAATCTTGTGGAATCTCGTGGTTTTTTAATTGCAACAATTGATGCGCATATACGAATCCCTTACTTATATAATTACCGCCTTCGCCATCGTGACGATCTTCCCGAAATCGTCCTTATTTGCTTTATACTTTGCGAATTCCACCATGCCACACAGATCCAGACATTCCTTAACGTCAGAATATGTGTTTTCATCCCCCTTCCCGCACAAAATAGTATTTAACTCGGTATTCAACAATTCCTTTTTAATACCGAATTTCCGCGCGAAATAGAACCGTAATGCTTGTGATACCTTCTCGTAAGCATCTTTATCACGGCTATTTGTGAATAACACCTCCGCTTCTTCTACCATTCTTCTCGCTTCGGTAACGTAGTCAACACTAGGCTTCGATATTACGGGGATATGCTCTTGCAGTGGTTCCTTTTTATTGTAGCTAGCATACCAACCAATAATGACTAGAGCAATGATGATCAGGAGCAGCAGCCACCAGAGGATATTACCCTCCTCTTTCTTCTGCTCTGGTGTGCTTTCTAACGTGACATTTTGGATTGTTCCATTGATATAATCGGCTTTGATTTTCTTTTCTGCACTTTCATTTCTATAAGGTACTGTTATCTCTGTATGGTTCTGAGAAATCTGATTAAAAGAAGGCGGCGAGCTATTAAAGCCTGCATTAGTTAATTGCTCTGCATACTTCTGTAACGCCGTATTTTTAGCGAGTTCTTGCTGTATCTGCTCTTCCAGCTCTTGCTGCTCTTGCTGCTTTTGCAGCTCAGACTCCATCTCTTTCTTCAACTGCTCCATATTCTGATTTCCTTTCTACCGATTTCGAGCGTCCACTTAAACAACTCAAGAATAAACACGATGTGATTCTCGTGGATATAAGTGACGTGAGGGAGGAGGACATCCCAGACATCGGCTACGTGTTCTTAGAAGACTCTGAAACCGGAGAGCAAATGCTCGTGGACACTTCTGACCTCGAGTTTCGGGAGAGATATACCGCACTCGCGAATAAAAGAAGTGATGACCGGTTATCCCGGATGAAGCGACTGAATGTGGATATGATCCGAATGAACACGAGCGAGCCGTTTTACATCCCGCTACAACAGTTCTTTAAGATGCGCAATAGGAGAAGGGGAGTGGTGCGGTGACACATGGGCTTTAGTTTTGCTAACTCATGGGTATTGTTATTTCTATTGATTATACCGCTGTTAATATACTTTTACAAACTGTACTGGCGGAAACGAAAAGAAGCAGCACTGAAGTTCAGTGCCTTGAGTATCGTAAAATCCGCTACAAATAGAAACAGACGCAGCGTCTGGATCCGTGCGCATTTGCCTTTTCTCATCCTCACTATTATTATAGCATTGATCGTTGTCGGTCTTGCGGACCCGATGATCCCGCTAAAGAGCGCAAAGGAAGGTGT
>PRCZ01000004.1 GCA_009903405.1 Candidatus Methanophaga sp. AG-394-G06
AAACAAGTTTCTTTAGTAAAGTTTTCTTTTTAAAGAAAAGTTTATTATCGCCTATTCTTATCGTTCTTTCAGTATTCGCGATTTCACTTGCTATAGGGGCGTATGTAAGAAGAAACAGGATTCCAGAGGGGGTTAGAAGAAAAGATTTTTAAGTGCGAAGATAAAATTAGTCCTGGCGATAAATATGGCAACAAGAGTAAAAGCGATATATGAAGAGGGCATTTTGAAACCATTGGAAAAGCTCGATTTGAAGGAAGGAGAGGAAGTGGAGATAGAGGAGAAGAAGAGCCCAGTTGAGAGATTAGAAGGGATGATAAGGATCTCTAATAGAAGGTGGGTGAAAGAGCTAATAGAAAGTCCTGATTTGGAGCCAATTTAATGCTGGACAAGATAGAGTCAGGAACAAGGGTATTCGTAGATGCTAACATCTTTCTTTATGAAACTTTTGACCATTGAAGATACGGTAGATTATGCAAAAATTTTTTAGATGATGTAAATAAGGGTAAGTGCAGTGGTATAACCTCTGTGCTGGTGTGCAACGAGATTTTTCATAGGGTTATGCTCGCCGAGGTCGTAGAAAAGTATGGAATAGAGCCTAAATCTGTTGTACGTCATTTGAAGAAGAATTGGAGTATTATAACAGAATTGAGGAAACCATGGGGTGTTATGTTAAATATCAGACAGATTGAAAACTTGAAAATCCTTGAAGTAACTGAAGAGGATTTTGAAGTTGCTCTAAGTTATTCTAAAAAATATGGTTTACTCTCGAATGATGCCATACATGTTGCAACGATGACGCAGCATGGAATAACAAACATCGCAACAAAACACTTTCTTTCTACGAGAAAGAACCTGTGCTAAGAAAGAGTGGTGGAAACCTTAAACAAAAATACGGAGAAAAATGAAAGACAAAACGGTCTGTATTGTTGGTTTAGGCTACGTCAAACTTTTTTGTAAGCAAAGACATTTACTAAAAATGCTTACGCCATTTTTTGCTTCGCAAAAAGAAATATTTCTTTGGTAACGCTTTTAAAACTTTTTAAAAGAAAGGTTTGTTATGAACATTTACTCAGCAAGGAGGAGATAGCGGGGTTTGGTGTGAATGCTTTGGATATTTTGGATGTGAAATTTAAAATGGACGGTGTGATTGTGGCGGTTGCGCATGATGAATTCAAGAAGATGGGATTAGAAGATATAGGGAAGTTTATGAATGATAAGCCTGTGATGATAGATGTGCGAGTGATGTTTGATGTGGGAGAAGGAAAGGGAGTTTATTATAGGGGGTTGTAATGCTCAAATTAATATTTGACACAAATGCTTTGATCACATCGTGTAAGTTCTATGTGCATTGACTACCAGTCATCAAAGTTTTAAACTGTAATAATATAAAGACAAACATAGAGGCGAAAAGATAAAAGATGACGCTATACGTAGAAATCACGAAAGGGGGGTATTTATCAATTCCAAAGCGAATCGTCGAGAAGATGCGGTTGAGGGCAGGCATGCAGTTTAAATTGTTGGCTGGCGAGGATGATGTTCTGGTTTTAAGGCTCGTGCGTGAAGAAGATGCCGAAAGCCAGATAAATGGGGGTTCTTTGTTGCTACAGCAAGAGGCACTAAAGAACATTTGGGATAGCGAAGAGGAAGATGTCTACGAATAAAAAACTAAAGCTAAGTTTGGGAATAGAGGATTAAGAGTTAAAATAGATATACTGGATGCATCGAAGACGGTAATTGACTTCTTAGAGCCAATATTGAGTCAAAAACCGTTAGCAAAAGCCGTAAGTTATTAAAAGAACAACTTTTCTCGAAGAGAACTTTCACTTTCTTAGCACAGGTTCTTTCTTTAGAAAGAAAGTGTGGCGTGCGAGGGATGTTTGAGGATGAAGAAGGAAAGGGATTTTATTATTTATAGGGGGTTGTAATTTGTACTCTCAAGCTTTAAGCGATGAATACGACTGCATCATATACAACTTATTTATATACAAGGAAACTCGTAGGCAATAATCGTAATTGCATGATGTGCAGAATGAAAGAAGAAACCATCGTTGGAATCGCAAAGGTGAAGCACCCACAAGACAAGTCTGAGGTTGAAACAGCATTAGTTAATTGAAGTTAGGAAACATTTATAGATGAGGAATAAAAAAGTTGAGTTTACCTTGCATGCAGAAGACAAGCTCAAACGCCTTACGAGGATAGGAGTTACGAAGGAGAAGAGTTTGGAAATCATTGAAAACCCTGAAAAAGTTGTTAGCGGATATTATGGACGCAAGATAGCACAGGGTTTATTAAGCAAAGATTTAATATTAAGAGTAGTATATGAAGAAAGAGAGGAGGAAATTATGGTGATTACCGTATATCCAGGCGAAAGGAGGAGATATGAATGAAGGTTAGGTATGATAGGGAAGGGGACACATTGGATATGCTCTTAGAAGATGGACAGATACATCATGCAGAAGAGCACGGACAGATAATAGTGAATTATGACGAAAAGGGGAAGATAGTTGAGGTAGAGATACTGAACGCCAGCAAATTACTTGGAGGGTTTTTAACAGAAATCCTTAAAGCACCGGAAAGGAAGATAGTTGAAATTGTATAGTCAAGCACACAAATAATTAGGCAAGTACAGAGTGATTTTAGTGAAGTTCGTAGTTCTTTTAAAGTATTCAAGATTTATTGGAGCATAAACAAGAAAAATTATGAATGAAATATCCTGATTTTACACGGACCAAAAACCAGATAAAATCTCCTGCTTCTATTTGGAAATTGCCCCTTAGCCTTTTGCCTTTAGCCCTTTGCCCCCCCCTGAAACAATATGCGGAAACTAAACATACCCTCGGACCTTGCCCTCGTAATCTTCCTTACCCTTTTATGTATACCCTTTGTCCTCATCCCACCCCTAAACGACACTTTCTTTTACAAAAAGAACCTGTGCTAAGAAAAAACAAGTTTCTTTAGTAAAGTTTTCTTTTTAAAGAAAAGTTTATTATCGCCTATTCTTATCGTTCTATCAGTATTCACAATTGCACTCGCCATCGGCACGTGGGTAAGAAGGGGCAGGATTCGAGAAGCGGATAGGTTTTGGGTTGATTTTGGAGCTTTCTTTAAAAGTATAAAAGAATCCTTTAAAACAGCAGATACAAAAGCTGACAAGATATTGACTGCTGTATTGATTATTTCGATCGTGCTTGCGCTCAGCGTGACCGTTTATGTCATCGTAACGCCAAAAGAAGGCGAGAAGTTCACGGAATTTTATGTGCTCGGTCCCGGTGGTATGGCAGAGGATTATCCGACGAATTTAACGGTCGGCGAGGAAGGGGAAGTGATCATTGGGGTTGTGAATCACGAATATGCTCCCGTCAACTATCAACTGGAAGTGATACTCAACGGAGAAGTTATAAATGAAAAGAGCATTGAGCTCATGCATAATGAGACATGGGAAGGTCCTCTTACATTCAGGGCAAAGAAAACAGGAGAAGATCAAAAGTTGGAATTCTTATTGTATAAGGAAGGAGTAAAAGATGTATATAGATCGCTTCATTTGTGGGTGGATGTAAAATAGTTTGTGATAAGGGGATTTCCATGTTAATAATAGAAGCATCAGAAATAAGAGGAAATGTCCTGTATATTATATCAAAAGAAAATGATATTGCATACATCCAATGTGTGGACCCTGGAGAGTCATATACCGGAGGAGGAACCGTTATATTTAAATATTATGTTGAAGAATAAAATTATAGGAATAGATAAAAGGGGGATCTGATGGATGATAAGTTTAAATACAAAGAATTTAAATTAATAACGGGTGGGATAATGGAGGAAATAAGTAAAGAAGTAACAGAGATAAAATTCGTGCTAAAGAAGATTGAAAGCATAATAGATGCAAGATTGATAGGTATAGAAGAAGCAGAAGAGGACGAAATAAAAGAGATAGAGGAGTATGAGAAAAGAAAGAGCGAAGAAAAGATTGAATTAAATGAGTTATAATGTATTTTTGGAGAGAAAAGCAGAAAAACAGTTGAAAACTTTAAACTCAAGTAGCGGTAGAATAATAAATGAGAAGATAAGCAAACTCAAAAAAGGTTTTTCTCCTGAACTTGATATAAAAAAGTTAAAAGGATATAGAAACCATTATCGTTTACGTGTTAGGGGATATAGGATTCTTTTCGAGCTTCAAGAAGGGCATACTATTATAGTTTATGCTATTTTGCCAAGAAAGAAAGCATACAAATAATTAGGAATAGGGATTAAATTTTTCATTGAAAAATTTAATGCATAATGAGACATGGGAAGGTCCTTTTACCTTCAAACCGAAGAAAACAGGAGAAGATCAGAAGTTGGAGTTCTTATTATACAAAAACCCTTTTAATAAAAGTGTTTACGGAAAAGAAGATGAGGAAGAAATATATCGGGCACTTCATTTGTGGGTGGATGTAAAATAGTTTGTGATAAGGGGATTTTCATGTTAATAATAGAAGCATCAGAAATAAGAGGAAAATGTCCTATATATCAAAAGAAAAGGATATTGCATACATCCAATGTGTGGACCCTGGAGAGCCATATACCAGAGGAGGAACTGTTATATTTTTCATTGAAAAATTTAATGCATAATGAGACATGAAAAAGTCCTTTTAAATTTGAAGCTCTGAGAAAAGGAGAAGATCAAAAGTTGGAATTCTTACTTTACAAGGTTGGTGAGGAAGGGATATACCGATCACTCCATCTATGGGTGGATGTTATTTGATCAAACTTTTCTAAACAATAAAGAGTATAAAAATGAGGAACATTTATGTATATAACAGATCACAGATCACCCATTACCGATCACGCATTACCCATTACACATCACGCATTACCCAAAAGAACGAACTTTACTTACCGCTCTCTCCATCTGCGGTTAAGCGTCCGATAACCAAACCCGTTGAAAAACACCCTACAAATCGCAAAACCAGCAAGACAGACCAAAATAAGAGTACCCATAATCTCAGATGCAAACACATAAGACAGCGCGGGCACGTACGACTTGGTAAACGCAAGGAGAAAATATTCATACCAGTTGTCACCTATTACCGTCCCTTTTGGAAATCCGAATCCATACAATGGATAGAATAATGTTGCGGGTATTTCCCACATCTTATCTTCTATCAGGTGCATAAACGCGCCGAATGAAAGGCAAAAGACTGCATCGCGATGATCTTTGAAGAAGAATCCAAGTAGTACCAATATCAATACGAAGAGCAGCGTATGCCCGAACAATCTTCCATTTGCTACCGATTCGCCAAGCAGAATACGTCCTATCGGTTTGTCTATCAGGTCTGGGAGGATCGCTCCAAGCGCAACGAACAAATAATTGATCTTCTTCAGTCTTATCCCAATCCTTGGAAGAACTAATTGGAATATTATGAATGCAATGCCAAGCGTGATCCCCAGATGTCCAAATACAAACATGGTTATACGTTATTTCTATATGATAAAAATCTATTGGATTACGGGAACATTTTATTGATATAAAATTTATATATAATCGAAGTCAATATGATATAGGTGATATGAAATGAATGAATTGGCGATAACTGTTAGGGTTAGAGGAGCTACTGCAAGGATGTTAGAGGAACTTGTGGAAAAGGGATATTATTCTACAAAAGCGGAGGCACTCCGTGCTGGGATACTTCATCTCGCGGAGGAGTATGGTATGATAGGTTCTCCTATATACTACCGAAGAATGTTGAAGTCAGAAATCGGGCGGCAAATAAAGCATGAAGAGATAGAGAAAGTGTTAGAGGAGATAGAAGAGTGAATTTACGTGCATATCTGGATACAAACGTATTCGTTTACGGGTTACTTGAAGATTGTAACTCTTCTATTATATTGTCAACGGCGGAAGCAGGAGCTCTGGAGGTAGTAGTTTCAGAATTGGAGGTAGAGGAAGTTCAAACGGTTTTTAAACGGCTCGCCGGAAGGGAGGCAGGATTTTATGCCATGAGATATGTCGAGACATTGGCTGTAAAGATAGTGAAGAGAGAGGAGATGAAGAGCGAGATAACGGAAAATAGAGGTAAGATAAAGGATAAAGATGTGGAAAATGTAGCAGCGGTAAGGCATGAACATTTAGAATTCCTGGTCGCTTATGACAGGGACTACGAAGGTGTGCCGGAATACATCACACCAAAGGATTTTATTGAAAGATTTGGAATAGGAATAAGAGAGTATGATATAGAATACTGAGAGCTCATAAATACACATAGCAATGATAAGAGGCGAAAGGCTAATGGGTAAAGGGTAACGGGTGATGAGTAACGAGTAAAGAGTGATGGGTAATGAGTATGTCACGGATTACGGAGAGTTGGGGTGAAGAGTAACGGGGGTTAAGCAAAATGAACGAAACGCAACGATTATGCATTGCAGATTACATATTACCGATTACGGATCACGCATCACCGATCACCATTATAATAGAAATATCAAGTATGCTTTCAAAATTGATTTCGGCAAGGTCGAAAGCCTTTTGCCCTTAGCCATTTGTCTTTCACCATTTCCCCAAGAATAAAATGAAAGTCGCCATACCAAAGAACAGAAAGGAAATTAAGCACTTCCCAAACGACCTTGCCCTTGTAATCTTCCTCACCCTTTTATGCATACCTTTTGTCCTAATCTCATCCCACCATTAAACGAATCACCGGTAAGAATCATTTTGGGTCTTCCCCTAGTGCTCTTCCTACCAGGCTACTCTTTAATCGCCGCATTATTCCCAAGAAAAGACGATTTAGATGGGATCGAACGAGTTGCACTCAGCTTTGGACTAAGCATTGCAATATCACCATTATTAGGCTTGGCATTGAACTACACACCGTTTGGAATACGATTGACGCCGATACTTATCGTTCTATCAGTATTCACGATTGCACTCGCCATCGGCGCGTGGGTAAGAAGAAACAGGATTCCAGAGGAGGATCGATTTGTGGTTGATTTTGGAGTATTATTCAAAAGTATAAAGGAATCAGCTAATCAATTAAAATAATTATAGATGATATATTATACATGATAATAAAGAGGTGATAAGATGGAGATAAAAACAAAAGATGTCCTGAAAAGGATTGGGGATTTAGAGCGTGAAATAGAATACATAAAGAGGGATTTGATGCATCTAGCGGAAAAGCCGAAACAGAAGCCTTCACTTTTTGGTAGTGTTCGGGGTGGGGATATAACAGATGAGATGATAGAAGAAGCGAAGAAGAATAATTAGTTTCAGTCCAGAAATTTTAGAAGAAGTTCTGCACACGCAAATTCCCGAAATACATGATAGAATCATTGTTGCCACTGCGAAGTTCTATAAGGCGTGGATATTAACTAAAGAAAAAATAATTCGGGAGTCCGGAGAGGTTGAGAAGTTATAAATGATTCCAGTAGCGGTGATAGAACCAAGATGAAAACATTAAATATCATGCCCAAACTCAAACACTTCCCAAAAGACTTTGACCTCGCACTCATAATCTTCTTCACCCTCTTATGCATACACTTTGTCCTAATCTCACCACTAAACGAAAGGGCGGTAAGAATTAATTTGGATTGTTAATTGATGGCTATTAAACAAAATGGAAGCGGTAGAAGAAATCGTTAAGATGTGAGAGAAAGAAGGGCTGAAAATAGGTGATTTAATGAGAAGAGAGAAGAGAGAAAATGGATGCTGACAAGATAGAAAGAGAATTGGAAGAGAAGAAAGTTTACATAAAGAGGGTTTTTCATATTAGTGAAGTAGGAATATTTGGTTCATTTATCAGAGGAGAACAAACCGCAAGCAGTGATATAGACGTTCTTGTTGAATTTGAAAAGGGACACAAGGATTTTTTTAATTATATGAGATTAAAACATTACCTTGAAGAGCTTCTTGGGAGAAAAGTTGACCTGGTCATAAAAAATGCAGTTAAACCAAGATTGAGGGAAAGGATTTTTAGCGAGGTTGAATATGTCTGAACAGAGAAGGGAGTACATACTTTTTATAGAGGATATCTCAACTTGCATTGAAAAGATAGACTTAGAAGCTGTGTGGGACACTCTAAGAAATAATATCCCATCCTTCAAGAAACAGATTGTAAACGTTTTAAAATCTGAAAAAGCATCAGAAGAGGAAAAATGAATAACTCATTACATACCTCACAATATTATATATCACACATCACCGATCACGCATTACGCATCACCAATCACGCATCACGCATTACCGATCACGCATTACTGATTACCCATTACGTATACCCATCACCGATTACCGATCACGCATTACCCATCACCCAAAAGAACGAACTGGAATATTTTGATATGAACGCAATGCCAAGGGTAAGTTCTATGTGTCTGAATACAAACATGGTTTAAAGATATGTTATCTTTATATGATAGTTATTGATTTATGAAAATCAATATACCTGAACCAAAGATAAAATTATAGGTGATAAAAATAATAGAAATAATGGATGAAGAACAAACGTTTGCATCATCGGCTTTGGCTACCCGGGCTTACCTTTAGCTTTTGTGATCGATCACAGATTACACCTCACAGCTCACGCATTACGCTTTGAACCTGATATATAGCAACAACTACCTGATCTTTCTTTTATAGTAAGTGTTTATATACTCTTATATTACTATAATTAGAGTGTAATGTCAGACAAAGTCACGATAAAGATACCGCAGGAATTATATGAAAAGCTGCGGGAGATGATAGGAGGCACTGGATTCTCCAGTGTGACAGAATTTATCGTTTTTGTGATGCGGAGTTTAGCGTCAAGCGGAAAGCTAAAAGAAGAAGACAAGCTAACAAACGAAGAAGTAGAAGCGGTAAGAGAAAGATTGAGGAGGCTTGGATATTTATGAAGAACGAAGAGGAAAAGAAAGCCGTATTTTTACCGGCTGTGCTTTATGGCAGAATAGAAGAGCGGGTGCATGCTACGGAATTCAACTCTGTGGCGGATTATGTCTCGTATGTGATGGAAGAGATACTGAGAGAAGAAGAGAGCGAAGAAGAACCTACTTTTAGTGAAGAGGAGGAAGAAGAGGTGAAGAAGAGATTAAGAGCGTTGGGCTATTTGGAGTGAGTGCAAATGGACAATATTAATAAGACACTAACTACCTTTGCGGCGATTGGTGTGAGGGGATGTTTGTGATCAGAAAGGAGATGATGAAAAGAGAATGGGACTGAAAGAACTGGAGAATAAGAGCATATATATTCTGAGGGAAGCGTACGCGGAATTCGAGAACCCGGCAATTCTGTGGAGTATGGGAAAGGACAGCACAACTGCGCTATGGCTGTGTCGAAAAGCATTCTTAGGTGAAATCCCATTTCCTGTAATCCATATTGATACGGGTTACAAGTTCAAGCAGATGTATGAGTTCAGAGACAGAATAGCAGAGGAATGGGGATTTGATTTAGTAATAGCGAAGAATGAAGAAGCGATGAAAGCCGGTATGGGACCAGAAAAAGGGAAATTGGAGTGTTGCACTGCGCTTAAAACGGAAGCTTTAATGAACTATCTTGATAAGCACAGGTTTGATGCTTTGTTCTTGGCAATACGGCGGGACGAACACGGGATACGAGCGAAGGAACGTGTCTTTTCACCACGCGATGAAGAGTTCCGATGGAATTACCGCGACCAGCCGCTCGAGATGTGGGACCAGTATCAAACTCAAGGTCGAAGTGAGAAGGGTGCTGTTCAGAACCACACGCGAGTGCATCCAATTCTGCATTGGCGTGAGTTGGACGTTTGGGAATATATAAAGCAAGAGAAAGACATTCCAGTGAATCCGATGTATTTTGCCAACGATGGTAAACGGTATAGAAGCTTAGGCTGTGAACCGTGCACTTCGCCAATAGAGTCAACTGCAAAGACGATAGATGAGGTGGTGGAAGAGCTGAGAACAACAAAAGTTGCAGAACGGTCTGGTCGCGCACAGGACAAAGAGAAGGCGTTTATGATGCAGAAGCTGAGAGCGCTTGGGTACATGTAAGGAAAATGTAAAAACTAAAATGTAAAGATTAAAATGACAAATTAAAAATAAAAAAATGAAATGGGCGGTTAAAAATAAAAAATGGGAACTGAGAAGATGAGCGTAAATGTGGTGCTCGTAGGGCATGTGGATCATGGTAAGTCCACATTGATAGGAAGATTGCTTTACGACAGTGAGAGCATAAAGGATGAACGGGTGGAAGAGATCCAGAAATTAGCAGAAGAATATAAGCGCAAATTCGAATTCGCTTATTTTCTCGACTCTTTTGAGGATGAACTGAAAGAAGAGCGGACAATAGACACGGTAAGTTTGATGTTTAAAGGCAAGAAGAATTTTTACACGATAACTGACGTGCCAGGGCATAAGGAGTTTATAAAGAACATGCTAACAGGCGCGTCACATGCGGATGTAGCGGTTTTGGTGGTATCTGCAGAAGAAGGCGTGCAAGAGCAGACGAGAAGGCATATGTTCCTGCTCAAGATGCTTGGCATCAAACAGGTCTTTGTAGTTGTAAATAAGATGGATGCTGTGGAGTATAATAAAGAGCGGTTTGAAGAAGAAAAGGAACAAATAAGCAAGCTTTTGGATTCCTTTGACTACGCGACAGGAGAAATGCTCTTTATTCCCGTGTCCGCAATGGAAGGCGATAACATTTACAAGTATTCCGAGCATATGAAATGGTATGACGGTCCAACGTTGATAGACGCATTGGATGGCGTGAGACTGGAAGGAAAAGAGAAACCATTGAGGTTTGCTGTTCAAGATATATATAAGGTAGAGGATGAAGAGACAATCGTAGGGCGCGTGGAATCGGGAATTCTAAGAAGAGCAGACAATGTAGTTTTCGAACCTTCGGGCGTCAAGGCGAAAGTAGAGAAGATAAATGTCTTTGATGGCGAATTGGCAGAAGCTAAGGCAGGGGATAGTATTGGTATTATTATAAACGGAGGAGTGGTAAAAAGAGGTGATGTTCTTGGACTTCTGGAGAAACCGCCAAAACCTACTAATGCGTTTTTAGGCGAGGCGGTTTTGCTGGATAAGAACTTGAAAAAAGGGGAAGTAGTGGAAATAAGGTGTGGAACTGCAAAAGTAAGTGGTGAGATAAAAGAGATAAGAGAAAAGATAGATTCAGAGACAGGAGCAGTTTTAGAGAGTAATCCAGAAGAGATAAATGAGCATGATGCGGCAACTATTGTCTTTGCGACCGAGCCGCTGGTGGTAGAGGAATTCGCGGAGATTCCGGAACTCGGACGGTTTGTTCTCGTAAAAGCTAACAGGAATATAGGGGCTGGAGTGGTCTTAAATGCAGATGTTAAAATGTAAAAATCAAAATGGCAAGTCAAAAATAAAAAAGAATGCGTTACCAAAGAAATTAAAAGGGAAGGGGTTTATATTTTATCTACAAGTTTTGGACATTGGGAGCAATGAAAGCAGTACAAAGAGATAAGGGAACATTTCTCGTATTAGGCATAGATGCGGCGACATGGGCTGTTGTGAACGCGAATTTGAGCAAGTTAAGTAATTTTGAGCGGTTGATTAAGCTTGGCAAAAGCAAAGTAATCACGCTGACGGAGAAGCCTATATCTGCATCTATCTGGTGCGGTATGTTCTCAGGTAAGCTTTTCACGGAGCACAAACATGAGAGTTATGTTGTTAATGGCGATATTGTAAAGCGAGCGGATATAAATGTGGATTTTATATGGGATATTCTACATGCGAGAGGAAAGAATGTAAAAGCGTTGAACGTACCTTTTGTTGTGCCGCCTTATTCATTCAACGTAGATTTTAAGCCCATAGGTTTTGGATTGCCCACGAATGAAAAGGAATGGGGAGAGGAGCTGGAACGAGTTACGGAGAAGACGAAAGAACTTTTAGTGGTTGAGAAGCCGGATTTGCTCATCGCTGTTTATACGTTTTTGGATAGGATCCAGCACTTCCACTGGGGTGAGGATTACGTAGTCGAGTGGTATGAGCGAATGGATGAGAAGGTTGGAGAACTGATATTCGATACAGGTTTCTTAGATGGGAACAACAAGTTGATTGTAATTTCAGATCATGGATTCTGTTCTTTTGGCGAAGCAAAAGTGCAGACGCTGCCGGAATACACGAAAGATGGGCAATTGAAGGGTGATCATCATGAAGATGCTTTTTTGGTAACGGTGAACGTGGATTATGAGGTAGAGAGACCGCAGGATGTGTTTTTTGCGATTGAAGAAGAGATTGTATGAAGGATATTGATGAAGAGCGCTGTTTAAGAACTCAGCATAGATGTTCGGTTAAGGGAACTCCCAGTAAATAGTTTATCCAAAAAGTTTTGATAATTATCATACAAAGACACAGATTTCACAGATTTACACAGATGCTACTCTAAAGTCCCGAAAAGATTATTAAGCTTTTATGGGTTCATAAAATCAAAATTGAATTTATAAATCAATTATTGCACTACTTTAAATCTGTGTTAATCAGCGTTAATCTGTGTCAATAAAATACTTTTTTGCAAGAATAGCATACATAGCTTATTCAACAACCGCTATTACTTTGCATGGTGCATTCTTCTTCAAATCGTCTACAATTTTAGCCCGTTTCTCTACCAATATCGTATCTACATTATATCTCTGTACCACTTCGACAACCGATTCAACAAAGGGTCCTTTAACTCTTATTGTCTCAAAGGATATGCCACGTTTTTCCGCTTCCTTTTCCAATCTGGCCAATCGCTTCGAGATGACCTCTTCCCTATCTGCGTTTATATCTACCTCTAATCGCTCTACAACCTTTTCACCAAGAAAACCCAGATCATGCGTTAACCGGGCAACCTTTTCGGCAATATTCATATCTCGCACGCTTAATATGATCAGATCGGCTTTATCTCTCGCCGCAAGATCCAGTGCCTGCATTGCCATTTTTTTGTGGATGGAAGTAGCAGAAAATGCTACTAATATTTTAGCTTTCGTCTCCATGATTTATCCTTATATTAAATTAAATTAAATTATATTAAATTATGTTGATACCAATTAAAGGCCAATATGTAAATACCATAATAATAAAAACTAACCATGCAGTTAAATTTAAAATGAATGCAGGCAGCAGGATTTGACGTATCGTATAATAGCCAGCCGAATATGCAATTGCATTTGGCGGCGTGCCCATAGGCAGGATAAATGCAAGTCCTGATGGTATGGCTATCAGAAACACCATAATTATAGGGCTTATGCCTACTATATCACCTATACTGAATCCGATGGGTATGAGAATCGCAACACATGCAGAATTACTGATTGCCTCTGTAAGGAATATAGCGATAAGTGGTAGTATCAGAACTACAATGACCGAGGTCAACGTGATGTTATCCAAAACGGTCATAGCAGCCCATTCTGCCGCTCCTGTCGATGCCAGTGCCGATCCGATGGCGATTGCCCCACCGTACATTAGGATTATTCCCCAGTTGACATTGGATTCCACATCTCGCCATTTCAGCACATTGAGCATGAAGAGCAAAACAGCAGAAAGAATCGCTATTACTGCTAATCCTATTGTATTACCAATAAATATCCATGAACAGACGGTCAGCAGCATAACACACCCCGCCTTCTTTTCTGCCCTCGTTATCTTACCTACGGCTACTAGTTCAGATCTGAGTACTTCTTTTGCCGGTTTGATTGTGTGTATATCCATTTTCAAAAAAAGATTTAATATGACAAAAGCAATTGCAAGCATTACAAATACAATTGGCATCGCTGCCACCATCCACTCAAAGAAAGTTATTTCAAGACCTGTGCTTTCTTTTAATAATCCGATAGCAAGTGGGTTCCTTGCACCGCCAAGCAGCGTTCCCACACCGCCTATCACGGCACCCCAGGCCAGTGATAAAAAGAGAAGTGCACCGTAATTGCTGTTTAACTTTTCTAAATCTAAACTGTTCGCAATCGCAGCAACCACCGGAAACATCATGGCTGCAACGGCGTGTTCCGGCATTATAAAGGATAAAAATGCGCACGTTAGCATTATGCCAGCCAACAATTTACGGGGTGTGCTGTCAAATTTATTGAGCATAAGCAAAGCAATTCTTTTGCTTAAGCCTGTCTCAATCATTGCAGCGGCAAGGATGAAAGCACCAAGGATAAAGAATACCGCTGAGTTTCCAAAAAGAGCAAAAGCCTCTTTACTCGGCATCACGCCTAGTAGAGGAAGAAGAGCGATTACAAACAGACCCGTCACAGAAAGGGGCAGCGCGTTTGTTATCCACAGAATAATAGCACATGCAAAGATCCCTATTGCATTTTTCGCTTCCGTAGACAGTCCTGTCGGTGCAGGCGATACCACAAAAACTGCAAGTACGAGTAATGAAAAAGCTATGATGATATATTGTCCTTTTCTATTCATTATTGAACTTCACTCTCGCTGGCAATAATCGCATGCGTGATGTAAAAAAACTTTTTTGCAAGCAAAAACCTTTACTAAAAAATGCTTACGCTTCTTTTTTGCAAGCAAAAACCTTTACTAAAAAAAGCTTACGCTATAGCAAAAGGAACAGGTATAGTTTTCATCGGTACGATCATTGGCACGCTTTTGAAAAAATTTATATATAACATTGGAGTTTGAGGTGTATAAGATATAAAAATGAAAGGCTTAATACTATCAGGCGGATACGGAACAAGATTAAGGCCAATCACATACTCCCAGCAAAAACAGCTAATACCTGTTGCAAACAAGCCAATCCTATTTTATGCCATTGAAGACGTAATAGAAGCAGGAGCAAAAGAGATAGGCATCATTGTAGGACCAAATAAAGAACAGGTCATGGAAACTGTTAGATCGGTCGATTGGAATGCAGATATAGATTTTATTTATCAAGGCGAACCAAAAGGGTTAGCACATACAATCCTCATTGCCAAAAATTTTTTAGATGACGAATTCGTCATGTACTTAGGCGATAACATTTTGCGAGAAGGGATTGCAGAACACGCAAATAAGTTTAAAGCGAACAATTATGATGCAAGCATAATGCTTACGGAAGTTGAAAATCCACAGGAATTTGGAGTTGCGGATATTAACGAAGATGGAACGATAAAACGACTTGTAGAAAAGCCAAAAGATCCACCAAGCAATCTTGCTTTAGTTGGTATTTACTTCTTCAAACTAGCCATATTAGAAGCGTGCAAGAGCATAAAACCTTCATGGCGTGATGAACTTGAAATTACAGATGCAATCCAATGGCTCATTGAAAAGGGATACGAAGTGGGATGGACAAAAGTGGAAGACTGGTGGAAAGACACAGGCAAACCGGACGACATCTTTGAAGCTAACAGATTAATTTTAGATGATTTAGCACACGAGATAAGAGGTGTGGTAAAGGGTGGAGAGATTAGAGGAAGAGTTTCAATAGATACAGGAACAATAGTAAACGAGAAATCGGTGATAAAAGGTCCTGCACTCATAGGAAGAGATTGTCTTATAAGAGATAGCTATATCGGGCCTTATACAAGTATAGGTAATAACTGCGAGATATTGAACTCCGAAGTGGAAGATTCGGTAGTGATGGATGGTGCAAAGCTTATAAACGCCGGAAATATTGTTGATAGTATGATTGGAAGAGGTGCAGTAATAGAGAAGAACAAAAGATTACCAAAAGGGAGTAAATTTATTATTGGTGATAACTCATGGGTGCGGATATGAAGATACTTGTAACTGGTGGATTGGGATTCATAGGGAGCAATTTTGTAAGGTGGAGGATAGAAGAAGCCGGAGCGAATGTTGATGACATCGTTGTAGTTGACGCATTAAAATACGGCTCCAACGAGAACAATTTGGGGGATTTAGATTGCAAATTCGTTAAAGGCAATATTTGCGATTATGAGTTAATAGCAGAGCTTGTTAAGGAGACGGATGTAATAGTGAACTTTGCGGCAGAGACGCACGTTGACAGAAGCATATCAAATCCTTATGCGTTTATCGAAAGCAATGTAATCAGCACTTATACGATATTAGAAGCGATGCGAAAAGCTAATTCAGAGGCAAAGCTTGTTCATGTAAGCACAGATGAGGTTTATGGAGATATAGATAAAGGCTCTTTCAAGGAAGAAGATATGCTAAAACCTTCTTCTCCATATTCAGCGAGTAAAGCTTCCGCAGATCTGCTTGTTCTGGCTTATGTGAGAACTTTTGGGCTGAATGCGGTGATTACTAGATGCACAAATAATTATGGCCCTTACCAATTCCCGGAGAAGTTAATTCCCAAGGCGATATTAAGAGCGAAAATGGATATGAAGATACCGATTTATGGAACTGGGAAGAACGTGAGGGACTGGATTTACGTTAATGATCACTGTGAAGCAATAAATTTGGCTTTGAAGAAAGGGGAAAGAGGCGAAATATATAATGTTTCGAGCGGTGATGAAAAAAGTAATTTAGAGGTTGTGAATGAAATCGTAGACATAATAGGCAAAAAGGATTTCATAGAATTTGTAGAAGACAGACCCGGACATGATATAAGATACAGCCTGGATTCATCAAAAATCAGAAAATTGGGCTGGAAGTCCAAGCATAGCTACAAAAAAGGATTGAAAGAAACCGTTGAGTGGTATCTAGAGAATGAGTGGTGGTGGAAACCTTTAGCTGAAGAGAAAGTCTTGCATCCAACGCCCTGGAAATTGGACTGGTAGGAGCAGCTAAAATGACTTTCGAGTTTAAAAAGTTGGAAATTCCTGATGTTATCCTGATAAAACCAACGGTCTTTGAGGACGAAAGAGGTTTTTTCATGGAAACGAGGCTGTCCAACAATTACCAAACAACCAACAGATAATATTTCCTGCACAGATATAAAAAGCAGTTTTTCTTCTCAACACCCCTTCACTTTATAGCCATATCTAACACGAATTGCAAAAGCGCATCCTAAAAATTAATGAATTTCGATTCCAAGCGAAAAGAAACCGAAAAGCTTTTATTGCTGCACGTACAATTATACTTAGCTTATAAAAGCGAGGTGATGACGAGAAATGGCGATAAGGGATGATAAAATGGGGCAGTCGTGGCTATTGCCCCCTGATATTAGTGAACTCATACCGGTAGACCACATCTGCTACCTGGTTATTGCAATCGTGAATGGCATAGATGTTAGTGAAATAGAGGAGAAGTACAGGTTCAAACCGGGCAATTCGGCGTATCCGCGGCGGATGCTGCTCCGACTGCTGGTGCAGGCGGCAATCGATGGCGTATGGTCCTCCAGAAAGATTGATAAGTTGGCGCTCGAGAACGTGGTCTACATGTACCTGGCAGGGAACGAGAAGCCCGACTTTAGAACGCTATGTAAATTCCGATCGGAGAACAAAGAGCTGATCGAGGCTACCTTCGAGAAAACCGTCACCTTTGCTAAAGCATTGGGAATAGCGAAGTTGGGTCACCTCTCGACCGATGGTACCAAGATGAAAGCCAATGCCTCAAACAGCTACACGCTGAGTAAGGAGGAGATAAAGGCGATAAGGGAGATAATAGAGCGCGGAATCGCAATAGACGAAGAAGAGGATAAACTCTACGGGGATAAGCGGGGTGACGAGCTGCCGCCCGAACTCAATACGCAGCAGAAGATTCGTGAGAAGCTAAAAGAAATTGAACAAGCCTCTAACAGGAAATTGAGGAGTGCCGCAAAGAATATTATCGAGCAGCATGCGCTTGGTGATGAGCTGCAGAAGGAGCAGATTATTGAAAAGCTTGATAAGGCTGAAGAAGAGCTAAATACGAGTGGACAGAGATCTGTAAGTATAACTGACCCTGAAGCAAGATTTATGAAGAACAAGAAGGAGCGAATCGAATTGTCATACAACCCGCAAATCACCGTAGATCACGATTCGGGGATAATCGTTGCCAATGACGTTACACAGGATTGCACTGACCACGCGCAGTTAGAGCCGCAGGTGAATAGTACGCTGGAAAATGTGGGGGAACTGCCGGAAGGTGCAAAACTGAGCTTTGATAACGGATATTTCAGTGGTGCTAACCTGCGATACCTGGAGACGAACGGGTTAGACGCCTATATTCCAGACCGCAAGCAGGCGGGGGAGATGAAGGGAAATAAGCCGAAGCTGAGCCCATTCTCGAAGGATTCGTTCGATTATGACGAAGAAAAAGACCAGTTTTTATGCCCCAATGGAGGGATACTCAGCAGAAAGGGCGAATATGAGTATAACGGTAAGCAGGTGTACGCCTATTATGGTGCGAACTGTGGTGAATGCCCGTTCCGGGCGGAATGCGCGGGTGAAGGCAAAACAAGGGTGATTACCAGTGACGGCTACGAGGGTGAACGCCGTAGGATGACAGCTAAAATGCGGTCGGAGGCGGGTAAAGAGGCGTACAAAAAGCGTAAGGAGACTGTTGAATGGCCTTTCGGTAACATCAAGCAGAATCTGAAGTTCCGTGAATTCCTGACACGTGGAATAGAGAAGGTTAGGGTAGAGCATAATCTGGTATGCACAGCGCACAATTTGAAGGTAATATGGGGTAAGTTGGAGAGGAATGTGCCGATCATCAGTACGATTCGGACGTTAGTAGCTAATTCGGTATCTAAAGTAGGGAGTTTTTTACGTGTTCACGCAATAATTAACTTTAAGTGTCAGTGTTGATAATTAATTGGGGGACAGCCTCAAACATATAAAAAAGAAGATTTTGAAGAAAACGCAGGAATAAAAGGTGAATTCATTCAGGACAACCACTCAAAATCAGAGTATGGTGTTTTAAGAGGCTTGCATTTTCAAAGAGAACCTTATGCTCAGGCTAAAATAGTTCGATGCATTAGAGGTGCGATTTATGATGTTGCAGTTGATTTAAGAAAGAACTCACCAACCTTTGGTAACTATGCTGGTGTTAATCTTTCAGAAGACAACAAGTATCAGCTTTACATTCCCGGAGGTTGTGCTCATGGATTTTTAGTATTAAGTGATGCCGCTGAAGTCATTTATAAAGTTGACAACGTTTACGCTCCAGATTATGAGAGCGGATTAATCTGGAACGATCCCGATGTAAATATTAGATGGCCGATTGATAATCCAATTCTCTCACCAAAAGACCGGCAGTTGCCTAGGTTGAGTGTGTTGGAGGAGCGGGGAGAGGTGTATTACAATGATGTTTTTATATAGGTATTACAAAATTTAATATGATGAGTGGTATGGAGGTCATAAGTTTTCGGATACCGAAGGAGTTGAAGGAGAGCGTAAATGAATTGGAAATCAACTGGAGCGAAGAAGTGAGAAGGTTCATAGAGGATAAGGTGAAGGAATACAAGAGGAAGAGAGCCTTGGAAGAGATAGATACAATGCTCAAAAATGTACCCCCGCCTGAGAAAGGAACAGCATCGAGGTATGTGAGGGAAGATCGTGATAGTCATTGATGCATCCACGATCGCGAAGTATGTCCTGAAGGAAGAGCACTGGGAGCAGGTGAGGGACTATCTCACTGCTGAACCACGCTCACTGGACTTAGCGCTGGCTGAAGTTTCGAATGCTATCTGGAAGCATCAGGTGATCTACCGTAAGATATCGAGCAGTGACGCCACGTTACTCTTCGAAGCGCTGCAGAAATTAGGCGCGGATGTACTGATCCTTGAATCCTTTGCGGGGTATCTCCGCGGTGCTACTGAGATCGCGGTGAAGGAGAAGCTCACCATATACGATGCCCTTTACATCGTGCAAGCGCAGAGATATGGTCACTTCGTGACGAGTGACGACTTCCAGCGCAAGATCGCGGTGAAGCTGGGGCTCGAGGTAGTGTTTATCGAGTAAGTAGTTAGTTAAGGAGGCGGTGATAAGCGTGAAGGTAGCGATACTCGGTGCAAATGGTCAATTAGGCAGTGATCTGGTAGAAACATTTGGCGAGGATGCGATTCCTTTAACTAGCCGAGATTTGGATGTTACCGATCCAGAAAGAGTGAAGATTTTGAATGTGCTTAAGCCGGATGTCATAATTAACACTGCCGCTTACGTTAGAGTTGACGATGCGGAAGTAGAAGTGGAAAAAGCATTTCAAGTCAATACGATTGGAGCTTTGAACGTTGCAAAAGTGTGTAATGAAATAGATGCAGTCAATGTTTATATCAGCACGGATTATGTTTTCGATGGCGCTAAAGGAGAACCTTATGAGGAGGGAGATGTTCCAAACCCGATAAACGTTTATGGGCTGAGTAAATACACAGGGGAGATTTTTACACGGAATTATTCCAAGAAATATTATATAATACGTGTTGCCAGTTTGTATGGCAAAGCAGGTGCAAGAGGAAAAGGAGGTAACTTTGTGGATTTCATGATTCAGAGAGCTAAAAAAAGGGAAGGGATTAAGGTTGTTGATGACGTGTTTATGAGTCCCACATGTACTAAAGATGTTTCAATAATGCTTAAGAGGTTCTTAGATTTAGGTTTAGGTTTAGGTTTAGGTATTAAACCTGCGTTTGGGGTTTACCACATGGTTAACGAAGGTTATTGTAACTGGTATGAATTTACGAGAGAGATTTTCACTGTCTTAGGTTGGGATGCGCAAAATCAAATAATTCCTATACGGTCGAGTGAATTAAAGAGGTTGGCGAGAAGACCTATCTTTTCTGCGTTGAGGAATACGAAACTTGACGATCTTGGATTGAAGATGAGAACTTGGAAGGATGCGTTGAGGGAATATCTGATGGAATAGAAGAGGTGGAGATAAGTGGAGGGAAGAGGGCTAAAGGCGAGAGGCAAAGGGGACAAGGCGAAAGACTAATGAGTAAAGGAGGTTTTAAAGAACTTAGGGTTTGGCAGAAGGGTAAAGACCTTGCTGTTTACATCTATCGAATAACAAACACTGGCGATTTTGCAAAGGATTATGGTTTAAGAGATCAAATCAGGCGTGCGGTAGTTTCTATTCCGAGTAACATTGCAGAAGGCGATGAGAGAGAAACTGATAAAGAGGCTGTTCGGTACTTTTACATTGCTAAAGGGTCATCTGCTGAAGTGTTGACACAGGCAACTATTGCCTTTGAAATAGGCTATATCCCAAAAGAGACATTTTTTGAGATAGAGAAAGGGTGTATAGAAATATCAAGTATGCTTTCAAAATTGATTTCGGCACGGTCGAAGACCTTTTGCCCTTAGCCATTTGCCTTTTAGCCAAACCAGAAGGAAAAGCGGCAGGTAAATTGATTTCGGCACGCTTGAAAACCTTTAACCCTTTGCCATTCGCCATTTGCCCATGATCACCCATTACGCATCACCCATTCCCGATAGTTTTATATACCCATTGTTATATATAGCTGTATTCAATATATAATACAGAGAGGGATGCAACCACCAAATGCATGAACTAGTAGTAAATAGAAGGAAAAGAAAAGAAAACCGCATAGAACAGCGACAATCACCGCGGAAGAACGGCAAATAAAAATAAGAGGAAGAAGATAAAATGACAAAAAGTGCATTAATTACCGGCATAACCGGACAAGATGGCGCGTACTTAGCGGAACTGCTGCTCGATAAGGGCTACGAAGTGTATGGTATAGTAAGAAGACTGAGCACGCCAAACATTACTCGAATAGAGCATGTCGCTGATAGAATCACACTATTAGATGGTGACTTGACCGACCAATCTTCGCTGAACATCGCAATGCAGACAGCACAGCCAGACGAGGTATATAATCTTGCAGCGCAGTCGTTCGTAGCAACTTCCTGGAACCAACCTGTACTTACGGGAGATGTCACCGGGCTTGGAGTTGTTCGGCTATTAGAAGCTGTTCGACATTTCTGTCCAACTGCAAAGGTATATCAGGCATCCAGCAGCGAGATGTTCGGTGCGGCAGAAGAAATACCCCAGAATGAGAAGACGTTATTCCATCCCCGAAGCCCCTATGCAGTGGCAAAAGTATACGGCTATTATGCTACTGTGAACTACCGAGAGAGTTACGACGTGTTCTGCTGCAATGGGATTTTGTTTAACCACGAATCTCCAAGACGGGGCATCGAGTTTGTTACACGAAAGATCACAGATGGCGTGGCAAGAATTCATCATGGGCTTTCAAAGGATTTGCGGTTGGGGAATCTGGATGCTAAAAGAGATTGGGGCTATGCTGGAGACTATGTTAAGGCGATGTGGTTAATGCTGCAGCAGAAAGAAGCGGATGACTATGTTATCGCAACCGGGGAGAGCCATTCTGTAAGAGATTTTGTTGAGCTGGCGTTTTCTGCTGTTGGGTTGGATCGACGAGACTACGTTAAGATGGATGAGCGATTTATGAGACCTGCTGACGTGCCGGAACTGCGAGGGGACGCATCAAAGGCGAGAGCGAAGTTGGGCTGGAAGCCAGAAATCTCGTTCGAGGAGCTTGTAAAAATGATGGTGAGGGCGGATGTTGAGTGGTATAAAAAGAAAAGTGAAAAATAAAACATCCCTCTCTTTTTTATCTTGAATACCCTTGAATATAGTTGGACGTATTTGCAGAAAGAAAATTTTCGATCCGGAATGTGCTGAATCAATGCTTTAATGAACTCTCGCACCTCCATTGTCACGAAATTGCATCCCTGTTGCGATTGTCCTCGAATATGTGTCTAACCGTGAGAGGGGCATCAATAGTAAGACCGAGGAGAAGTATAAGGAGGTATGTTCCGGGTGTGAATATGTCTATATGCATTAGTTAGAGGCATGGTTGGATGGTTACATTAATTGACGCGGAGCGAACGCGGGGTTATAGTTTATTGAGCCTCTGGAAGCATGTCTAAACATCCTTTAATAGCAAATTCAGTCATTAATTCTGCCCGTTTTCCCCATAATTTTTGTTATAATCATCTAAAGCACATTTAAGCCCATTTTATCAGATAGAGAAAAAGAGGCACATAAAACACTCGATATGTTTAAAGAAGCGCTTAAGAAAGCCTGAACGATGGTAATTAAATTTGTTCCTCGCTTTAAGATGCCAAAAGTATCGCCCCATCGGACCTTATACTACCTTCAGCAGTAGCCTAATTAAAGCCGTAGACAAATTTTTAGTGCAAAAGAGGAAGAATTAATAGAATAAAGGTGAATTAGGGCATTGTGGTAGGCGATTCCAGAGGCTCTTTTATATCCCCTGAAAAAGTTGTTGATGGATACTATGGACGCAAGATGGCACAGGGTTTATTAAGCGAAAATTTAATATTAAGAGTAGTATATGAATGAAGAAAAAGAGAGGGAACTTATGGTAGTTACCGTATATCCGGGCGAAAGGAGGAGATATGAATGAAGGCAAGGTATGACTGACAGGGAAGGGGACACATTGGATATGCTATTAGAGGATAAGCAGATACACTATGCGGAAGAGCATGGACAGATAATAGTGAACTACGATGAAAGGGGGAAAATAGTTGAGATAGAGATACTAAATGCCAGTAAATTACTCGGCGGGGTTTTTAACTGAGATCCTCAAAGCTCAGGAAAGGAGGATAGTTGAAATTATATGACGTGATGGGTGACGAGTGATGGATATTGGGTATTGGATATTGAATAACCCATCACCGATCACGCATTACCAATTTCCGATCACGTATTACCGATACCATGTCCGAAAACGTAAACCAATCGCTCAAAAAAATGGCAAAAGGCACTGGTATAGTTTTTATCGGTTCTTTAGCAGGCGTATTTCTTGCTTTTATTGGCAGGCTTATGATTGCCAGATACGGGACTGTGAGTGAATACGGTGTCTTTTCCCTGGCATTAGTAATACTGAACATCTGTGTTGTTATAAGTACCTTGGGGCTACAAAACGGAGTCACTCGCAGCATTGCCTATGCAAGAGGAAAAAATGAGAATGAAAAAATTCAGGGGTTTATTTCCGCTTCTATCTGGCTTAGTCTTGCAGCGAGCTTCATACTATGTTTTATCCTTTTCTTCGCATCGGAGACTATTGCAGTAAACATTTTCCATGAGCCTGCTCTTATCGCTCCATTAAAGATATTCTCCATAGCCATACCGTTTTTCACCTTAAGCAGTGTCATTGTCTCCATATTCCTAGGATTTGGTCGTGTCCAAGCAAAGGTTTACTTCCAGGACATCCTGAGAAATGTACTTTTCCCGCTACTCTTGTTAGCTGTTATTCTCCTAAGTCTATCTTTCACCAGCGTCTTTTATGCTTACACAGTATCCTTAGCCGTTCCGTGCCTTCTTCTTGTAATCTATACCGTTAAATACCTACCCTCGTCAATAAAATTTACTGCTAAACAGACTAATAATGCTAATCCCGTAGCCAAGGAACTTTTATTTTTTTCGCTCCCTCTACTAGGTGTGGCTATGCTGGGAATGATAATCGCTTGGACGGACACTTTAATGCTCGGAAGTTTTAAAAGTACAGCGGAAGTGGGCATATATAATGCTGCACATCCTTTAGCCAATTTTATTTCCTCACCTTTAAGTGCTTTATTGGTGATCTACATGCCGATTACTTCAGGTCTATATGCTCAGGGACTGATGCCAGAAATGAGAAGAAACTTCGCTATTTTGACCAAGTGGCTCTGCTCACTTACCTTGCCGTTATTTCTCATCCTATTTCTGTTTTCCGAAACGGTATTAAACTTCCTCTTCGGCGCCAGCTACATTTTTGCTGCAAATGCTCTTAGAATCTTGTCTTTGGGGTATTTTGTCAATAATTTCGTGGGACCTAACGGCGCTACTCTAACTGCTATAGGTAAAGTTCGATTTCTAATGTGGGCCACTTTAGCCACTGCCGTTCTTAATATCGGGTTGAATATTGCTCTAATTCCGCCTTTAGGCATTGTAGGTGCTGCCATCGCTTCTGTGGTTGCCATAACCTTTATCAATCTGATAAGATGCTGGAAACTCTACTCGCTTACGGAAGCACAGCCACTGAGTAAAAATCTAATAAAGCCAACTTTAGTTTCTCTGACGTTGATATTTCTTATTTACTTTGTTTCCATAGAGTTTATTACCGTTACCCTATGGATGCTCCCTCTGCTCTTCATACTCTACTATGTCATCTATGGCTCGGCCATCTTGCTGACAAAGAGCTTTGACCAAGAAGACATAACAATGCTGCTGGCGATAGAAAAACGGACTGGCATAAATGCTGCTCCAATAAAGAAGTTTTTGAACAAGTTTCTATAACTTGCCCGATTTCTTAAGCTTTCTTATTACATCTTTAGCTCTTTCTCTTTCTGCATCAACCATTGGTAGACCAAACTTTTTAACGATTTCTGCTGTATTCGATGCACTCTTTACGCTTTTGATCTTAAACCAGGGAACTTCGACAAG
This sequence comes from Candidatus Methanophaga sp. AG-394-G06, assembly GCA_009903405.1. GTDB lineage: Archaea > Halobacteriota > Syntropharchaeia > Alkanophagales > Methanospirareceae > Methanophaga. The sequence goes on from PRCZ01000004.1 coordinate 25,243, forward strand.
TATAGGTTCTCTACTTCCATGAGGATGGGAATACCTCCTATCTTCTCCAAGCAATTCTCCGTGATCGGCAGTAATTACAATTCTGCTTGAAGGCCGATCATGTAATATCTTACGAGATAGCTCTGCAACATATCCTAAGGCAATACCAAGGTTTTCTTTATATGCTTCTCTTAAACCTTCTACACCATATTTTCTTCTTACCGCATCCATTGGAGATGCAGGAGGTAATTTTAACATTTCTCTTAGCTCCCATGTATTTTTAATAATGTTGGTTTTTACTAACAAAGCACCGAGTATATTTACTACTCGTTCGACAGTTCTATTAGTTTGATCTCCTTGAACCCCAGATAAAGGACCTTTTGTAAAGGGATTTGAAAAACCTTTCACAAAAAACTCTTGTGAGATATAGGGGGCATGTGGTTGTAAATAATGTATTATAAATCTCTTTTCCGAGTACTTTTCAATTAAGCTTAAAGTAGAATCGTTAATTTCATGAGGTGGAACAGTTCCTAATTTCTCATCCCACCCAAATGCCCACACGTCGGCAACTTTATAGAAGTGCTTTTTTGCGTCAAATTCTGCCACTTTTACCTTTGAGTTGATGTATGGATTCCCGGATACATATATAACATCCGGGTAATAGCTCTGAAAGGATTTTTGACACCACTCTGGAGTGCAAGAACCAATAGAAACTCTCTTTTCCAAATCTCCTGAAAAATAATCGCTAATCATGTTTGCGAAATAATCATATCGACATGCATCTAAAAGTATAAGATTATCCCAGTCCTCATCCATAATTTTTAAGACTCCTGTCAACTGCATCCCTCCCTTTTCAACGCTATGCAAATCATATTTCCTCAATCCTGTTTATAACCTACCCGATTCCTTTAGCTTTTTTATCTGATCTTTAACCTTTTCCCTTTCCATATCAACTGCTTGATACCTTACCGCCCTCTGTGCTGGTTCGCTTCCCTCCTTGAAAATCTCCTTTAACAGCCGGCCATCCATGTCATCTGGAACTGACAAACCAAACATATGTAAGATTGTTGGAGCTATGTCATAGATTTTAGCTCCTTGTATTTGAACCTCTTCTTTAATATCTGGACCATAAGCAATAAAGACCCCCTCTTTTTTATGCGCCCCACTATAAACAGGGTTGGGTGAAGGCTTCTGATAGACCTCTTTATTAAAGCCAAAGTAAATACTGCACTCGAAATCATCTATTTCAAACAAGATATTGGGAGCGAGATTTACATACTCCCCCAAGTAAAGTTCGTCAGGCGAATAGACCCTTACCGAAACACCTAGGTTACTGCAAGTCTTTTTAAGCTTTTCAATTATTTCATCCTTAAGGACATTAGAGTCATGATAGCCTCTACTTGAAAGAATTGCCGGTTCATTCAGGCAAATTTTCCCCACCAAAGAAGCATTAACCGGAGCAAAAGCCAGACTCCTTTTGAAGTCTACTTCAGCGGTGACTGGTATACTATGCACTCTCCCCGACTGGACTGCTTTGATCAATTTATCATGCAAAGCAGGGGAGATTTTTCTTATCAAATTAGCAACGGCTCGTTGTAGCTGACGCAACTTAATGAGTTCGCTTCTCTTCTTAAGGTAGCCCTCTTTTTCCAGCCAAGAATTCGTGTAAAAAGAGCTTCGATGTGGACCAAAACCATGATCTGAAACAATTAAAATGTTTGTTTTTTGTGACGTTGCTTTCACTACCAAACTTATGATTTTATCTATTCTCTGCCAAATCTGAACAAAAGCAGGTTTATACTTTTCCGCCCCCTCCTCGGAATAATACGGATGAGTAGGATCAATGTATCTCCACATATAATGTTGAGTAAAGTCCGAAGCGGAGATCACAAAGGTAATTACTTCCAAGTCTTGCTTCAGTAAAAGCTGCATAGTTTTGTAGTTTATTTCTATAAGGTCAAAGATATGTTCGACAAAAAGTGAAGGGTTTTCAGTATAAAGGGGGTCATGCCAGGGCACAACTATTCGATAATTGCCACAATTTTCGATTAATAGCTGCTTAAATTCCTTTGGATAGGAAATATCATCTCTCGGATCGCTCCCCAGCCCTGAAACCATGATCCCGTTGATTTTATAGGGCGGATATAAACAGGGGTAATTTACTACACCCGTCTTTATTCCGGCATGGCTTAGGTAATCCCAATAAGGCTTTGCTTTTCTTATCTCTGAAGAACTCACGGCTTTAGTCTCAAAGCCATCGCTACTGATTCGGTTTAAGAAATCAAACACTCCAGTTTTTCCTGGGTTCTTCCCGGTAGCTAGTGCTGGCCATGCAGGACCAGTAACTGGTGGGAAGGTACTTTCCAGTGTTCCGTGCACACCATTTGTTATCAATTTCTTTAGAGTTGGTAACTTTCCCTCATCACTTAGAGGATTAATTACACGAAAAGTTGCTCCATCCAAACCTATAATTAGCAGTTTAATCATCTTTCTTTTCCCTACGCCCTCCATACCAAAAACTCGCCATTTTCATATATCTTTGATATACTTTTATCTGCATTTAACTTAATAAAACCACCTTATACTTTTTCCGATTTGCTTATCCCTTTCACAAAAAAAACATCCAGTTCGCCATTTGAGTATAACATATCCACCGTTGAATCATCCTCTACTCTCTCAAAGTCGCTATTGTTAAACCTGCCAATCTCTGGCCATACTTCCAGATATAGTGCTTTATTCCACTTAGATATCACCATATAGCGATCCTGAGCATATAATTCACCCAATGAGGTATGATTAGCATAGTCAAAGTGATCTGGAATACTTGAGGGAAAAAAAGTTGAAAAGTCCTCTCTTTCTCGGGATTGAGAATATCCATATATAGCATCAGAAAACCTATGTATGTGACCCATTCCTATATATAAGTCTGGTACATTTTTGTAGTTAAAAAACCAATGCACCCCCGTTAACTCCATATTCGTAATCTGGGAACTTGATTGCTTCAAATAAGGGGAAGGATATAGGTTAAATATACCAATTGTTGACGAGACTACCAAGATAGCTACGATGATAGCAATACTTATGGTTCGATGACGATTTTTAAATAACTCATAAAAAGCAAATCCCGCCAATAAAGGTGTTACTAACATCATAAAATTTAAAAAAACGAGTCTTTGTGCAGACTGCGTCAATGAGGACGCCATCGCCAGTAAAGAGAATAGAATCATCAACCCCGTGATTATAAACCATACCGATATTCTAAACAGATTTTTTATTTTCTTATTCTGATAAAAGAATTTAAAGATAATCAATACAGCAATCAACGAAAGTATTGTATATATGATTTGATGTCCAAAAAATTTAATGGTTAATTCAAATAGTTCAGATTTTGTAGTCGCTACTTTTGAAACTCTGCTCATAATCAGATCGGAACTAGAGCCGATAACCGTACCATATAACCAACTAGCCATACTGCGAACTCTCTGACCAAATGCAAGATATGCGGAAAACCACATGAAAAAAGTTATAACAGGAATTAGAATTGGATTTATTGAAATTTGCGTTATTGCGTGAGAAAATTTGATTTCTGATCTTTTAGATGTATATATTATCTTCGAGATTTCCATCATTATCAGAAACAGGATTAAAATGAGCACCGTTAGCGGATGAAAGAATGGATATACCATTAGTAGTATAATATATACCAAGCTAAATCCTACTGATGGTTTTTCCGAAATTTTGAAATAAAGGTAAAATACCAAAGGGAGCATTAACGTGGAATGAGCTGCTGGGAATACTTCTACATGATAATAAGTAAAAAATAAAGTGCAACTGGCTGCTGCAGATAATAATATGTATTCCCGTTTATCAAATATCACTGTGGCTAATAAGTATATAGAAGCCATATATAAAATTGTAAATAAAGCAGGGACAAAGCCCATTACTATTATAGGCGGTATACCGCAAACCCCTGTTATTTCTGCAATGAATATGTGTGTAATTGGATAGAAATCATTAATATTTATGTAGCCACTTGAAAGAATATCTTTTACAGATCCCAGATGTGATAAATGGTCACCACGACCAAATGTAGCATAACCTCTGATGACGGAGAAAAGAGTAACAATAAGATTACTTAAGATTAATATTAAAAACCCAATTAACCAAAAATTATCTCTTTCTTTGTCTTTACTAAACGCTTGGTGAGTGATGATCGCAATTCCACAGGCAATACTACCGATCAAAAATAGCCATACAAAAGGAGATACACCCTTGTATATAGATAATTCGTAACCACTTGCAGGAGGCGTTCTGGCGGTTATCGTTAAAGCTAATGTAATAAAAATAAAAGCGATAATCGCTATGATTTTGATGATTCTATTCTGATTTTCGGATTTAATAAATTCACTCTTAGACCTTCCTAACTCACGCCATCCAGAAATACTCATCTGCGAAAGTGGAGCAAACACCTCTTTTTTGAAAATGATTCTCCTTCTATACGTTGCCGCTGCTGATATTAGAAGTATGAACAAGAACAGCGAAAACGTAACTGGATAAAGCATTATCCCAAAAGGCGTATAGTTTAGCATGAGTCCTATCAATGATGTAACAGCTATGCTGAGTCCCAAACTCAAAACTAATCTCTCAACAATATCCAAATCTTTTCTTCTGGGAAATAGAGCACAAATTAACACATAGCCTGGGAAGAACAGAATAAAGGGTAAGCTAAGTATGATGCGTGCTGGCGAGTTTGGGAAGAACGCTATTACGGAAACAAGCAAAGCTGATAGAATATCTACTAAGATTATGTCTCGCTCGGTTTTAAAGCGTATATCTCGCAGTATCGTAGTCATGATAATTCTCTTAAGATTTCCCTATACCTTTCTGCAGTAGAATGCCATCTTTTATTACAATAGATTGATATGATTGCAAAAAAGATGTGCTAAATATCATTTCATCGCTTTTCTTTTCTAAAGATATATTTTAATGTATTTAAAAAAATTAATAAAATATTAAAAAATATCATGTAAATCGATCTTATGCCGTAAAATTTAAAAGAAAAAAGTGTTCGATTTCTTATTGAATAACACTCACTAGCTAAAAGGTTATTGACTCTACAACCACCAGAATCCACATGTTTATGGTATGTTATGGCTTTTGATTGAAAATACAGTTTATATCCTCTTTTTTTCACCTGAAAATAGAAATCATGTTCTTCATGAGTATAGGTGCCTTTATATCTATTTTCCTCATACCCCCCTACATCTTCAAACACGCTCTTAGGAATCAATGAACATGCATGCAGCGATGGGCATTCTTGGAGTACATCAGATTCTAACCCGAAATTATTGTAAATTCTACCTGTTTTTTTGTCAATTACACATGCTTTATGTATATCTTTCTTCTGAAAATAATCTTTCTTGTCTCTGTCATCTATTAATCTTGGGGCTATTGCACCAACAGGAACTCTTTGCTCTAATTCTTCAAATGTCTTTACAAGGATTTCCAAGCAGTTCTGCTCTAATATCAAATCATCCTCAATAAAAAAGATCAGATCACCTTGCGAGATAGAAACTGCTACATTTCTATTTCTTGGCAGTCCTTGGCAAACAGCATTTCTATGGTAGCGAACTCTTGAGTCTTTTTTCTCGTATTTTTTTGCGATTATTTGTGTATTATCCTCAGATCCATCATCAGATATAATGAGTTCCCAATCGGAATAAGATTGTGCTAAAACAGAATTTATGCATCGTTCCAGTATATTTGCTCTATTATAAGTTGGCAGAATGATAGATACAAACCTATTCATTTAATTGTGTAACCCCTTTAATTTTTTCATATAATCTTGAAACTCTTTTGATTCTCCAGTCATTCATTTTAAATGGTTTATCTATTTGCATGTTACTTGAACATTTTACCTATCATTATACACCTCTTCATACACCCTCAACGTCTCTTTCGCTGTTTTCTCCCAGCTAAACATCTTCGCTCTTTTTAATCCTCTTTTAATCATATCTTCTCTTAATCCATCGTTAGTCATCTACACATTACCCCTTTCCGCCTTATTAAGCTCTTACACTCTCTGGCACACCCATAGGCTCCATTAAGCCAACGTTTATTTTATTTAGCCTGCCAGATTCAATATCATCAAGCATGCATTTTAACGGTTCAACAACAGAGAATACGAATTTTGGTGGGGTTTTCCACAGTAAATAGAAAGATAACAGTTCTAAAACATCTTTAAAGCTCATTCCATCAATACACAACCTCAGATACTGCACAAGGTTATAGATCAAAGAGAGCAAGAAAAAAGGCTCTTTGGTAATTTGCGTTGAACATATTTCCTTGATAAATCAAGCAAATAAAGAATAACCCTCAAGATCAAGGTGTATGCGCTGAAACAGATGTTTAACGTTTAGAATTCCATAACAACGCCGCTTAATCACATTAATCTTGTTATTAAAGCCCTCCTCGAATCCACTCGTTTGCCGGTTAATAAAGTAGTTTGGTAACTACTCAGGTCAGTCAAAAAGGAGGATGGACGTAGTGTCTTTAATGCAATTCAAGATGCATTTTTGTGTAATCCGTTTATTTCCTTCCTTCTTTTACAAGAAATAGTCAGGGGGGGGTGACAGTATCTCCGAAAGCCTATATTTTCTCTTATGCGTAATAATGCCGTTGCACAATACTTGTATCCTGCATAAACAGGAGAATTAAAAAGATATCTCTAAAAGAATCAGCGTAAAAAATTGAAATACTGATAAAAGATCTTTTAGTAGTTGTACGGCAATTCTACTAGCATGGGATATTCAGTAGTGGATTTCTTGGTATCTTCTCTGTTTCGATGGATATTCAGCGAAAAACATCCATTAGGGAATGCAGAATACTCTCCTGGTGCATTCGTACGACTTCTGATGAATGCAGCGCAGGCGAAGGATTACGTTGAGACTATTAGCGGCATTGATCAGGGATTGCCAAACGTTGACACACTTTTTTGGCGATTATCCGAGTGTGCCAGCAGGGATCTGATATTGCGTGAATACAAAAAAGTTGTGAAAAGGCACATCGAAGCGGCGAAGGGGCAGATAAGAAGAAGGCGATTTATTATAGCAATTGATGAGACCCATGAGCCTTTTTACGGGCGGATAAAGAATCTATGGATCCATGATTACAGAAATGGTGTCAAAGGTGCTACTGGTTCATACAAATACATCGTTGTATCTATTGTATCAGGCAATTTGAGATTCATCCTTCTTGTCATACCTATCCCTAAAATAAGCAATGATACGGATTACTACGTGAAAGAGCTGCTAATATTCGTAAAATCGCTCATACCAACCGAGATCGTCCTTCTTGACCGGGGATTCTACTCATGGGGCGTCATAAAGGTTTTACAAAAACTCAAACTGGGATATATACTCTTGGTTCCGAAATACGACAAGTTCAAGGAATGGTTAAAGAAAGGTGCGGGATTGCACGATCATCAGGGGAAACTGAAGAGAGACAAGACAACATACAAAATAAGCACATGTATTGCGATATTGCCGGACTATAAAGGTTTTGACTGGGTTTTTGCAACAAATATCAAATATGATAAGATTTTCAGATACGTGCGCTATTATAAGAAGAGGTGGGGTATAGAAACCACGTTTAGAGTGCAGGATGAGGTCAAAATCAAGACAAAATTGTTAATACCCCTGATACGGATCGCACTCTTCGTATTCGAGTGCATGCTGTATAATGTATGGCAGTTCTTCAAGGGGCGTGTTCCGTTCAGGAGATTTGTTAATATCCTGTTCAGGAGGCACATCATCAAAACAGCGGTATTTGCAATCATTGAGCTCATCGGAGAGAAGGATATTCTGGACGATAAAGGTCCGCCCCCAGACAAGATTTATGGGGAGTTAATTGGAAAATTTGGCTATATTGATGGAGTTAGCTTATAGCAAGGCGGTTAATGTGACTTTTTTGCGGTTTTTACTTATTTCTACCGCTTAATTTGCGGACCACCCTTGCATCGAAGGGTTAATGGGCAATATATGCTCGATTATATTTGTTAGATACACTTAAAATCGGTTATTTTGTTAATATATCTAAAATATATTCGGAGATACTGGGTGGGTAGTTACTAATGTATAAGCGTATACGTGTTATTCTTGACTTTCGGAGATAGTATTTTATCACTTAAATAATTTTCCATTTGATGAGGTTATCCGCCATTTTTTAACGGAAATACGCCACAGGAGGCCATATCTTCTATTTCGCCCATACCCAAATGTACTGACTAAAAGTCACGTTTGAAAAAGTCGTGGTGAATGTCGTGTAAATTCAAAACTCCCCATTGTTAGACAATAAAATAGAAAGCTTTATAAGCATGTAATGACTAAACTAATTTATGCATTTCGTCAAGAAGAAGGTGGCGGGGAAGACATATCTTTCCATCGCCGAGACGCATCGAGTGAATGGAGTTCCTAAGACGTCCATTGTTAAATACGTGGGCTCTGCTGAGAAATTATTCAAAATACTAATCGGTCTGGATAAAGAAGAAACCGAATACCACCGCAGATACAAATTTGCGGCGCCGCTGGCAATACATCAAATAGCAGAGGAAATTAGGCTAATCGAAACAATCAACAGGCACACAAAGAAAAGGGAGCAGGGCTTCTCTGTCGGAGAATATCTTCACATTATTACCTTGAATCGGGCATTATATCCAAGAAGCAAAAGGGGAATAAAAAGGTGGTATGAAAGAACCATTCTCCCCTTCATTTTGAGGATTCCGCCGGAAAAACTCACGAGCCAGGTTTTTTGGGAACACATGGAATATCTGAACGAGGAAGAGATTGAGCGGATCGAAAAAGAGCTCAGTTCCAGGATTATAAAGCTATACGACCTCAACACAGAGTGCCTGTTGTATGACATCACCAATTTCTACACTTTTATCCAGGAACACGAGGGCAACGAACTACCAAAAAAGGGTAAAAGCAAGGCTAAACGCTTCGATTTGAATCAGATTAATCTCGCTCTGCTTGTCACAAAAGATGGTGGAATCCCGCTTATGCATCAGACCTACGAAGGGAACAGGCATGACGCAAAAAAATTCCCCGAAATTATCAGTAAACTCACAGACAGGCTAGTAATGTTCTCCAAAAACGTAGATAAAGTCACGATAGTCTTTGACAAAGGAAATAACTCCAAAGCTAGCATGAATCTGCTTGACGACACCCCTTATTATTTCGTTGGATCGCTCAGGCCCTATGACTACAAGCATTTTCTGGAAATACCACTGGAGAAATTCCAGTTGGTTCCAATGGAAAATGGAGAAGAAGATAAGAAAAAGGATGATATATACGCTTATCGCACGCGAGAAGATGCTTTTGGTGCGGAAAGGACAGTTGTTGTAATTTACGAGCAGAAACTTTATCATAGGAACCTGAAAACCTTCATAAAAGGTATTGACAAGAGGAAGAAGGAGTTTGAGGAGCTCGAATCGAAGATAGGACGGCGAAGATACAGAACAAAGTCGGCGATTGAGAAGAAAGCGGAAAAGATACAGGCAAAAGCTCCTGATGGGCTTTTCGATGTTGTGGTCGGCGAAGAAGAGGGTAACGTAACGCTTGATTACGCGGTGAACAAAACCGTCTACAAAGAGAAGCTTAAATCGTTTGGAAAAATGATTCTTTTCACGAATAATCACGAATGGAGTACCGCACAGATAATAAGGGTTTATCGGGGTAAAGCTAAGATAGAAGATGACTTCAAAAGGATGAAGAGCCCAATAATGATCAGTCTAGAGCCCGTGTACCACTGGACGGACCAGAAGATAAGGGTGCATGTCTTTTGTTGTGTTCTCGCATTAATGCTATTACTGATCCTGAAACGCAAATTAGAGATGGTTGGCATTAAATTGAGCCTTGAAAGGATGATAGAGGAGCTTTCTGATGTTCAACTCTCCGTTATCAAGTTTTATGATGTGGATAAGAGGTTATGTCTCCTTAATGACATGAATGAGGAGCAGAAGGCGATGTTTGATGTATTGGATCTGATGCGGTATAAGAAGTTAGTCAGTACAAAGTTACATTAGCTCTTTTATACCGCATTTCACAGGATGCCTGAAATGTCGCCTATGGGAAATTGAAAGACTGTGATGGGAAAAATGGTGCTGTTAAATATTTCTTTAATTTATATAACTCCGAAAGTCAAGTTATTGTCATCCAAAAAGAGTAAATTGTTCAAATGGTTAACAATATAATTCCCAACACCTGTTCTTCTATCATCGAGCATGTCTGTAATTATTCCAACCTTCATTTTCCACCCTCTAATAATGTTTTATACAAATTTAGGTGTTTCATAGCGATATTAGCCCAAGAATATTTATCTCTTTCACATTCAGCAAGTTTGATTAATTTTTTTCTAATTTTTTCATCACTACAAAATTTAATAATAGCTTCTTTTAGATCTTGAGTAGATTCAACAATCAGTCCCGCATTTTTGACAATTTCTGAAAAAGATCCGATATTCGAACATATAACGGGCTTCCCAGCACATATAGCCATCGCCATAGGATAGCTACTCTCTCCAACTGAATTTAGCCTATAGTTAATTAGAATATCCGACAACTCAATATAGTGGATAAACTTTCTATCATCCACGAATCCCACATAAATAATACTCTTATCAGATAAATTTCGGAGTTCGATTTGAGATTCTTTATCAACTGCTTTCCCAACAACTAATAACTTGGCATTTCTCAGGTTTAAATCTCTAAAAATTTTTATAACTTCTAGTTGCCCTTTCGCTTTTTTTACAAAACCGGCCATTAGTAATATGATATCATCGTCTGAGAAACCATATTCTCTCCTCAACTTTTTTATGTCATATCTTTCAAAAATTGTACATCCGATAGGAATGACTGAAATTCTCTCAATGGAAATAAATGGAGCTACCTGCAATAATAATCCTTTTGCAAATTCTGAGTGGACAATAAATTCATCTAAGAATAAATCCAAATATCTATAGATAATCCGTGTAAACCAAATCGGTATTTTCTTTGTTCGTGGGATCACATCATGAATTGTTATTACCTTTACTTTCGACCGAAATATCGGTAATGTTACTAAAACAAATCTAGTTGAGTTTGCTACATGAAAATGGGCTATGTCATATTTTTTAAAAAAATTAATTTCCCTCCAATTTCTTAGTTCCACTATGCGACCTTTATCTATTCCCTCAAGTTTCTGAACTAAATGAGTTATATAAAACAAAATTCCTCTTGAATTTTTATCAGTTATGTGTTGTATTTTCATCATACTATCTTTCTATACAACCCCACCGTCATCTCCGCAACCTTATCCCAGGAATATTCCTCTGCCAAATCCCTTGAATCCTCTGCAAGCTTTTTAAGCAGTTCATCGTCACCAAGCGCCAATAATATCTTCTCAGCCAACTCTCTTGGATTGTTCTGCTCTACAACAAAGTTTCTATCCTTCACCAATTCTGGCAGACCTCCAACATCTGTTACGATTAATGGTTTTTCAAATGCCAGTGCATCTGCACCGAGTGCACTTTGAGACATAAACTCCCTGTAAGGTAGAACAACCAAATCAGAAGCATAATAAAAATATTTTACCTTATCTGAAGGAATGAATTCTAAGAAAAGTTTAATATTTTTGTTAATATCTTTCATTTTAATTAGTTCTTCGTATTTTTCCCACCCCCCCCCAAGGATATCCTGCTATCACCAAAAAAACCTCCCCTCTCTCTTTGGTAACATAAAAAAAACGCTTCTAACAGTATATCAAGCCCTTTGTATCCCCTGAGGGTTCCAAAAAATAATAGGATCTTACCCTCTAAAGGAAGCCCCAGTACCTCTCTTGCATCTTCTTTTGTAACAATGCTATCCTTAAACGATGTCAAAGTCCCAATAGGAATTCTAACAATCTTCTCTTTAGGTATTCCAAAAATATCATGCAGCTCTTCGATGTTTCTTGTGGAATGAACGATGAATATATCACCCAAAAATAAGACGACTCTATTCAAAAATTTATTTAGCCTCTTATTTTCATATGGTAGGTCAGCATGTGGAAGGACACTATGAACTGTAATTATAATTTTTTTCCCCCTAAATTTACAGATAGCTAAAACCACAAAATATACTGGAGCTAAAACAAGACTCCACCATTGAGCGTGAACGATCTTGCTTTTTATAGTGAAACCCGCCCAAATCCAAGAAAGTGGATTGTAGTATGTCAAAATGTTTCTTATTGTAGCGTTTGTTATTGTAAAGGGTCTATACGTATTATCTCCTATATCCCTTCCGGGATATAAAAAATCCGGATACAGCTTCTTAAAATTGATGAACTCTACAAAAATATGCTTTGAAAGGGATTTGAGCAACTCTAAGCAATAAGGACTAAGTCCCTTTATTGGAGGTAGCGTTCCTATCATAGTTACTTTGTTTCTTTTAGATCTTTCCTGTTTAAACAAATCCCTCCACATCTCCTTGAAGTTTTAATATATGTGTAACATCCACATTAGTTTAGGCACCGATTAAAACATCGGGTTTAAATTCTTTTGTGATTTTATACAACTTATAATCAATTCTAAATATTTCAACCGCTTCACTGACATTGTTTTTCTTAGATTCTCATATTTTCACGCATTTTATTCCAAGTTTATACATTATATCTAATGTAATCCCTTTATTTCTTGCGGTTACTAACACATCATGACCGTTTGCTTTTAAGATTTGTATTACCTTCTTAAAGAGATGAACATGCGCCGGATGACCGATATTAACAACAATTCTCATTTGAGATCCCCTCTAAGCCCATGATTATCTACCTTTATTTCACATTTAAGTTCTTTGCTATCGGGATATATTTCTCTAACTATACTTAACTTGCACATTCCTTTTATAAACTCGGCTAAATTATCCTCAGGCAATGGTCTTATATTAGATAATTCTTGTTTTTGGAAAAACTCTGTTGACTGCGCATATATCGGTGAAAATTTATCTACAATGTTGAAATATTCAAATCTAAAATCTTTATTAATATTCAAGATATCTAAGATTATTACTTTTTCCTCATTATACGAAATTTTTCTTGTAAATTCTATTGGCACAGTTATATTTCCAGTAATCATCGTTTTCCTTAATCGTTGATAAAGATTCTCTCTTACAAAGGGCATTCTACTGATAGAGAATAGTCCAATTCGTGAAAGAACCATTTTTACTGGTGTAAACAATGTCTCATTTATTTTGTGAAATGTGCCAGAAATATCAACAAAATCATTATTCTCATCAAATATGACTTCGTTTGAATAATCTAACCATTGGCTACTAACTTTTTCGCCATTAGAAAGGATCCCAAGATATCCACAATCACTAAAAATTAAATCTGGGTTATCTTTGCATCCATATACCCTAACAACTCCTCCTTTGCTAGCTCCAATAATCATGTAGTAGCTATTCTTTTTAACGATTACGTATTTGGCTTGTGGGAAATACTTTGTGATTGAAGGTTTCATGTAAGGTAGGACAACATTGTTCTGTGTTCTTGGATGATAGTTATCATAAGCTTGAAAATATGTATGTAACATCCAGCATAGATATGTATTATCAAGAGTTATTGGGCTTATAATCTGACCGTGATTTAAAGCTTGTATATTACTATCTGCGATTGCTGCTGCCAAAGGAATTTCTCTTGATACAATCTCAAATCCGTTTGGTATAATAAACTCAGGGTTTCTACTGGTATATTCCCCACCCATGGTACCATTTGGATGGACAAAATAACTGATAAATTCAATGGCTTTATCCAGAGTCTTTAATATATCTCTATTGCCACTTTTTTGATAATATTTCGCGAGTGAATTGATAGTTACTGTTAAGTAAGCTATATCACCCCCGCCATATTCATTAAACCATCCTTCTGATGATTGATTCTTCAATATCATTTTTAATTTATTTTCCGCACCATTTCTGTATCTTTCATCTCCTGTAATTTGATATATATTATAAAGTGCTATTAATGCTGTTGATTCCTGATTTATAACCTGTGTATCATGAGATTTTAGAAGCCAGTTACCTGCTTTTTTAATTGTGTCTATAATTATTTCTTTTAAAGAGTTGTTTATCTGCTCTTGCAATAATGAATACGATTCTGAAACTGCATATATGGAAGAAGCAACTGCATCAACACTCCATACATAGGGATAACTCCCATTAAATGACCCATCATAATTCTGTATTTTTGTTAAAAATTCCATTGCCGCAATTGCCCAATCTCTAATTTTAGGATGTTCGTAATAGATATTATTTGGATATTTATTTGTATAAACTAATGCCAGTACTAGAGCAGCACTTTGAAACAATGCGCTGGAAAAATCAATCATTTTATATCGCCAATAGTATCGGTCAGAACAGCCATAAGTTTTAGAACACTTTTTCCGATCCATCAAACTCAACAATCGTGGTATTTGACTTAGTGCTACTTCTGCATATATCTTATTATTACCTCTTTCTTCACTTATCATCTTACCATACCCCTTCCCAATTTCATCCTCCCTACAAAATTCTTAAAGTTAAAGGAATGAACTTGTCCTGGAGTGTTTATATCAACAACAATTCTCATTTCAATCCACACCACTTAAATATTTTTCATAAAAGATCTCAGGCAGTATCCCAAACTTGCAAGCCAATTTAATAGGAACCATAAGTGCCCTAATAATTGAATAATAGGTGGGATAATCCAAGAATGTCTTAGTCTCAGCGGACATTATTCCTTCAAATTCATCTTCAGTAAATCCCAGCTTTTTGAGTACATATTCTTTATCTCTCTTTGCTTGGTCTTCCGAAATAGGTGGCTCTTTTAGTTTCTCTAATGCCTTCTCCCCTATCATTTCCCTTCACACTACGCTTACCGATGCTTTACTTTTTCTTCTTAACAATTTAATAATAACTTTACCCAAATTAAACATACTATCCCTTCCCAATTTAAATACCCATTCTCCAAAACTATTACTCCATCTATTTGGATGCGTTTGAATATATAACCTTGGAATTGTTTGTGACTGAATTAACCCTATTAGTTCATCGGTAGTATCAATAACCGGTTTATTTTTTGTTGATGCCCCTGTCGCGTAATCTTTAATACTGTATTTTGCCGCATTCCAGCATCGACCAGTATCGGTGTAATATGCAATGTCTGAGAAATCCATAGATAGATATGCCTCACCAAAAATATCAAAATTTTTAAAATCATAATATTTCCAAATATCACGATTATCCCATTTTGTCCATGAGTTACCATGCATGCATATCGTTTGTATTGGTGTGATACTCCTTAAATTTTTTAGCTCCTGCTCAAACAATTCAATCGCTTTTTCATAATCCCCTTTTGCTTTGTCCAATGTCTCATAGTGATATCCAATTTCATGACCTAATGCGGATATTCGCTTTATGATTCTTGGTTGTAATACCTGTTTGGTTGTTCTAAAATAATATGTAGCTCTAATGCCTCGTTGATGTTCTATCTCAGCAAATTCTAATGACTTCTTTGGGTTTTTATCCACATCATGTCTGAGGATTACAAATTTTTCTATTGTATTCTTTCTATCAACTAATTTAAAATATTCTGACATTGCCAAAATTTTATATTCTGATTGCACAATTGTATCCAAAAGTTTGCGATATTTATTATATGTAAAATCAAGTGTCATTTAACATCACTCCTTATTTATATTCTACCCTTCCCATATCTTAGTTTTTTAATTGCCCTTTTTATATTGACAATTTCCTTACTTTTACCTTTATAAGTTATCTCCTTTAAATGTTCCTTAATTTTTTCCAAACACTTCTCAGCCATTTCCCTCTCCTCATTTATTATGTTGTTCCTCTCCCGCGGGTCTTTAATTAAGTCATACAATTCATCCTCACCATTATTTCTAAATATATAACTTCTATTTTTCGTAATATATGCTATTTTCATACTTTCTTTGTTTAGCTTTATTATCCCCGGTTCTGTTTGGAAAGCTTCTCCTCTTTCAGATTGCCCTTCTTCACAAAATACCCCTATCCCTCCCCTATCATTCATGCCATTATTAAGAAGACTTTTTCCGAGTAAACCCATAGGTTTATTTATATTTAATAAATCTAAAATAGTAGGTGAAACATCAATATGGCTAACTGGTAGTTCTATTTCTTTACAGGGTATGCCAGGACCCATAATAAATAAAGGCACGTGAACTAACTCCTGATACAACTCCAACTCGTTGTGTATTCTACCATGCTCTAAAAACTGTGTACCATGATCTGCGGTTATGATTACATATGTATCTTTTAGAAGTCCTAAATAATCTAACTCACCCATTAAATTCTTAATCCAAAAATCTAAATATTCCACTTCCATATCAAATAAATTCGATAACTTTTCAAGATCTTTAGGCTTAAAAGCATCCTCTTTGTTCTCAAACATTGCAATTCGTTGTTTTACATTTACTATAATCTTACTTAACATACCTATATCTCTTGAAAAGTTTTTAGGAGGAAGAAAAGGGGGATGTGTATCTAAATAATGAGCCCAAAGAAAAAAAGGTTGATGTGCATTTTTGAGCAGACTCAAAATTTCCTTATTAAGTCTTTCGCCCATTTTTGGATACTTTTTTCTTTTATCCAATAATGCTATCTTGCTGATAACAAGCCCAATCCTTAAAATTTTGACTGATGTCCAAATTTTGTAAAGAATACTTTTTTCTTTTGCGCTAAATAGCTTGTCAAACTTATAAAATTTCATTCTGATATACCTACGAATTTTATATTTCAATGCCTCAGAATTAGAATCTATCTCTTTTGTATTCCCCTTTTCTTTTATGCCATCTTTAAATGTATCAAAGCCCTTATCGTAGCCAAAAAAAGAAGACAGGTATGCATGGAAAGGAAGTCCAATTGTAGTATACCCATTATTTCTTAATACTTCTGCTATTGATGTTCTTTTATTCATGGTGACATCGCCATCATACATGAAGGGGTATGTTGAAGTTAAAAGTGCATTAATGCAGGGAGCTGTCCATGAAGAAGCCGAATATGCTCGACTAAATAATAGCCCTCTTTTGAATAGTTCATCCAAATTAGGGGTTGTTTTCTTCTCGTATCCGAAAGTTCCAATCCTATCCGCTCTTAAACACTCCACTGTAAGGAGTATAACATTCTTCTTTTTTTTAGACGATTCCATTATTTAGCACCTGGTTCCATTAGTCTTAGACTTTCTTCGCATATCTTAATTACTTCTGTTTTTGGATAAGTAAGTGGAAACAATAAATATCTATTTTCTATATCAACAACATTTTCTCCATAGTGCTTATAACCCCTAAACTTTGGATGCTCCCACAAGGCAAAGTATTTCATATCGCTTTTGTCTTTTACCTCTATGCCTTCCCTAAACAATTCCTTTTTCATTCTTTTTACTTCGCCATAATCCTCAACTAGCGCCGGAAAATACAGATAAGCAGGCTCTGCTTTCTTTGGAATCTCAACAAAGTCAAAAATCCCCTCAAAGCATTCATAATACAGTTTTGCATTTTCATTTCTCAATTTTTTTGTAGCTTCATATTTTTTTATTTTCGAAAACGTGATATACGCCTCGATATTTGTGATTTCTCTTTCATACAATTGGAATGTAGAATTTTCATATTTGTTAGCAGAATAACCTTGAAGACTTCTTTGAAGATATCCATAAACAACCTTGTTAAAACTGATTGGTGCAGAAAATGCAGTGAAATATGCTCTTGTGATTATTTTAAATCCCGGCTTATTAAAACTTAAATCAATTTTATCATCAAAATTTTTACAGTGCAGTGCTCCTCCACCAACGCTATTAATATTTTTACTTATACCAAAACTGAAAAAACCACAATCACCATGTAATCCGGTAAATATTCCATTATATTTCGCGCCAAAAGACTGAGCACAATCTTCTATCAATGGGACACTATATTTTTTTGATATTTCTATGAATTCATCGAGTCTTGCAGGAATGCCTCCAATATGTGCTATCACAATCGCTTTTGTTTTTTCTGATATTGCTTCTTCAACACTTTCGGGAGACATATTTAAACTGTTTTCATCGTTATCCCCAAATACTGGTATTGCATTTACTTCTAAAGCTGCTTCGCCAACACATGGACATATAAACGGAGGGATTATAACTTCATCTCCCTTGGAGACTTTTGATGATTTCAACGCAAGTTTTAAGGCATGTCTTCCAGAACCTGTTAACACGATATTCGCTATTCCAAAATATTTAAAAAGTTCGTTTTTCAACTTCTCTTTTGGAATATTACAAAATAGGCAAGATATTACATCACGAAGTGTTATCTGTGGATTATAGAATGGAATAAGCTTCCGATCCCTCATACAATATATCTCCTCACTCTTGGTCCAATTATATTGGTCGCTTTTAATGGCAACTTACTCCAAATCTTTGCTAATTTTCCATATTCATTTTGAAGTGCTGTAATAGTCTTTGTTGGAGGATAATAGTAATATAATAATGTAACTTCAACAGAACCCCAACGCTCTTTAAATTTGTAATTACCTGAATCTGTCAAACTTCTGCCAAAGTCAAACCATACCATGTTATTTTCACATCCGTATGTTATGGAATACCAATACATAAAATCGTTGGGTGCATATTTCAAAAACTCCGCTAAAGAAGCGCCCCATCCAGAGACTAACATATCCTTAAACTTCAATAAATACAATGAGGCAATTAGTTCTTCATTTAATTCTACTTTAGCAATAAAAACATTTTCTGGGAAGATCCTGTGGATATTATTGAAAAAGTTAAGTCGATGGACGGGAGTACCCAACTGTTTCATATTTTTTGAATATATCTCATAAAATTCAGAGAGTGCATTATGACTTGCTTCTACTTCAAATTTTAAATTACTTTTTCCCCCTTTTCTAATCATATTTCTAACTTTTCTACTCATATTTTTCCATATATGCTCTCCTCCATTAGATAAATCCAAAATAAAAGTCGAATAATCTTTCATACAATTGAAATTCTCATACGTATTTGTGTTTTTAAAATTTCTAAACTCACAATAACCTACATCCAAATTCTTTCCAGTATTTATTGCTTCATTAATCAAAGCATTTCCAATATCGCCATTCTCGCAACACACCCCGCCATACGGTGCAAAAGGAACAGAAACTAATCGCTTTCCAAAAAATATGTTCTTAATTAAGAACATCGGAAGAACTCCAACCACATCTCCAACATCGTTTTCAGCAAATAAATAATAAGGTTTGTGCCCATAAGTTTCTTCAACGACTTTTTTCCAGCCGATTTGATGATAAAACGTGGTGTTATTATTCGTCTTTACAAACTCATCCCACTTCTTTTCGTCTTTTTCGCTTAACTGTTTTATTTCAAAATTCACAGCACTTCACCTGCAGCATCTTTCAGAAACACCTTATTAACGTCTTTCAAATTCTTCAATATATACCTTATCTTCTTTTCAACCACATTCCCCTTAACAACCCAATACAGCGGTCTTCCTTTACCAACCACTGGAAACTTCTCATTTGAAATATCTATCGGATGAAAATAAAATATAGTATGTCCCCTCTTCAAACTCTGCTTCAATCCCTTCAATACCACATGTGCACCAAGAAATCTCAGCATCGGACCGCCAGCCGTAGGTATCTTAAAATTAAATCCAAAGACATTCCAATACGCCCATGGGAACTCCACAATTTTTTTTCCTTTTTCTTCTCCTATTTCCAACCCATTCTTCTTGGGATAATACGGATACGATGAAACACCTTCCAGAGATGAATCCGTTTTATTATACAACGAATTCACAGATATAGAAGAATCATATTTAAATCCTATCTTCTCCAATGAATCCAGCATCCAGCCGCCAACCAGCGCATTCGGCGCTCGGTATCCAACCACTTTTTGTTTACAAACTCGTTCAAGCATTTCCTTTGCTTTTAACGTTCTCTCTTCGAAATCTTTAACACTCATCAACGGCTTCTTTGTCTTTGGATCTATCTTACAAGCGTGATGCAATCCATGACATCCAATCTCATGCCCTCTTTCAGCAATTGATTCCACCAATCCCGGATAATGGTCCGCCACATCCGCAACTACAAAGAACGTAGCTTTTACATCGAATTCATCCAGCATATCCAGCACTCTTTTTGTTGGCTCTGTTAGATAGTCATATCTTCCGTTCCATTTATCAAAAAACTCATCTACATCTTTGTATACGGAGAAAGGCGAACCTGTTACGGACGGTATATGATACCAATCTTCGATGTCAACCGTGATGGATAATGTGTTCATATTTTTTGATTTGCAGATAGCTCCCGCTGCCCAATGCCGATCCTCTTATCACCCTCCACCAGAAAGTCAATTCAGATTCGGCACTATAAATATAAATTAATATCTTTTCAGCTCTTGTATCTCTTTTATTTATTTGAGCACAGATTTGACACTTTCAATCCACACCAACCTTCTCTATTACCTTGCCGATAGTTGCTTTAATCCCCATAAAATGATCTCCCCTTTTATCCATTCAACATCTTCCCCTATTTTCTCTTTCATAACCGCCCTTGTCTTATTAAATCTGATTCCTCTCTTACGGCTTCACTCACCTTTTCTACAACTTCTCTTGTCTTCTCGCCCTCAGCCTTTGTAACTTCTCTCGTCTTTTCCGATTCTTCTTTTATCATAGATAAAGAACAATTTTCTTTGGTAAAGATTTCTTTTTGAAAGAAATGTTTTTTATCGTCTCGTCTTGCTTCTCAAGCATCCTTGATGTGTCCCCTTTCACCGATTCAAGAATTTCTATGGTTTTATCCTGCTTCTCAAGCATCGCATCCTGCTTCCCAAGCATGCCTACCCCTGCCTGGGCCATCTTCGTAAGCTGGAAGACCATGAAAGATTGTCTAAATGCGTCAATGCTCCTAACCTCGTCCTTGTAATCCTTAACCCCCACGGATTCAACAGAAGCTTCCGGTGGATAACTCGATTCTGCAAACACCACAAACCTGCTTATCTTCTCTTCTACTCCTTCTACCAGAACAATTAAGTGCTGTTCCCCCTTTACCAAAACATTTCTTGCATCGAATTTTTCGATTAACCATCTTTCCGCTTCGCTCAGTAATAAAAATCGGTACCCAACATCGTGTACCTTCCCCTTTATCACTATTTCCTTCGCTTTCATCCCCTTATGCCTATCTCACCTTTTGAATCTATTTACTGTTTTAATAGTTATTTAATTTTAGGTTTCATTGTAAATACTATATACTCACCCATTAATATTAAGACATCACCTTTGGTATATCTTTCGATCTCCCTTTGCATCCTCAAGCATCTCATCTACCGCACCATTCCCCGCAAGGAGATATACATTGGTCTCGCAAGCAATCCTTTAGCCCCGGCGCCCATACAAACACTTTTATCGCTTTTTCGTAATCCCCTTTCGCTTTACTCAAAACCTCATAATGATAACCAATTTCATGCCCCCAATCATTAATTTTTCCAATTATATCGGGCTTAAAAGTGTAAGGAAATCTGAAGTAGTAAGTTGACTGAATTCCCAATTCATGTTCCAACTCAGCCATCCACAACGCATTCCCGAATTTTCTGTCTATATCATGCCTAAGAACAACTAACTTATTATTCTTTTTCTTCTGACCTCTAAGACAAGATAAGAATAAACCGTCAGTGGTGTGTAGCCACTATCTAAAAGTCCCAAACACAATTCTTTATACTTTTTCAATCTAAAATCACGCATAAACATTATCATTTCTTCTCCTGTCAGTTCATCTGTGTATCATTTACCACTAATTACCTTCAAATGCTTTATCTTATTGAAATGCCTTATATTGTTTGTCAAAACACCAAAACCATTAACCATAGCAATCGAGGCAATCAGTAAATCCCGAATATCCATCATATTTCCCTCACGTTCTAAACTTGCGGTTATCTTCCCCGCCATTTCCATCGAATTTTCATCCGTATTTAACATACGCAGACTATTTAAGAGCCCTTTTACTGATGCTAGGTTCTTCTCTTGATTTTGTGACTTGTACGCACCTCGGTATAGCTCAAATATGTTTATTGCGCTCGTTGCAAGTTCCACTTCATCTTCAAGCTTCTTTATAAGTGAAACTGCGTAATCTTTCTTGCGTAGCAGATCGATTAAAATGTCTGTATCCACAATTAATCCATTTTCCACGTTCTCCACAACTCCACAAGGCTTTTTTTGATTTCTTCTTCTTCTTCATCGCTCATTACCCAGGCACCCGCAAAATCGCTTGGCTTATTTCTATCTGCACGTGATAGTAAATCTTCCAACGCATCGTCGATCGAGACACGCCTCTTCAATCGATCACTGAGAAGACCCGTAAAGGCGTTTAATTCCGCATAAACCTTAGGACTAATCTTTATTGTTTTTGTATCTTCCATTCTTATCGCCCTCCACTTTTGCTTATTGTATCTCCCATTTGCATATAAGATATATTTGGCAGTCAACAACAATCATCTTCTCTCTTCCAAGAATTCCTTTAAGACATCCTCTGTAACTTTCATTCTATATTCTCTTGCTGCCTTGAGTTTTATGAATCGCAGCATTTCTCAATTTAAATATTTGCCTATTTTCATCTCACTGTCCCTGCCAGATGTTGGAATAGTAAATCCAAAGACATTCCAATATGACCACGGGAGTTCAATAAATTTTTCTTCTCCTATTCCCAACCCATCCTTCTTGGGATGATAAGGATAAATAAAACTTCTTTTGCAATATTTTGATAATCCCGTTGTAGAGAAACGATAACTTTCGCCAACATGAACTTCAATACCTTCTTTTCCGAGCGTCCGTGCAATCGCTAAGCTTGTCCGTTCTGCACCATCTGTAATGAATACGGTCATAATTTTTCCTTTAGACTCATCAAAATGTATTTTTTAGAAAATTTCTGCTTTAGCCATTTCTTTTCCCCTGAGCATAGTTCTCCATTCCCTCTCAGCCATTTCAATTGCATCTACTGACTCTGCTGGAAACTCTACATAGTTGCAGTTCGTATCCGGGCAAACAAATGCCTTTAGATTTGCCACCGCCAGACCTATATCCGGAATCACATATACATAATCTTTCCTTTCTACCAATCCCTTACCACATTTTTGGCATCTCATTTCTCTCCCCTCCACGTAGTTATAACATCTTTAGTATATCTTTCGATCTCCCTTTGCATCTTCCATTTTTTCTCCCTCTGTTTTTGTTAAAGTATATCCCTTTTGCATATATCTTTAGCGACAAAGTTACTTTTTTCCATCTGCGTTAATCTGCGTTCATCTGTGTCTATATAATCGACGGAAGTTGATTTTTGATTCAATCCATGACACCCAATCTCATGTCCTCTTTCAACGATAGACTCCACCAATCCCGGATAATGTTCCACCACATCCGCAGCAACAAAGAACGTAGCTTTTATATCAAAATCGTCCAGCATATTCAGCACTCTTCTCGTTGGCTTGCGTAAACTTAAATAATTGTATCTTCCTTGTTTTGGATCAAACCTTTTTTAAAGGTTTGATGTGTAATCTTGTGGTTCAAAGATAAGAGCATCACTCGTACCTTCCACTTCTCTGCTCGCTATGATCCACTTCCATATCAAACAGCATAGCAAACAGCAGAAACTGCACGCCTAGTATAAATATCAATAGTGAGAGAACTCCCCGAACAAATATTGACCCCCCCTCCACAAATTTGTAATATATACTGTACAATCCACCTAAGAGCCCAAGCGGCGTCAGTAATATTCCAAGCGTGTAGAACAACACAAGCGGATGAAAACTCAGTACTATGTACTTCATCTTCAATCGCCAGAAGAAGTCCTTGAGCAGCATCCACGATACCTTTGGTATATAAACACCATACATTATTCCTGATTCTTCCCTTCCGTATTTCGCGGGCATCACTATGTCCCTCACTCTGAACCCATACACATTCAACTTCACCAGCAGATCATTGCAGTAGCCGTACCAGGGATAGATAGCATCAAGCGGAATTCGTTCCAGAGCGCTCTTCGATATTGCAGCATAGCCGTTCTGCGGGTCCATCAACTGCCAGTATCCTGCACCTATCTTCGTCAACATCGTGAGTAACGAATTACCAAAGAACCGCCATTTCGTCATTCCTCTTCTGTATTCCGGGCTCAATAACCGATTTCCTTTTGTATAATCCGCTCTCCCTTCTATAATCGGCTCTATCAACTTCGGTAGTTGCTCCGGGTCCATCTGGTTATCGCCCGCCATTACCGCCGTAATATCAATACCATCTTCTAATGCTTTTTTATACCCTGAAACAATTGCTGCACCCACGCCTCCATTTTGCTCATGCTTTATGAAAAACACTCGTTCGTCTTTATCGTTGCAAAATTTTTGGATTAACGCAGCCGTATCATCCACAGAACAATCATCAACTGCGTATATCTTATCCACATAACCCGGAATGGACGCTAAAGTTTCCTCTATCAATTCCTGTTCATTATACGCTGGTACTACAACGCCAATACTGTGTTCTTTATACATTTTATATATTCACCTTTGTTCAACGCCCTATCTATCCTAATTTGTTTATCCATTTTATTATTGCATCTACACTCGAGGAGTTGTAAAAATTAACTCCTTCTCTAAAAGTTAGTGTGCTCTCCCAACACCCTTGTAAATAAAACCCAAATGCTCACATTCCTCTTTATTGTATGCGTCCCTTCCATCTACCAGCACATGAGTACGCATAGTGTTTCTCATCGAACCAAGATCAAGGTTTAGATACTCATTATGCTTGGTTACTATAGCAACGGCGTCCGCACCCCTGATTGCTTCATTGAGGTCTCTTGTGAATGGAATATCAAAATCTCTTACATAGGGATCATGAAGTACTGGCTTAGCTCCTTTTTCTACTAATCGTTCATAAAGTGGTCTCGAAGGTGTATTTCTCGTATCATCGGAATTCTCAAGAAATGCAACACCTAAAATAGCTATTTTTGCACTCTCTAACTCCCGTCCCGCATCATTTAAGCCTTCCTCTAACAGGTCTGCCATATGAGTCGGCATCCACGCATTTAATTCTCTGCTTTTTACTATTATATGTGGTTCAACTTTGAACGTCCCATATGTATCCACCCCATACTTTAACAACCATGAATCCTTTGGAAGGCAATGCCCACCAACACCAGCGCCTGGGAAATGCATGTTTCTTATTGGATTGGCAGATGGATTTGACGGGTCATTCGGCAATGTATTTACCAATTCCCGTACCTTAAACACATCCACGCCTAAACTTTCACACATCAATGCCATTTCATTTGCAAATGCGATGTTTACATCCCGATATGCATTTTCAGCCACTTTCGCTACTTCTGCTGTGAGCACATCTGTTGGATATAATTCCGCTTTTACAATCATATTATATAACTCCATGGCTCTTTTGGTGCTCTCTTCATCTATCCCCCCAATAATACGAGGATAATTGATGATGTTATGCAGTAACCGTCCCACCATAACCCGCTCATAGGAGAAAGCAAGCGCGAAATCTTTTCCCGCTTCCATCCCTGATTCCTCTTCCAGTATCGGTTTTACAATGTTTTCCGTAGTACCTGGAGCAATGGTAGATTCGATAACGACTAAAACATCTCTTCTCATCTGTCTACCAACGTGCGTGCTCACGTCCTTAAGCGATTCATAGTGCGGTATTCCATGTTCATCCGTAGGCGTTTGCACATCTATCAAAATAGCATCAGCGTCGTTACATTCGGAAAAGTCATCGGTGACTCGAAACGTTCCCTGTTTTACTACTTTCTCTATGAGCTCGGATAACCCTGGCTCATCGCCACCAATAGGATTTTTTCCTTTATTCAGCCAGTCTATTTTCCAGCCAGAGCGTTCTGACCTCCTTTGAATCCCTACTACGTTAAATCCCGCTACATCTGCAAATAGAGCAGCCGCTGGTATCCCCACGTATCCCATCCCGACAACAACTATCTTCTTCTTCATCATCATTTTAATTTCTTTATGAAGTATAACGTCCTAAGTCCTATTTAAGACACGGATTTACACTGATTTACGCGGACTTACTAAACTAAATTTGAGTTTGACATTATTGTTGATTTTTTCATCTGTGTTAATCTGCGTTAATCTGTGTCAATAATTGATTTATTTTTTCTTGTCTCTACTTCCTTCCCGCATTTACATCCATAAACTAATTTCTCGTCATCTTCTCTGATTATCCTACTCAGTTTCCGCCCGCAAGAGCATACAAAACCCGCTAACCGCGCGGGATTACCGTATACTAACCCAAAAGGCACGACATCCTTTGTAACCACGCTACCAGCCCCTATCATTGCATACTCGCCTATTGTAACACCACAGATTATTATAGCATGTGCGCCGATGCTCGCACCCCTCTTGACCATCGTATAACATATTTTATCATCACTCCAAATGAACGCCCGTGGATATAAATCATTCGTAAACGTAACACCTGGTCCAACAAAAACATCATCCTCTATCTTCACTCCCCTATACAGAGAGACGAAATTCTGGATCTTTACGTTATCTCCTATCACAACTTCTGTATCTATATAAGCATCCTTCCCAATAATGCAGTTCTTACCTATCTTCGCCTTCTCTCTCACATGCACAAAATGCCATATCTTCGTCCCCTCCCCTATCTCTCCACTCTCCACTATTGCTGTCGGGTGCTTAAACATCTTTTTTATTGTATATGACGTATAACTTCTACCTATTTAAGACGCAGATTTACACGGATTTTCTAAATTTAAGTTTGACGTTGTTGATCTTTATAATCTGCGTTATTATGTGTCTATAAACGATACGGATTTATTTCTTATCCATCACACGGCGTTTTACAGTCACGGACCTACCAAAGTTGATTAGAAGACCAACTTCAATACCTGTCGCTTTGAG
Organism: Candidatus Methanophaga sp. AG-394-G06; assembly: GCA_009903405.1. GTDB lineage: Archaea > Halobacteriota > Syntropharchaeia > Alkanophagales > Methanospirareceae > Methanophaga. The sequence continues at coordinate 52,227 of PRCZ01000004.1, forward strand.
ATAGTGGACAAGTTGAACTTCATGAATTCAGACAATTCTTTTACGGCTTTGATTTCAAGAATGACTTTTCCATTGACAACAATATCAGCGACATAATTACCAACGATTTCACCATGATAATGAACTGCGATAGGCTGTTCCACATCCATATTAAATCCAAGTGTTCGAAGCTCAATAACAAGCGCATTTTGATACACCTTCTCTAAAAAACCATAACCAAGCGTATTGTGCACTCTCTGGGCTGCACCTATTATCTTCTCGGTTATCTCTCTATGTTTGTAATTTTTCATTGGCATTTTTAAGGACACAGATTTACACGAATTTACGCGGACTTTCTAAATTTGAGTTTGACATTATTGTTGATTTTTTCATCTGTGTTAATCTGCGTTAATCTGTGTCAAAAAATAATTGATTTTAGTTTGTTCTTTTCCCTTTTCCGCCATTCTTTATCTCTTCTACAATTCGCAAATTCAATACCGCTTGCTCCGCAGTGATTGGAAATTGCTTACCCTCTTTAACACATTCGACAAATAGTTTCAGCTCCTCTTTCAAGGGTTCCACTTTATTCACCAGCACTTTCTCTATTATGTTCTCTTGTACATATCGTGAATTAATCTCTCTATACTTCTGCGGTTTCCTGTATATATACACATCCTGATTCATGAAATCACCTTCAATTGAAAATTCATCATCTTCAACATAGATGGACCTTATCTTCTTGCACCCAATTCTGCTCGCCGATAACGAAACGGCACAATTGCCAAACCGTGCAATAACCTTGCATAAATCGGTATCCCAAAACGAATGCATCTCATAGCCTATACCTAAATTCATAAAAAGGTTCCAAACTAGATCTATATCATGAATCATTAGATCGGACACAACGTCCGCATCCGTTATTCTCAATGACACCGGATTGTGTCTCCTTATCTCTATATACCGTGGACTTGTTATGAGTTTCTTTATTTCTCCCACTATCGGATTAAATCGTTCGATGTGTCCCACACCTACAACTAAATCATCTGTTATCTTTATATCCTCCAGAAGCTTTTCCCCCTCCTCCAAGGTTAAACTAATAGGTTTCTCAATCAAACAGCTAATTCCCTTTTCTATTGCCTTCTTCGCCATCTCAAAGTGATACTTCGTTGGTGCACAGATGCTCACAGCATCTACCTTCTCCAACAAGAAATCCATTGAATCGCTAACTATTACTTCCTCCCCATACTGCTCTCTCATCCTCTTTACCGCATCGCCATTAACGTCATAAATGTAAACCTTACCCACGTCTTTCAATTCTGAATATACTCGTACGTGGTTCCTCCCCATTGTCCCAATACCTATTACTCCTATGTCCATTCCGTCGTGTGTTTATCTCACCCCACCAAATTAATTACCTTACAGATGTATTCTAACTCATCACCGCTTAACGCTGGATGTACAGGTAAACTCAAAACGAGTTCTGATAATCGTGTTGCAGTAGGGCATTGTTTCTCCTCATACCCAAGCTCCTGATACAGCGGCTGTCGATGTACAGGTAATGGATAATGCACTGCACTTCCAATTCCGTTATCGCTTAAATACGCTATAAAATCAGCTCTTTTCATTGAAAAATCTGCTCCCAGTTTCACCACATACTGATGATAAACATGCTTCACATCCCGCTCCTTGTATGGCTTCTTTAGTGGAACCTTCAAGCCATTGTTTAAATATTCTGCATTAGTTATCCTTCTTTCGCTCAAATCGTCCAGTTTACTTAGCTGGGCAAGACCAATTGCAGCCTGTATATTTGTCATTCGATAATTATAACCCAACGTGGTATGTAAATACTTTTGGCTTTGTCCATGATTGATAATGAGTCTCAATCGCTCCTCCACATCATTGTTATTTGTTGTTATCATGCCACCCTCGCCTGTCACCATGTTTTTTGTACCATAAAAAGAAAAGCAGCTAGCAGCCCCAAAACCACCAACCTTTTTACCTCGGTATTCCGCTCCGTGCGCTTGCGCACAATCCTCAACTAAGAATAATCCATGATCATCACATATTTCCTGTATTGGCTTCACATCAAATGGATGCCCAAACAGGTGAACGCCAATGACCGCTTTCGTTCTTGAGCTGATCTTATCTACAACATCCCCCGGATCTATTGCGAACGTTTCTTCATCAACATCTACAAAAACAGGTCGCGCATTCTGAAATAATACCGCATTTGCTGTTGCTATAAACGTGAAGTCAGGAACGATTACTTCATCTCCACTTTCTATATCCAATGCTTTTAATGCTATGTCTAACGCTGTCGTTCCGCTGGTTGTGGTAACGGCATACTTTGTTCCTATGTAATCTGCAAATTCACACTCAAATCTTCTTGTCCACTCACCACTTGCGAGCATCCCTGATTTTAGTACCTCTATTACGTTCTCTATTTCCTGACTATCTATTGATGGTTTTGCTATTATTGGAATCATTGAATTTCATATTCCCTAATATTCACAAAATACGCCTGCCCAAAATCTTTAATGCACAAAGGATGCACCATAATATATAAAAGAGTTGTTCCCCCACCGTAGTTGGCTCCTTTGGGTCATATCCTTTCCTTATCCTTCGATAATTTACCATCGGCATTTTCTTTGACTCTTCTTGAGAGATAAGATAAGAGCTCTCATTTTTATAAAAATTCCGCACTCCGCTCTATATCCGCCCAGTTCTCAATAAACCACGCATGCACCTTCTTCAACCCATCCTTGAAATCCATCTGCGGCTCGTAACCTAACAACCTCTTCGCTTTCGATTAAAGGACAAATATTCGTGCTTAACTTCCCAAACCCAACATTCGTAATTCGTAATTCATCCCGTATCCCCATAAACAGCTCAATCGCACCAAGAATCATAAAAATCGCCACCAGCATCGCATATGCAAGCGAGAAGTATCTGGTCTGATTATACTGCTGCAGCAGCAATAGCCCAAAGAAGACACCAATAACAAATGTAAGGAAACCCGGAAATCCGAGATACAACAGAGGTCGCTTCTCTGCAATGAGCCCAATCACCGAGTTGAGCACTCCGACACCATGTGACAC
>PRCZ01000050.1 GCA_009903405.1 Candidatus Methanophaga sp. AG-394-G06
AACTTTCTTAAAGTTTGATAGAAAAGGTTTGTGGAAATCCGTGTAATCTTGTGGTTAGCTAAATTGACTTTTGCACTTTTCAATTTGTATTTTGCATTATCTACTCAAAAATCCATAGGTTTTTGAGCAGATACCTATCTTACGAACTTAATCACTCCACTGCCCGGAGAGAACAGTAACCCATCACGTTTCATCACTTCTATTATGTCCTCCGCCTTTCCTCTTTCCATCCCTTCCTCCTCCGCGAGATCGAGCACTTCCTCTAGCGGCACTTCCTCGCCGTATTCGTTCTCCAACTCTTTTATTATCTCCCGTATTGACCTCGCCCGGTCCCTCCGGGTCTTAGTTGTGCCAACAGTTACCCAGTCGGTATCCAGCTTGCCCGTTTCCGGGTCAACAAAAACTTGCTTCAGGCAGTATGTAGTCACGTTAATCACGCGTTCCGCATCATCTGCAGTTATTTTATCGCTTAGCTGCGCTCTCGCACTTGCCTCGCCCAGCCGTATCAATGCTTCTAACTGCCGTGCGGTTACAGGAACGGGCGCCTCTTCATCCTCGTAGCCCTGCCTCCGAAGTCCGATATAAAACTCCATAAACTTACTCTTCGCTTCTTCGGTCATCACGGGGAATATATTCCGCTTACTCCATGCCACATACTTCCTAAATAATTCGCTCTCTACCGCCGGCTCCATAGTTCGCATCTGCTCTCTTAACCGCGCCTCCCCACCCTCACCCACTTTACCTACGTTCTTAAGCCGTGCAAGCAGTTCACCGGCGTAATGCGTCTTTATTATATGCTCGGCGGTCCTCGTATCCCGCTCTTCATCTGGCTTGTCTATCATTGTATATATGAGGTCGAATCGAGACACGAGCGTAGGAGGCATATTTATCTGCTTTGAAATGGGATCATATCTATTAAACCGACCCCCAAGCGGATTTGCAGCAGCTAACAAGGCACATCTTGTGTTTAACCTCGCCATTATTCCCGCTTTTGCGATAGAAACAGTTTGCTGTTCCATTGCCTCATGGAGCGCATCCCGGTCCTCCTTTCGCATCTTGTCTATCTCATCGACCGCGGCTATCCCTTTGTCTGCAAGTACCAACGCTCCAGCCTCTAAAGTCCACCGCCCTTCTCCGAACTCATCCCTAACTGCGGCGGCTGTAAGTCCAGCCGCAGAGCTAGTTTTACCACCCGTATATAAGCCTCGAGGTGCTAACTTCACTAAGTATGTGAGTAATTGACTCTTTGCAACTCCGGGATCACCAACGAGAAGCAGATGTATGTCGCCTCTTACCCGCGAACCATCCGGCAAATGCTTTGGAACGCCCGCGAACAGTTGGAGTACCATCGCTTCTTTTATCTCGTGGTAGCCATATATAGAGGGTGCAATACTTCCTATGAGCTTCTCATATACATCCGGTTGATTCTTAAGCGCCATTATTTCTCGCTCGTCGTCATCTGTTATCTCTATCTCTTCAAATTCTTCCTCCTTCACCTCTAACGAATTGCCATCCAGGTATATATCGAAGAACGGAGTCTTCCCAAATTGTGTCATCCTCTGGTATGACCTGAGAATACCAACAACAATAATCCGATCGCCGGGCGATATTTCGCCGGAAATATCATCTTCCAGATTAACGTCTAAAGTTTGTGGTAATTCGCCACCCCTCAATTCCTCGGGCGACTCCTGTAACCTTACCTTTTGTGCATTTACGAATTTGCACTGATCCACCAATAGCTTGAACCGCTGTATTTTTCGTCCACATCCCTCACACTCCATCGGCTCCCGGAATTGCCTTCCGCTCTGCCCCAGCGAGAAGATATGCCTGCAAAAAGGGCATTCAAATACCGCTTCTATTACCCGCGGCCTTACCTCTGTCGCCTTTGTTACTAATCCTTCTATACCCACCAGCTTGCCTATGTCATTGCTTCTGATGTCTCGTATCTTTACCTTCTTTGGAAGCTTTATTATTCGAACATTAGCCCCATCGAGAGTGACTCCTGTTGGTATATCCGTTTCCCGTAAAGCGCGAGTCACAGATTCTATCGTTACATCTGGGTCTTCCAAAAGCATATCTGCAAGATTAGAGTCGTATATGTCCACATCAGAGAATACAACGAGCAAACTACGCCGTTCCGGGTAATAATTCGATAGCTCTATGATCCTGTCCCAGCAATACTTCTTCAGAAAGTCCTCCCATTTCTCTGTTACCAGGTCCTGCATCATAATATCACCATCGCTATTTATCTCATATTTTGAATACTATACTTGACTATTGTATTTAAGATGATGCAAAAGTTCTTTACATTAAAATTATAGAAATAAGAAGAAGAGGTAGGAGTGCCAATGGACACATTAGAGTTAGCAGTTGTTTTTGATGGTGCAGGTGTTTTATACGCACCTTTTAGGATTATTAAAGATATGGGAAGAGGCGTGACAAAGCGGAGCAGGAGATCGGGGCTAACCTGTACCGACCGGCTTGAAAAGGGTGCAATGGCGATATTAAAGACGGATTACGGAGAAACGCTGGAGCAAGAAGATCCTTCAAAATTTTTGTCCGATGTAATAAAGGAGAAAAAAATCGAAAATAAGGTTATATATAAAGAAAAAGGGATTAGTGATCGAGAAGTGACGGAAGCAATTTTACGCGATAACCATGTTAAATTGGGAGATGTACATGAAACAATGTCCTTTCTGAGGAAGTGCGACATCCTACCGGTAATAGGTGTAGGCCTGATTGTGGATATGGCAAAGGGGGTGATAAAATACGTGATTGCAGGCGGCATAAATTTTTTCCCGGGAACACAAAAACTACTTAGTGCGTTACACGGGCTAGGAGTAAAGACTTTTGTTTCTTCGGGAGATAGGATAGAGCGAGATGAAATTGCAGTTTATTTACCTGACGTCCCTCCTGATAATATCTTTGGGATGCAGAAGCCGGAGGATAAGCGGGACTTGGTGATGCGGTTGAAGGCCAAGCATAAGGTGATGATGGTGGGGGATGATATAAATGATTATCTTGCGCTATGTGAGGCCGATATAGCGGTGTTATCGTTACAGGAAGAGGCAGATAGACAGGGGAAGCTTTTTGAGATTGCGGATTTCCGGATAAAAGATATAGAGGAGGTAAAGGACGTAATAGAAGAGATGAAGGAATACGCTAAGTGAGGGTGTGGTAAAAATGGTAAACTCAAAAGAGGATCTGAAATCGTTGGCAGATGGATTGAGAAACTTTGAGGGTGTGAAACGGAAAAGAGCTATAAGTGACATCGTAAATAGATTTGGGGATGCGGACCGAGTAGGAAGTCGAACGATAGTGGGATTCGGAGAGGATGCGGCTGTGCTTGAAGTGGACAATGATAATTTCGTTTTGCTCGCTGTGGATGGTATCTGGGGTAAATTGTTGAATGCCGACCCATGGTGGGCCGGGTATTGCGCCGTGCTGGTGAATGTGGCGGATATAGCAGCGATGGGCGGCACTCCGCGGGCAATGGTGAATCTGGCATCAACGCAGGAGAAGGGTATATGTGCAGAATTGGGCCGGGGAATGGCTGACGGAGTGCGAAAATTTGGCGTGCCCATGGTGGGCGGGCATCTACATCCGGACACTAATTATGATGCTCTTGATGTTGCTATAATGGGAACAGTAAAGAGGGATTGTGTAATATTTTCAAGCGGTGCGAAACCAGGCGACAAGGTATTGGTCGCAATTGACCTTGATGGTATGATATATCCAAGTTACAATCTGGCCTGGGACAACACGACAAGAAGGACTGTAGCAGAGATAAAAAAGCAGTTGGATACAATGGTTGAGATCGGGGAGAAGAAGTTAGCCACTGCGGGTAAGGACATAAGCAATCCTGGCACTTTAGGCACATTTGGGATGTTGCTCGAATCTTCAGGTGCAGGCGCAATCGTGGAGCTTGATAAGATACCAAGACCAGATGTAGATATTCCTTTTGAGCAGTGGTTAAAGATGTATCCGGGTACAGGATTTGTGCTCACGGTTGAAAACGATGATAACGCGGCAGAGTGCATAAGAATATTTGAGGATGCAGGGGTAGCGACTTCTATCGTTGGTGAGGTTGATGCGAGCAAGAAACTAAAAATAACAAACGGGACCGAGACGGCGACTGTATTTGACCTTAACAGAGAGATAATAACAGGAATAAAACGAAGTCCTTAAGCTTAAATGAAAGGGAGGTTTGGATGGAAAATAATCTGTGCAGTACCTTGGGTCAAACTTCCTTCATAAGAACGTTTGACATGAAAGATGATTTTGATGAGTTATACGAGAAGGTATGGAAGGGAGAAATAGATAAAGAGGATGCGTTATTTTTAGCGTGTCACCCCTCTTATCTCTTCTGCATTGCAGACGCGTTGCGAAAGGAGGAGAAAGGCGATGTCGTCACGTATGTGGTGAACAGGAACATAAACTTTACAAATGTCTGTGTAGGCAACTGCAAATTTTGCGCGTTCCGGGAAGAGAAGGAGAAGGGTTATTTATTGAGTATGGATGTGGTTTTGAGTAAGGTAGAGGAAGCGTTGAATAAGGGGGCGACAGAGATATGTATTCAAGGTGGTTTGCATCCGGACCTTGAGGTAGCGGACTACTGTAGAATTATAGAAACCATAAAATCACGATTTGATGTACATATACACGCATATTCGCCAATGGAAATATATCATATGGCGGGGAACTCTGATATGAGTGAGTTGGAGGTGTTGAAGGAGTTAAAAAATGCGGGACTGGGTTCTATTCCTGGAACTGCTGCGGAAATACTCGATGATTCTATCCGTGAGGTGATATGTCCGAGTAAGATAAAAACAGGGGAATGGATAGAGATAATAAAGACTGCGCATCGATTGGGAATTCCATCAACTGCTACTATCCTGTATGGGCATATAGAATCTTTAGAGGACAGAATAGACCATCTATTTAAGATAAGGGAGATACAAAAGGAGACCGGCGGATTTACGGAGTTCGTACCGCTGAAGTTCATGCGAAAGAACAATGAATTGGGCAGAATGGTGAACAGAGAAATTTCCTTTTGGGATAGTGCAACTGTTCATGCTCTCGCAAGAGTTATTCTTCATCCCTACTGCGTGAATGTGCAAGCGTCCTGGGTGAAGTTAGGAGTAATGGACGTACAGAAGATGCTTCTTTTTGGCGTGAACGACCTGGGCGGAACGCTAATGGAAGAGAGCATATCAAGGGCATCGGGTTCCTTAGCGGGCGAGTACATGAGCCCCGAGGACTTTGAGCAACTCATTACGGATGCGGGTAGAACACCAAGAAGGAGGAGTACACTGTATAAGTTGTTGTAGGTTTTTGTATAGCCTGGGTAAAAAACCACAAGATTTCACGAGATTAGCACAAGATTTTTGGGTTAAGGAAACACCCAGTAAATAGTTTAGTTTACCCAAAAAGTTTTGATAAAAATGGTAGCCCCCGAGACCACAGAGGACACAGAGGGGAAATAACATACCGTTCGGGTAAATTATTATTTGTGATTTGGGATTTTCCACAGTTTATTGTGCATGTCTATATCCTCCGCCCCCGGGCGTTTCAATTACCATTACATCGCCCTTCTCAAGTGGCATAGTAACCTTTGAAGGCAAATTTATCCTCTTATTGTCTCTGACTAAATAGTTCTTACCTGCTCTTCCGTCTTCGCCACCAAGCAGACCCTTTGGCGGGTATTTCCGGCGCTCTGATTGTATAGAAAGCGTAGCATCCGCTACCAGAACCTTAATCGCTCTTCTTATGCCCGAACCGCCCTTAAACTTACCGTTACCACCGGAATCGGGAATCAACTCATAACGCTCCACACGCAGTGGATACGAAAGCTCTAACGCCTCTATCGGCGTATTTGCCGTGTTCGTCATGTGCGTGTGAATCCCATCGTCACCATTTTTAGTTGGTGAAGCGCCTTGACCGCCAGCAATAGTTTCATAGTAGGTAAACCCTTCTCCGTTGACTGTACCGCCTATTACTACATTGTTCATTGTGCCTTGCGACTGTGCGGGAATTTTATGCGGCATAGCTCTATGCAAGGCAAGCAGCAATACGTCCACTATCCGCTGTGACGTCTCCACATTACCGCTTGCTACAGCAGCAGGCGGATTCGGATTCAAAACCGTGCCTTCGGGCACGTTAATGCTTAGAGGCAGGTAACAGCCATGATTGGGTGGTATTTCAGGGTCTGTCACACATCTCAGGACGTAGTAAACGGCAGAGAGCGTAACGGCATAAGGTGCATTGATATTGCCTCTTCTCTGTCTGTCGGTGCCTTCAAAGCTTATGTCTATGGCACTGCCCGCTATTTTTAGTGTCACTGCTATTTTCACCGGCTGGTCGATAATGCCCTCATCGTCCATAAAGTCCTCGGCGGCATAAGTGCCATCAGGTATTTTTATGATCGCATGTCGCATTCTCTTCTCGCTATATTCTATGATACTTGCTGCAAACACCATGTACGTATCTACGCCATATTTTTTGATGTGTTCTGTCATTCTCATTGCACCTAAGTTGTTAGCCGCGATCTGAGCTCGTATATCGCCTGCTCGCTCCACGGGTGTGCGAGTATTGGCTTTTATGATCTCGAAAACATCTGCGTTCTCCTTGCCGCGGGTTAAAAGCTTGCAAGGTGGGATAATGAGACCTTCCTGGAAGATTTCGGTGCTGTTGCCTGGCATTGAGCCCGGGGTCATGCCGCCGACGTCCGCATGATGGGCTCTGTTTACGGCGTAACAGGCTGTCCCACAAATAAATTATAGAATTTTATTGTACATAAAGACAATGACC
>PRCZ01000051.1:0-172 GCA_009903405.1 Candidatus Methanophaga sp. AG-394-G06
AATAGGGCGATTACTCGTCCCTTCTCATCTCAGAACGGTACATGAAGTGAAAGTTTCCCTTCATACCGCTCAAGCATTTCATAACCCTTTCGAGTTAGGGCAAATTTTGGTCTAAGCGTATCAACCCAATTTCGCTTATTCAAATTTACGACTCTTACCATGGTTCGCATTG
>PRCZ01000051.1:205-6480 GCA_009903405.1 Candidatus Methanophaga sp. AG-394-G06
CACTCTTCATAGCGTTCTTATCCTGGCTAGCAGTTGATCTGAGTTGGGTTCTCGGATTTTTCCACGTTGTCCTGCGAGGTTACCACGCATACCCCCTGCGTGTTCCGCAGTAGGATTACCCCGAATGGATGGGGTAGCCGCAAGGGCAATCCGCGATGCAACTTCTTGTCAACCGACTGGAAAATTTGACAGTGCCTAAACCCTAACCACTTCTCACGTCGTAAACCGCTTATATATCCTCGTTATTTTAGCCGGCAGTTTCAGGACATCATCTATCACAACCCATCTGCTATCGGCATACATTCGCGGCAAATACTCCGCTGCCTCACGATCAACAGTAATACAAAACGACTTGATCCCATATCGTTGCGCCTCTTTCAATGCCATTCTCGTGTCTTCAATCGCGTAATTACCATAATAATCCCGGTCTAACGGCTTACCGTCACTCAATAGAATAAGCATTCTTGTCCTCTCTTCCCTTCTTCTTAATTTCGTTGTGGTGTGTCTGATAGCAGGTGCAATTCTGGTAGACTGTTTATTCGTCATTGTAGATATTTTGCACTGCACTCGCAGGTCATAAGAGTCCTCAAAATCTTTGATCAAAAAAAAGACCACATTATCTCGCCCATACCCCGAGAACCCATAAATAGCAAAAGCATCGCCTAATTCCTTCAATGCTTCCGACATTAAAATCAAGGCTTCCTTTTCACACCGTATTGTTGAGCCTACTGTACTGCCACTCATATCAACGAGAAATGCAACCGCTATATCGCGTGTTCTGTTTTCGGTTCGTACATAGTTCCTCTCGGACGGTGAGAGCCTCAGTCGCTTATCAATAAAATATTGAACCGTTGCATCCAGATCAATATCATCGCCATCAAATTGCCCCCGTAATTTTACTAAACCTTCTGGTCTGAGCATCTGGAATTCTCGCCTGATTATCTTTATCTGTCCCGCATACTTCTGGATTGTGTCCTGATAGAATTCGTCCGACTCACCCTCCAAAATTTGTTCTCTTATCCGCGACCAATTTAACCGATAATCCTTAATATCAATACCCCATTCTGGATATAAATATGTATCTCGTTCGCTTTGAAGTCCGTTTTCAGCCGTAATTAATGTTTCAAGGTCGTTTAAATAATCCTGCACTTTGTTTGCATCAAGAGCATCTATTCGTGACTCAACCTCCTTGGGTTTGATTCCTTTCTCTTTGTACAATGCTCTTAGCAGTTCTCTTATTGTATCTTCTGAAGGCACGCTAAAGTCATTTGCATTTTTAGCACCGCCCGGTGGGCTTTTGTCGGTTTCGCTATCTATATTCCCACTAATTTTTCGCGCTGCTCTACCGAAATTCCCTATGTTTTGATTCACTTGTGATTGATCTAAAGGAGCAGAAAAAGGATCCATTTGCTGATAGGGACCTTGAAAATGGTCATCTATCAAGAAATATAATTCCGCGGCCACCCTTGCAGTTTCGTGTATATCCGCATGTGACGAAGATAATGTTTGGCATATTAATAAAGCTTGCTCAAGTGTTTGTAATAAATTTCCCGGGACTTGCTCTTTTGTCGTTCCGGCACTTAACCGTTGTGCTATAAGCTCTACCGCTCTCTGTTTATCATTCGCTAATTCGTCAAGAGAAGGTCTTTTAGATACCGTATGAATGTTCATTTCTGATATCTGTACGGCAAGGACGGGATATTCCGTTTTCAGCCGTGAATTGATTCTGTAATCTTCAAGTAATGTTATAAGGTCCTTCGCTAATGCAGGTTCGGGAAAGAGTGCATAGAAATTTTCTAGGTCGCTATCGCTACTTCCATTCTTCATTTGCACTCACCATACTTCCTCTTTATCCTACTCGCGACATCCTGAACCCGCATCAGCTCGAAATCAAAACTGCCATATTCCAGATGCGCTTCTTCATGTGTCGCCATAACTTTGTACAAAATGAAATTCCTATCTTCTTCCTCGAACTCTTTTATTCTTACCGGCAGAAAGATCCGCTCACCGTCTGTTGTGGCTGCCCCCTGTGCTTCCACAATCTCGATTCGGTAGCCCAACAACGCATTCAGATAATGTAACAATACGCGTCTCACACTCTTCAGCTCAAGACCTTCTGTGATAGCCTCAAAAAAATCGGCATATTCGGACGACTCACCACGCACGAAAGAAGTTGCTTTCTCTTCGCCTTTCTCCCTTGCTATTTCTGATGCCTTATAAGCTACCTTCTCTAAACCGTCATAACTCGCTCTACCTATGAGGTCAGGACTCTGCTCAAGCAAACTAACTGCGGCCCGCACCCTATAACTGGCTACCTGGCTGCAAAGCCCATAAACATTCAGCACTAACTCTTTATCGCCATACCGTAGCAATCGCTCAATGATGTCGGGACTTAACCCAAGCAACCTGACCGCAGTTCGCCAATTATAATCCCGGGCGACCTGACTGCAAAGACCGTAAACGTTCGTAACTAATTCCGTATCGCCATACCTGTGTAATCTCGCAATGAGTTCGGGACTACCATCAAACACCCGAGCCGCGATGAAACTGTCATCCTTGTTGACCAGACAACAAAGTTCTGCCAGGTTACCTAAACAATCAGGACTGACCTTTTCTATTAGTTCCGGACTCAGCTCAAGCAACCGGGCAGCCACAAAACTATCCTCTTGCGCTATCTGACTGCAAAGTCCAACTACCTGCTCTAAAACGTCATACCCCACTCTAGCTATTAGTTCCGGACTCTGCCCAAGCAACCGGACTGCAGTTCTACTACTATACCCCGCGACTTGACTACACAGTTCTGCTACCTTCTCTAAAAGGTCAATACCTACTTTATCTATGAGTCCTAAGGTCATATCAAGCAGGGCTGCAATAAATCTGCGATCAGTTGCGACCTGAGTACAAATACCCGCTACCTTCTCTAAACCCTCATAGCCCACGCGATCTATTAGTTCCGGACTTAGACCCATCAACCTGGTAGCGACAAAACTGTCTCCCTGTGCTACCTTGCCACAAAGCTCGGCTATCTTCTCTAAACCGTCATAGCCTACCTGATCTATGAGTTCTGGACTTACCGCAAGCAATCTAACCGCAGGGCCTTCACTATAGCCGGCGATCTGACTGCAAAGTCCATAAACGTTCAGGACTAAAACTTTATCTCCGTACATTAGCAATCGGTCAATGAGCTCCGGGCTCTCTTCAAGTAGAGTAACTGCTGTTCGTCCACTAGGATCCCCAGCGATCTGGTTACAAAGACCTACGATCTCCTCTAAGGCTTCATAGCCTACGCTATCCACCAGAGGATACAATTCGCTAACTAAATTGTCGAGCACTTCGCCTTCGTAATACACGTTAAGCAATTTCTTTAATTTTCTCGTTCCGTAAGTCTTCTTGAGTGAAGTCATTACCATTTTATGGTTAGTCTTTATACGTTGAAGTGATTTTTAAGGATTTATTCTGTGTTTCATTTGAGGTTATGTTAGCTTTTTATCAAATGGATAGTATGAATTTTGCTCGGCACACACCTATTTTATTCTTCCAACCTGACGAAAAGAGGTGGCGTATAAACGTTCCGAGCATATACGACGTTGGCGACCAAAGAACGCAAGGTCCCGAAGCGCAGCGCAGCGTATATGCTGTGTTATCGGATGTTGCACTCTTTCTACTGATTTATCGATTGTTATTTTTAGCCCCATTTTTTTCAAACTCCGCATCAAGTTTTGAGACGAACTTAAAGTTCTTTTTACGCAATTGTGTAAAGTAATAATCATAATCCTCGGGGGTTAAGAAGTTGAAGAAATACCTAATTTGAGATTGTTGGTCATTCAAAATGGAGAAATGTCTTTTAGCTGCTTTGTACTTTGCTTTATTTTCATCAGATGGTTCTTTGGTTTCTTCATCCCCCTTTATTTCTACTACAAGGCTATTTGTGCCAACTTTAATGAAAAAATCAGGATTAAAACGACCACGCTTTGGATCCTCGCCCTTTTTCCATGAATATTCAATTGGATAAAAATCCTGATCGGTTGATTTAATCCAACTATCGATAACTTGGACATTTTCCTGTTTAATAAGCTCCCTGACAAAAAGGCGTTCTGGTTTATGATCTGCGATGACAACATTCAATGGAGTCTCAAAATTATAGACATTTTCTATTTTTTCCATAGTTGATCTAGGCAGTGATTCATCTTCCTCAAGCTCTCTCAAGAAAGATACAACCTCCTCATCGCTTAAACTTTTCGAGTTATCATCCCAGAAAATTGTCGCATCTCCTCGTCTTATAGAAGCAAAGCCCACACTATCTTTTTTCCGATCAGAGGTCTTAATTTCTACTAGTGCCTTAGGTGACATTTTATATCGAACAACTTTTGCTGCTGGACGATGTAAAACACCGAATGCTTGATAAAGTTTTTGTCTATTTTCATCACTAACTTGACTACCCTTCTCACCAATACGCTCCAAAGAATTGCAAATTAACTTCTTTAACCAATCAATAGTATATTTCTCTGCGTATTTGGTTGGATATCCTGTTTCTGAAGTTTCCATATCTATAGACTTAAAACGATTATGGAGCTGTTCGGCAATTTCTTCGACGGAGAACATTTTATATTTGACAAGGGTTTTCTTTTTTCGACTTTCACCAGTCGTTGCTCTGACATACTCGGTCTCTCGTTCAAGTGCCGGGGCCTGTCTAATCAAAGTGATAAAACCCTTTTTAAATTCGTATTCCTTTTCCTGTTTGTATACTTCTGTTTCAGTTAGTCGCGCATAATCTATGTTATGAATAGAGAAGTTATAGTCTGGGCCTTTTAGAACGGGATATGAATAAATTATATTTTCTATTTCAAGTACCTCCTCCACAAGGTGTTTGATTCTACCGGACCAGCGGTCATGGTTAAAAACTGTTACCACCGGCTTTTCACCAAGGTACGCCTCTGGAATCCTCAATCCTCTCCCTAATACCTGTGCAATAAGAAGTTTACTGTCAAAAGCTCTTTCCTCATGAGGGACAATTTGAAAAACATTTTTTACGTCCCAACCCTCTGTCAACATACTTACAGAGGTTATCCATTCAACTGGACTATCATTTCTATCCACATCTGACAGTTTTCTAACATTTTCTTTGTGCTTTGGTGAAGAAGTTACTTCCAGCACTTTTTTAGCTGCATCTTCATCTGAAATGCCCTCTTGCTCAGAGAGAAACTTGATTAAATCGTCCGTGAGTTTGTTACAGGCACGGATGTCCTTTGTAACTAAAATAGTAAGAGGTCTTACCAGTCGGTATTTGGCATTTTTATTCTCTATATGATTATCGTAAATCTTCTGGAATTTTTCATTTTGGGTTGTGGAAGTATCTTGAGCAACATAATCAATGGACTTTATAAATCCATCTTCAATCGCTTCTTTAAGGGAATAACGATTTATCACATCAGTAAAATATTCATCTTTGATGTAGCAGGTCCCGGAAAGCCCGACTATATATTTGAATCCAAATTCCTCATCCAAAAGGAATTCCTTCCATTTTTTGAAAGCTTTTCCTGTTTGGTTATAGACATGGTGTGTCTCATCATTGATAACAAGTGTGCGATTCCCTTTTCCTGCAAGACTTTCACGGATAGATGATTTTACATGCTCGTAAAGTGCATGACAGTTTTCCACGCAAATTGATCCAGTGGTTATACTTTCTGTTGCATTAATAATATGGGTGTTTTTGATAATCGAGTCATATGGGAAAAGGCTCCTAAATGTGTCATCACCAGAAAGAAGTTTGAATTTCTCCATCAGCCCCGATTCTATAGTCGTAGAAGGACATGCAACTAACACATGATCCACCACACCTTCAGCTAACATAATACGGGCGATTCCATAGATAACATAGCTTTTTCCTGTACCAGTTGCATGGTCAATAGAGCAAGAGAGTTTATCTGGAAACTGAAGATGTTTTTTCGTTTCTATAAAAGAACCATACAAGTCTCTCAATTTCTCGTTAGAATTGAAGTTTTCCTCTGCAAGTTCCATTAAGTTCCTGTATTGTCCTCCAAGCATATAACGAAGCATTGTTCTGATGGCTTCTTTTTGATAATTCCGTTCACCACAGAGGGCATCAATAAAACCCTCATATTTATCAATGTCAAAAACAGTGGGATTAATGTTTTTACTAACCTGCAAAACTAAATCCTGATTGAGAAATCGTTTTTGATCCGGCATTTTAACTTTCACCCTTTATAGATTTGAAATAATCCATAGTCTTAATCTCTCGATATTCATTCCCATAG
>PRCZ01000052.1 GCA_009903405.1 Candidatus Methanophaga sp. AG-394-G06
GCTCTACCCAGCCCGGAATAACAACGTCTCCCGTTTTCAAGCAACGCCTTCAAAATGCATTTGTCCTTCTTTTTCAACTTCGTTTCCATCAATTGTAAAAATAAAATAAAGATATATTTATAAATTGATCCTCTTCTTGTTTCTTTTGGTTTGAGAAGATGAAAAGGAAAGAGGAAAAGCGAAGTGGAAAGGTAGAAGATGAAAGAACAATAGGGCTGTTAAAAGCGAGGTTGGGAGAGGAAAATTACCAGAAACTTATCAAGATAGATAATCCGGAACTCCATCAATTTGTTGCTAAGTATATAGAGCTTTGCAATCCTGACAAGATTTTTGTATGCTCTGATTTACCGGAAGACATTCTGTACATTCGGCGGGAGACGATAAGAGCAGGTGAGGAGGAGGAGCTTGCTATAGGGGGGCATACAGTCCATTTTGACGGCTATTACGATCAGGCAAGGGATAAAGCGAATTCTAAGTTCCTTTTACCGCCGGGTGTTGAGTTAGGACCCAATATAAATGCGATGGACCGAGAGGAGGGGCTCAAAGAGATTCACACGATTATGGAAGATATTATGCAAGGGCACCAGTTGTACGTGCGATTCTTTTGTTTAGGGCCGCTCAATTCACAATTCGCCATACCCGCAGTTCAACTTACCGATTCCGGTTATGTTGCGCATTCAGAGGATCTACTATATAGACAAGGATACGATGAGTTCGTAAGATTGGGACGATCAGCGCGGTTTTTGAAGTTTGTGCATTCCGCAGGAGAGCTAGACGCGAGGAAGACCTCAAAGAACATAGATAAACGCCGGGTTTATATTGATCTTGAAGACGAGACGGTATATAGCATGAATACGCAGTACGGTGGCAATACAATAGGACTTAAAAAGTTAGCGATGCGTCCTGCGATAACCCGAGCGTCAAAAGAAGGATGGCTGACCGAGCACATGTTCATTATGGGCGTGCATGGCCATTCCGGACGGGTGACCTATTTTACCGGTGCGTTTCCTTCGCTCTGCGGTAAGACTTCTACAGCCATGCTGCCTGGAGAGACTATTGTTGGTGATGACATAGCCTACCTCAGGAACATAGATGGCGTAATACACGCGGTTAATCCGGAGAATGGCATATTTGGGATAATACAGGGCGTAAACTCTGTGGACGATCCCCAGATTTGGGATGCGCTCCACAGCCCGGGCGAGGTTATATTCTCTAATGTGCTGGTCACGGAAGAGAAAGGCGTTCACTGGATAGGTAAAGATGAAGAAGAGCCGGAAAGGGGATTCCATCATTCGGGTGAATGGACGCCGGGAAAGAGAGACGAAGATGATAATTTGATTTCGCTTTCGCATCCAAATGCCCGATTCACGCTTGACATGCGACTATTAGAGAATGTGGACCCGGAACTCAATAATCCGGCAGGTGTGTTGGTAGGCGGAATAATATATGGTGGACGAGATTCGGACACAAAAGTGCCGGTTGAGGAATCCTTTGACTGGGTGCATGGTGTTATCATCCAGAGTGCCGGACTGGAATCAGAAACTACCGCCGCCACTCTAGGAAAAGAAGGCGTTAGAAAAATTAATCCCATGTCTAACCTGGATTTCCTTTCTATACCCATAGGAAGATATATAGAGTGTCATCTGGATTTTGGCGCTAAATTGAATAATCCACCGCCTATATTCTCGGTTAATTATTTCCTGAGTGATGCTGAAGGGAATTTCATGAATGATAAAACAGATAAGGCAGTGTGGCTTAAATGGATGGAACTGCGTTCACATCACGAAATAGAGGCGATAAAAACGCCTACGGGATTTATACCAAGATACGAAGATCTTAAAAGGCTGTTCCAGGAAGTGCTTAAAAAGGACTATTCTGAAGAGGATTACATTAAGCAATTCTCTGTGCGTGTAGCGGAAAATTTGGCTAAGATCGAGCGAGTGAAGGAGTTCTACAAGACGAAAGTGTATGATACACCGCAGATAGTTTTTGAGGTGCTGGAAGAGCAAAGGCAAAGATTGATCCAGGCGGGAGAGAAATATGGCGATCCTATATCGCCATCAAAACTAAAACTTTCTTAGAGAAAGTTTTAGCCATAATGACAGGTAACCCACACACATTCGCCGCCTGTGCCTCGATTCCAAACAACATATTTTATTCTATAGCTACTCATATAGATCAAACAGGAATTACCGTATAAAAGGTGGCTGTAGGACAAAAAAGACGTAAATAGAGGGGAATCGTATAGTGAGTAAGCAGGAGTACATCAAGAATGAAACGGATTGAAAAAGTATCTTTGATCTGTGGCCTTACGTTGGTCTTGTTATTCTGCTTGTCACTCTATATCCGGGTCGCTATTCCGTACAACATCGTCTTTAATGACACATTCGTGCGATTTGGCGGCTATGACCCCTGGTATAACATAAGGCTTGTTGAGAATACACTGCATCATTTCCCTCACCGCATCTACTTTGATCCGTTCACCGCTTATCCTCAGGGTACGTATAACCCTTTTGGAACTCCGTTATTTGATCTGTCGCTTGCGTTCATCGTATGGGCAGTGGGACTTGGAAATCCATTCGCTATTTTAACCCGGAGTATGATAGAAGAGATATGGGCGTGGTATCCTGCTGTTTTAGGGGCCCTTACTATCTTCCCGGTTTATTTCATTGGGAAAGGATTATATAACCGGGGTGCAGGACTTCTTTCCGCAGCTCTTATAGCCATCCTCCCCGGACAGTTCTTGATTCGTTCTCTATTAGGATTTACAGACCATCACGCTATGGAGACCCTTTTCAGCACGATTGCCATGCTTTTTCTTATCCTTGCGCTGAAGAGTGCGCGTGAAAATGGAATAACTTTTCAGTCATTCTTAGGAGGAGATAGAGGTTCGTTAAAAAAGCCAATCGTATATTCTATCATATCTGGTGTTTTTCTAGGGTCTTATTTCCTCGCATGGCTCGGTGCTCCGCTTTTCATATTAATCTTGTGTACATACGCAGTGGTTCAACATGTCGCCGATCATCTTAGAGAGAAAGACTCCGATTATCTTTGCATTGTCTGCGTACCTGTTTTTATCGTTCCCTTAGCTATGATAGCACCTGCACTTTCTTTTGGTTTCCTTTCCGAAATCCACAAGTGGTCTCTTCTTCTTGCCATATTCGTTCCGCCCGTTTTAACTGCGCTTTCTTTATTGATAAGAAAAGCAAAAATAAAACCTTATTGGTACCCTATTCTGATTTTAGCAATAACTGTAGCATCTTTTGTTGTATTGTTCGTTTTTAAGCCTGCGTTATACTCGACCATAACATGGTCACTTCTACTCATATTCTCACCCTCAAAACAGTATTTAGCCATAGTTGAGGCCCAACCCATGGGATGGGCCAATATATGGGCTTGGTTCACTACCACTTTCTTCCTCGCTTTTGTCGCCCTCGTATGGATAGTTTATAATATCTGGAGGAAATGGCGGGCAGAAGAGATTCTTCTTCTCGTGTGGTGCGCAATAATGCTTTTTGCTTGCTTCGGTCAGGGCAGATTTAGTGCTTATTATGCAATAAATGTCGCCATCCTCTGTGGTTTCCTATCCTGGGAGATTATCGAGCTTGTGACGTTTAGAGGTGCAGAAAAAAGCGTCAGTGATATGAAAGAATCGAAAGGGCAGTTGGAAGAGAAAAGAGTGGATGCCATAAAGGGTAAGCGGAGAAGAAAAACGATAAAAACGCAAAAGAGTAATGAAATAAAAAATAAAAAATTCTTACGCGCGGATGTTATATTAACCTTCACCGTCATCTTAATTGTTGTCTTTTTCTTCCCCTTAAATGAGTCATTGACAACGGCAAAGCTTGGCAGTGGAGGTCCGCGAGAGGACTGGTATGAATCACTTTTTTGGATGAGGGGGAACACACCCGATACGGGTGTTGATTTTTATGCCTTATATCCTCGCGATTATGCTTATCCTGACTCTGCATATTCCGTGATGAGCTGGTGGGACTATGGTAATTGGATCACTTATATTGCACATAGGATTCCGGTGGCTAATAATTTTCAGCAGGGTATAGGAGGGCCAAATAGTCCTGGCGCCGCCATTTTTTTCATTGCGAAAAACGAATCAGAAGCAAATGAGGTCGCAGATGCATTTGACGTGAGGTATGTTGTGAGTGCTTTCCCGATGGTAGATACAATGGCCTCATATCAGGATCTATACGGGTCAATGACCTTCTGGGCTAATGACACAACTGGACGCTATACGTTGGACCAAACAGAAGGGAGATCCCTGTTTGAGCTGAGAGAAGAATACTACAAGTCGATGGTGACAAAGTTGCATATGTTCGACGGAAGAGAGACGCGATTCAAAGGTGGATACCTTGGAAAGTCATCCATATTGGTAATTAGACCATTTCAGACGAAACCATTGCAACATTACCGGTTGGTGCACGAGTCATCCACATACATGGTACTACATGCTATTCTGAATGTTAAAACCGATGACTTGCAGGCATGGGAATGCTATGTTGGATCTAATTATACTGCCGCAGAAAGATTAGCGTATGAACTTCGTCATGGCTTTACCGATCCTGAATATCTAGATACAGCTAGATGGACCCCGCCTTTCGTTTCGCCGATGAGCTTTGTAAAGGTGTTTGAATATGTGAAAGGGGCGAAGATAGAAGGTAGAGCTCCTAGTGGCGCTATTGTTAAGATAGCGACAAATATAACCACAAACCAGGGTAGAGAATTTATGTACTCTCAAATAGCAATGCCTAACGGCACCTACGAGTTTGTTGTGCCATATTCAACAGAAGGACCGATAGAAAGAGACGGATACACAAATTTTGATGTTCTCGCAGCCCCCTATGTCTTAAGGGTAGGTCATATAGAAACCGAAACGATAATATGGGATACAAGGCAGGTTGTGGTAGAGATCACAGAAGAAGAAGTGATGGAAGGGAAAACAGTAACGGTAGATTTAGTGTAAGGGAACTCCCAGTAAAGAGTTTACCCATTTTGATAATTATCATAGACACAGATTTCACAGGCGTGCCGAGATAAATTCATACTCGCCAGCTGGTGAAAATCCAGCCTGAGGAAAGGCTAGCCACCACCTCAGAACTGAACCCCGCACCCTGTCTGGTAACAGGCTGATGTGAAGCTGGGGGGATGGGATACTAGGCCACAATCGAAAGGTGAAGGTTATGAGCCCCGAAATTCTGATGATTCTGGAAGCCGACGTTGTCTGTGTGACGGAAGGCAGCATTCACACCACCGTTAGTCGGAACCTCCGGTCTTGGAATATAGCAGGGAGCTCTGGGACACGGCAAGGTGATGTGAGTCCAGCGGGGTCTCAGACCGTAGCATGGTATCAAAAGGTGACTATGGGAACTCGGGAGGCCCAATATGCTCTCCCTGATCCCCATATAGGGACAGGAGTATGCGCTATCAAGCCTATAGACGGCAAGATACCGCAAATGGCATATTGGGAGTCGGATCAGTTCATAGTACCGTTGAAGCAGGGTAATGCCTGTGGAGGGAAGGGGCTGACAGGAGTGCGCTGGATATCAGGGATACATCTACCACACTCCGAGGTGGGTTGTAGATGACAACAAAACTGGTGTCCAAAACTCTAAAAGTTCTTATGGCGATAGCCTTAAGAGCAAAAGGAGATCCAAAATGCAAGTTTACGTCATTAGCACACTTGCTTACAGAGGATTTCCTAAAAGAGTGTTTCAGGGAGTTAAAGAGAGGTAAATCTCCCGGTATTGATGGAGTGACAGTAGGAGAATACGCGAAAGCGTTGGATGAGAATATCGCAGATCTGGTGGCAAGGCTCAAAGCAAAGCAGTACAAGCCTCAACCAGTCTTGCGCGTCTATATTCCGAAGCCAAACGGAGAGAAAAGACCGCTCGGAATACCCGCTGTCGAGGACAAGATTGTCCAGATGGCGTTAAAGAAGATTCTCGAAGCGATCTTTGAGCAGGACTTTATAGATACGTCCTACGGTTTTCGACCGAATCGCAGTTGCCACGATGCTCTAACTGAACTAGACCGGATCATCATGAACGTTCCGGTCAACTTTGTGGTGGATATGGACATCTCGAGGTTCTTTGACACAGTGGATCATAAGCGACTGATGGAACGTCTGAGGCAGAGAATCGTAGATCCGACTTTATTGCAACTGATTGGTCGGTTCCTGAGGTCTGGCATAATGGAGGAAGGAAAATACTTTGAGATGGATCAAGGTACGCCGCAGGGTGGGGTGCTGAGCCCAGTACTCGCCAATGTATACCTCCACTATGTGCTGGACAAGTGGTTCGAGAATGAG
>PRCZ01000053.1 GCA_009903405.1 Candidatus Methanophaga sp. AG-394-G06
TCGTGGTTGGTTACGTATTTGTTAATGGGGTAGGGGTAATAAGTCTTAATTTCTTGCTCGAATCTCCTTATCGGTTTGAATATGGCGGGATATTCCCGCAGATTATCGGGTCATTATGCTTGGTTGCGATCTGTCTGCTTTTTGCCGTTCCGATGGGTGTTGCATCTGCGATATATCTTGCGGAATATGCATCAGATAATGCAATAACAAGAACAGCCCGATTTTTTGTGGAATGCTTAGCTGGGATACCATCAATAGTGATAGGGTTGTTTGGACTTGTATTTCTTGTCTATTATCTTGATTTAGGTATTTGCATGCTATCTGGCGGTTTATCACTCGGATTCATGATTCTACCCTGGACCGTTCGTGCCTCTGAAGAAGCGATAAAAACAGTCCCACAGGCTTATCGCGAGGCTTCCCTTGCATTAGGAGTTTCTAAGTGGCGAACCATTCGTAGCGTGGTTTTGAAAAGCGCCTATCCAGGTATAATAACCGGGATATTGTTAGGCATGGGAAAAGCGATAGGGGAGACTGCCGTTATTCTTTTAACCGCAGGTTCTGGTCTGGAATCCTTCTTACCAAAGTCTATATTCGACCCTGTTGCTTCATTACCGGTCTATATCTACATGATGGCAACGCAGGGTCATACATCTGCGGCTTATTCTCGCACTTTTGGCGCTTCCCTCGTGCTCATCATGATGTTTTTGGTGATAAGCATATTCGCTTTGTTACTTCGAAATCGATACATTAGGCGTATGGGAAGGAGGTAAGAGACAAGGAAAAAAATGAGCAAAATAGAAGCGAGAGGTTTGAATGTCTATTACGAGAAAGGGACAGTGCATGCGTTAAAAGAGGTGAATCTAGAGATAGAATCGAATAAAATAACTGCGTTGATAGGTCCTTCCGGGTGTGGAAAGACGACTTTTCTCCGGACTTTGAACAGAATGAATGAAGTCAATGACGTAATGACGAAAGGTAAGGTTTTTATAGATGGAGTGGAGATATACAATGGGGGTGTGGATGTAATTCAGTTGAGGAAGAAAGTAGGGATGGTATTTCAGCAGCCAAATCCCTTCCCTATGAGCATATATGATAATGTCGCCTACGGCCCGAGGGTTCATGGGACGCAGAACAAGAAGCTGGATACTATAGTAGAAGAGAGTCTGAAGAAAGCGGCATTGTGGGACGAAGTGCACGATCGGTTGGATGAAAACGCATTGAAGTTCTCCGGCGGTCAGCAACAGAGGTTATGTATTTCACGTGCGCTGGCGGTGAATCCGGAAATCATCCTCTTTGACGAGCCATGCTCGGCTTTGGACCCTATATCAACTTCGAAGGTAGAAGATTTGTTAAGAGAATTGAAAAAGGATTACACGATTGTTATCGTTACTCATAACATGCAGCAGGCAGCCCGCGTATCCGATTTCACCGCTTTTTTCCTTCTCGGCGAGATGATAGAATGTGGCAAGACAACGCAAATATTCGAGAAACCCAAGGATAAGAGGACGGAGGATTATGTTACTGGGAGATTCGGCTAAAATGCCACTAAGAAAAGAATACACAGCGAATTTGGAAAAGCTGAAGGTAGATGTACAGAAGATGGGCGAGCTGGCAAAGGACTCAGCAAGAAATGCTATAACCGCTCTTGTTCAACGAGATAGAGTTTTGGCAACGCGGATAATCAAAGAGAACGTCACGATAGACGATTTGGAATTTGACATTGAGAAGAGATGTATGAAGCTGATAGCGTTACAACAGCCGATGGCGGTAGACCTCAGGACAATTGGAACGTGCATGAAGATAATAACGGATTTTGACAGGATAAGCGACTTAGCGGGTGACATTGCCGAGATTGTGGTGCGGATAGCGGATGACCCGCATGTGAAACCGCTGATAGATATACCGCGGATGTCAGAGATTTCGCAAGGCATGCTATCTGACTGTCTTGAAGCGTTTTCGACCGGCGAGATAAAAATGCTGGAAGATTTCTCGGAACGAGACAATGAGATAGATGCGCTATTTGACCAAGTCAGACGGGAATTGCTAACGCTTACGATAGAAAAGCCACGATTTATTGCAAATGCGAGCCATCTGAACTTCGTAGCGTTGCATTTAGAGCGAATCGGTGACCATGCATGCAATATCGCTTCTCGTATTATATATATGGTAACAGGGAAGAGAAGGAAGTTGGAGTGATAAAGAGAGATGGAAGAAGCGAGAAAGGTTCAGATAACCGGAAAATCTACCTATATGATTACGTTGCCGAAGAAATGGGCGGTTGATGTCGGGCTGCAGCCTGGCTCACTGGTATCACTCTCTTATCGGGGTGAGGGGACATTGCTGCTCACACCGTCTACGACTAAAACTGTAATCAGTCACAAAACATTAAAAATCGATGGTGAGGAGAACGGGCTCAGAAGGGATATTATAGGTGCTTATGTGATGGGGCACCAATTCATAGAACTCCATGCACGCACGATACCACAGGAAATAAGAAAAGAGATACAGGGGATCTGCAAAGATCTCATTGGTAGTGAAATAGTAGAAGAGACAAAGGACAAGATTGTAATCTACGACATCCTGGATCCTGGTGAATTTACGATTGATAAGGGACTTAAACGGATGTACGCACTAGTATATGGAATGCTTAAAGACCTGATAGATGTCTTTAATGCTAGAGGGATGAAGGAAATGCTGAGTGAGATTGTCTCAAGAGAGGAGGAGGTGGATAGGGTTTTCTTACTAATCTCGAAGCAATTCATCATGAGATTAAAAGCAGGATGGGTCTCGAAAGAAGACCCGCTAAATCTCGTTGAAGCTTTCCATTATCGTCTCGCTGCTGACAATCTCGAAAGAATCGGTGACCATGCGGTAAAGATTGCAAATACGTTCGCTTCTATTGACTCAGATGATGATTTACCCCGGGATATAACAGATAAGATCGCCTGTGTTGGGCAGAATTCGCTGGATAGTGTTGAAAAATGCATCATTTCACTTCGAAGAGCGGATGTTGCGCTTGCGGGTAGTGTATTGCGAGAGAATGTGAAGATAAGGAAGAGTATATCTGAGATCAACCAATTGAAGACGGACACATCAAACGCGCTACCGATAGGTATTATAACCGACAGTATCAGCCGGATAGGGGACTATGCAGGGAACATTGCGGAACTTGCAATTGATTTACATCAATTATAAAAAGATACCATAACCCATATAAATCCAGCATTTAAAACTGATTTCTATTTCCCTTTCTTTTTTTGTCTGATGAACTTGCCGTAGCACTTCTCAAAGCACTCTTCTTTATGGGCTTGATCAATCCCATAAGCATCGATGCAGTCCATGTAGCAAATATGCTCCCTCGACTTCACTGCCTTATTTTCGAGTTGTTCTATTTTTTTTTCTGGTTCTTTTATTTCTTCTTCTTTTGCTTTTGCTTTTGCTTTTTCTTCTTTTGCTTTTTCCATTTCATAACCTCCTTTTTGTTTTAAATTATTTTATGCCATATATATAATAATTACCGCTTTTTTTCTTAAGTAACATCGCTTCCCGTATCATGATGATGGGACAGAGGTTAAAAGACCACCTCATACTCTGTGACTTTCTTCTCTCTTTACGTACAGTTTCACCCCCCTTTCAAATACTTTCTCAAAATCTCTTACAACTGACTCTATCCCCCATCGCTCAAGATCACATTCTCCTTCTGAGCGGAGAGAGAGCACAACTTTTTTATCGTCTTTACTCGTGAACTTAGCGGTTTTTATACGGCCTGAGTGACTTCTATCAAGCTTTTCAGCGAATTTTAGCAGCGTGGAGAGGATGACAACGATCATCTGAGATTGCTCATCGAGTTCTGCCATAGTCGTCTCTTTCCTTCTTGGGACTCGCTTTCTGTGAAAACGAGCGACGTTTGCCATGATGGTTATCTCGGTCTGATTGAATCCCAATAGTTCTGCGTGGCTGATTATGTAATGGGAATGGATATGGTGATCCCGGAATGATATGAATTTACCGGTATCGTGAAGTATGGCCGAACATTTCAGCAGTTCCCTCTCAGAATCGCCTAAGTTATGCAGTTTAATCTTAGAGGAACTGTCAAAGAGCTGGAGTGCGAGAGAGGCAACGGTATTTGCATGGTCTTCGTTGATGTTACAGGACCTTCCAAGTCTGAGAACACTCTTTTCTCTGACCGACATCTTTTCCAATTGGTGAAATTCGCCATGTCTCTGCAGATAATCTATGAGCAAACCATGACGAAGACCCCTGTTGCTGACTACAATCTCATTGAGGGTAAACTCTTCCATCAATGTCTCAAGGATCACAGCACCCCCGATGATTATGTCTGCCCTATCAGCGTTGATACCAGGAACCTCTTTTCTCTCTTCGAGCGTAAGTGAGCATAGTATAGAGATAACCGCCTTTAGATCTCTCCGCTCAAGTATGAGATCTCTTTTCGAACCTCCTTTTTTGAACATCTTTCTTGCAATCTCTGCTAAATTGATGATTGTGCCAGAGCTCCCAATAGCAAGCTCTATATTCTCCTTATTCATGCGCTCTATTGTCCTCAGCATCTTAATCCTGGCGTATCGTTTCATCTTTTCGTAGACAAACAACGATACCTGGCTTTCATCAGTATCTGAGAGAAACATTCTGCTTAGTCTGATGGCACCAAGCTCTAGGGTGTCCAGATCATGGTATTGAAATTGGTCGCCTATTACTACCTCTGTACTGCCACCACCAATGTCGATGAAGATCGTTTTTTTATGCTCTATGTGCACTCCACTTGAGATGCCGAGGTATATGAGACGCGCTTCTTCGTTTCCTGATATAACCCTCACATCTAAACCTGTCTTTCTCAGCTCTTCAAGAAATACAACCCTGTTCTTTGCTTCTCTTGTTGCGGATGTTGCAACTGCGACAATCTCATCTGCATTAAAGGCATTTGCGACTTCAACAAATTTTTTGCATACCAGACCAGCCCGCTTCATCGCTTTAACACGTAAACAGCCACTGCTGAAGACATACTCGCCCAGCCGGACAATCTCCCGCTCCTCACGTAAAATGGTGTACGTCTGATTCTGCTTAATTCGCACAACAGACATGCGTATCGAATTTGTTCCGAGATCAACAAAAGCAATAACCCGATCCTCTGATCTCAATTCTTCTGACGCCATTGTACGATAAGTTTTCTCCCGATAACGCTCTCGAATAGGTCCTTCTTTTTGAGGATCGACTCGCTCTCAAGGCTCGTATCGTCTGTAACAAAACAGTCCAGGATAACGCTATCTGATTCTATTTTCGGATCGATAGCCGTAACGACTGCGGCATGCGACGCATCCAGACCGTCAGCAATACGTATAAATGATGCGAGAACTCTAACTTTCTCTTTGTTTTTCGGACTGAGAGCTGCAAAATGAAAATGACTATTTTTTGGATTTGCTTTTCGGTGGTATCGCGCAATACTGCCTATGAGGTACCGCTCATCAGAAGTGAACGGAAATTCTTGCTCGTTTAGTATAAGTTTCAGAGAGGATTTGTGGTGTCCTTTTGGACCCTGAGACCAGCCGATGTCGTGTAGAATTGCGGCACATTCCAGCCAGTAGCGTTCCTCTTCACCCAGTAAATGCAGATCGCTCAGTTTATCAAAGAGCTCAAGCGACAACCTTCTAACAGTATCAGAATGCTCCGGATCCGGATCATACTTTCTGGCAATCTCTCGTATCTGCTCCACTCTCTTTTCATACCCCTCTTCTTTTTTACCTCTCTTTTTCATCTTAGCCTCCCCTTCAAAGATAGTATCAAGCGAAACACCACGCAGAAGCATCTGTGCAAAGTTCTCCGGAAGCCCACTAGCTCGTATCGAATCTGCTGCTCCTTCTACATCGTAATCAAGTTTAATAAAATCGACGGAAAAGGAGTTGGAATTTAGGATGGCATAATTAGCCCTCCTGTCACCATCATCCGGCCTTCCAACACTTCCTGGGTTTATGAACGTAACACCGTCCACCTCCCGTTTGAACTGACGATGCGAATGCCCCATGATAACAACGTCTGCGCCGGCAGCAGAACCGAGCTCGCTCAGTCGCTCTTCTGGTGTGGAAGGTGTGAGTGGCTCTTCTTCCGATTCCGGGCTTCCATGTACCATCAACAGAGATTTATCACCTATAC
>PRCZ01000054.1 GCA_009903405.1 Candidatus Methanophaga sp. AG-394-G06
GTTCATGTATCCCGAGAAATATTCACATGTGCAACATATAGTGACGGACGTGGTAGGCGAGTTGAAAACAGATAAAGACGAATTCGATGCGTTAGAAGCGACGTTCCCTGCCGGTACTGTATCAGGCGCACCGAAAGTGCGTGCTATGGAGATAATAGAAGAATTAGAGCCGACAAGAAGAGGCGTATACGCAGGATGTGTCGGATATTTCTCCTTTAATCGTTCAATTGATACCGCGATAACAATAAGAACCGCGGTATTTGAGCATGGCAAAGTATATATACAAGCAGGAGCGGGTATTGTTGCCGATTCTGATCCAAAACGCGAGTATAAAGAGACACTGAGTAAGTGTGCGGCGTTATTAGAGTGCATCTCGGGAGGTGCGTGAGAAGGATGAATGTCCTGATTGTGGATAATATCGATTCATTTGTATATAACATAGCGCAATACGTTGGGATACTGGGTGCCAAGCCGATAGTGGTGCAGAATAATGTGGATCTTAGTGATATAGAGAAAATTGTTAAGGCCGAGGAGATAGAGCATATAATAATCTCGCCGGGTCCGAAGACGCCAAGAGATGCTGGTGTCACAAATGAACTGATAAGGAAGTTTGGCAACGATGACAAGAAGATATTGGGCGTTTGTTTGGGGCATCAATGCATAGGCTATGTCTTTGGCGCAAGGGTGAGGAATGCAAGAGAGCTAAGACATGGAAAGGTGAGTTTAGTGAAGCATAATGGTGCAAACGTGCTGAAAGGACTGAAGAATCCGCTCTCGGTCGTGCGATACCACTCCTTAGTAATTGACGATGTAAACGGCCGTTTAGAAGTAACAGCGAGAAGTTTAGATGATAATGAGATAATGGCAATCCGGCATAAAGACAAGGACATCTTCGGCGTACAGTTCCATCCTGAATCTATATTGACAGAGGATGGGCTGAAATTGATAAAGAATTTTGTGGATATGTAGCTTTATCTATATGGAGTAGAAAGATTAAATCATGGAAAAGAGGAAGAAGTCTTCTATATTTAATCTGTTAGAAGGGTACATGGAACGGATGACAGAAGAGATGAAGCGAGTGCCATTGCCGGTCGAGGAGATGCTGGCGCGGCTAGAAGAAGAAATGCCGGATGCACTCAAGGATTTTGTAACAGAAGAGGAGACACCGGAAGGCAAAGCAAGAATATATGGACCTTTCATTTACGGGCTATCATATACGAAGGAGCCGGGAAAGGAGCCGGAGATAAAAGAGTTAGGGAATATAAAACCTTCGCATGAGAGGATAGCACCTGCCCCAAAGTGTGAGTCAGAACCTTTAATAGATGTGATTGACTATAAGGACACCTACGAAGTCGTAGTGGAATTGCCCGATGTTGAGAAGAGTGATATAAAGTTGGATGTAACGGAAGAGTCACTGGATATAAAAACCGGAGACGGGCAAAGGTTCTCTAAAGAGATACCTTTTGATATGCCTGTGACGCCCGCAACCGCAAAGGCAACGTATAAAAACGGTGTCCTCTGTGTGACGATAAAAAAGGAAAAGGGAGAGAAGAAGAAGACTGCTATATCCTTGGAGTGAGCCTATCGCAGTCAGAGTAAGATACAAAGCTTTTTTTTATCGTCAAATTAAAGCGTAGCACACGCCTTTGAGCGTTCTAAACTGAGCCACATAAGCAACTTCTCCCTAAACTCATTTGCTTCTGCACTTGTTCGCTTCCTCGGTCTTGGTATATTAACAGTGAGGCACTTAACAAGGCATCCCGGTCTCGCAGACATCACAGCAACTCTATCAGCAAGATATACCGCCTCATCAACGCTATGAGTCACGAACAAGACGGTTTTCTTTGTCCTCTTCCAAATCTCCAGCAGCTCTTTCTGAAGCAGGTTTCTCGTTTGCGCATCTACCGAGCCAAAAGGCTCATCCATCAATAAAATAGAAGGCTCAGTCGCAAGAGCTCTTGCAATCGCTACCCGCTGCTTCATTCCCCCTGAAAGTTCGTATGGGTAGCGATTTTGAAACCCGTCTAGACCCACGAGCGCGATATATTTTTCTGCAATCGCTTGCCTTTCCTTATCCTTCATACCGCTTATTTCCAGGCCGAATTCCACATTCTTCAAAACAGTCCTCCACGGGAATAACGAGAATTCCTGGAATACCATTCCCCTATCAGGAGATGCGCATATCACCTCTTTGCCATCTAAGATGATCTTGCCACTGGTTGGATGCTCTAAACCCGCTACCATTCGTAGCAATGTCGTTTTGCCACAGCCCGAAGGACCGATAATACACAAAAACTCGGCGGGCTTTACTTCTAAATTAATTCCTTCCAGGGCGGACATCTCGCCTTCTTCTGTGATATACGTCTTAGTTATGTGCTGAAGTTCGAGCTTGTGGTTCATATCATATCACTTCACTATCCCTTTTTTCCACTTAAATAGTTTATCCTCAACGAAATGTCTGAATAAGCGGTCTATGCAGAGTGCTACCAGCCCCAAAATAAACATGTACGCTACTACATAGTCCATCTGATGCATCGGGAAAAATCTCGCGAATATACGAAAGCCAAGTCCATAATTGCTTACCGAGAACATCTCAGCCGCTACAACACACATCCAAGCAACGCCCATGCCCACTCGAGTGCCAGTAGCAATAGAAGGAAGCGCATAAGGTATTGCTACATATCTTATCAACTTTCTATTCCCTATGCATCCTAACACTTTGCCCGTCTCCACCAATACCTTTGGTACATCTCTAAATCCCGTATAACTGGCAATTAAGATCGGGAAAAAAGCGCCTATAAATATGATAAATCCCGCGGCATAGTGCGTTAGATGGAACCATGCAATTGCAAGTGGTACCCATGCGAGCGGGGGGATGGGTCTTATTAGCTCTATAATTGGATCTACCGCTTTAAATACGGTATCGAACCAGCCCATAGCAATAGCCAGAGGAATTGCCACGGCAAATGCTAAGGCCATACCAATAGCAAAGTGAAGTAGACTGACCAGTATATCAGGTAGTATGTACTTTCGGAGTTCATAAAAGGAAAAAATAACGGCTGTGAAGCCGGGTAAGATAGAGGGGTCTTTTACCACGTACACTGCTATAAACTGCCATAAAATGACGACTATGGTTAGTGGAACTAACCATAGCCATTTCTCTTTTGTCGGTAGTCTCATCGTTACCCTGTTACAGCCTCATAAAAGGAGGTATCAAAGATGTCGTCTTTTTCAAACCTTTCTACTCCCCGCCCTGCATACCTCTCTCTGTTCAGGTCGTAGATAACAGCAGCATATTCGATTCCCGATTCCACCTCTAAATTGGGGTCGGTAATCCAGTGCATATCTGTTACGTTTATAGACCGCTTTATCGTTGATACATCTGCTCCCTGCCACTGTGCATAAATCTCGGCCGCTTCGTCCGGATGCGCGATTTCATAGTCGGTAGCACGTATATGCGTCTTTATTATCTGCTCAAGCATATCGGGGTGTTCTCTTATCATCTCGCCACTTGCAACCAAGCAGCAGCATGCATGATCTGGCCATATTGAACCGGACCACTCAACAATTACTCCGTTTCCCGCCACCTCGATTATTGTCGGTGCCGGACTGGGGAGGAAGACTGCGTCTACTGCTTTAACACTGATAGCAGTAGTGGCTTCACTGGGTCCCATTGCTTTTAGTGTCACTTCCCCTTCCGGATCTATTCCGTTATCTAAAAGCCACTTTGAAAGGACAGTATGCTGAATTGAACCAGGAGGGAACGTAGCAATCGTCTTGCCCTTTAAAGATGCAGGTCCTTCGTATTCATCTACAAGCTCCGGACGGATAACCAGTGCAGATCCCTGGGTCTGGACGCCCGCAACTATCTTTGCATCTAAACCTTCGTACAGAGCGGCAATAGGTGGTGCGACACCCACATAAGCAACGTCAAGGTCTCCAGCAAGCATAGCCGTCATCTCCGGAGGGCCCGAAGGGAACACTTTCATATCTACCTTCTCTATGCCAAAGGTACTTAAATCCTCTTTCCACCAGCCCTTATCCTCTGCTAACATCGCTGCGATTTGATGTGTGCTTGGTTGGTACCCGATAGTGATCGTAGTCATTTTTGCCGGGGTCTTTTCTTCTATACAACCTACAAAGATCGCTGCAAATACTGCTATAATTATTACACCTGCGATTAATCTCTTTTCCACGTTAATCACCCCCTAACTTTTTTCAGCCTATACTATAAAGCATTTTTTTATACATTAAATGTCCTCTTTATAATAGGTATATATAAATTTTTCTATTTTGTGTATTAAATTGCCGTATTGTATAATATCCCGCAAAATATAGATAAACTCCAATATCTAAACTCAAAATTTACCACTCATAGCCTTCATAAATCTCCCCCTTATTTGCTCTGGTGTCAATTTTATGTTCAGAACGGAAGGAAGACTGCCAGGTTTCACTATTACATGAATGAATCTCGGTCCTTTATTGTCATACAAACCCTCGATAGTAGACCTTAACTCCTTCTCGGTGTGTACTTTTTTTGTTTCTTTTATTCCTGCACTTATCGCTATTAATTCCATATCTACACCGGAATAAGCATTCGTCAACTGGTCCCCCGTGCTTCCCAATGTGCCATTATCCAGACAAAAAATGGATAGATTTTTTGGTTTTTCCGCTGCTATTGTGGGTAAGATACTTGTGGCTAATAAGCTACCATCACCGTCAAGAACAAAAACTTCTCTCTCAGTTTCTAAACATATTCCCAAACCTATTGGGGATACCTGACTATAACTGCCCAACATGTAGAAGTTTAAATCTCTATCTTTGACGTCATACAATTCCTTACTTGGTATACCTATATTGGAGACAACAGCTTCTTCATCTAAATATTCTGCTATTGTTTTTATTGCATTGTATCTCGTCATCTCTGGCTTGTGAATCGTTTTTTTATATTCCAGGATAGTTTTCCTTTCTCGTTTTGGAAAATGCACCATGACTTCTGCTTTCTCTGCCCCTTCTTTCTCCCATGTTTTTGGCGAAATCAATGCAACATGAGTTCTACTATTTTCATACGCATCGCGAATAATGTTATCCATCAAATTTATTTTGGAATTGTCATCTATTATCGTGTAAGGGATATCAAATGCTTTTAACATCTTAGGTAGGTTTTTATTAAACGGTATTTGTGCAGGTATCTTTTCCCTATAAACACCTCTCCAACTAGTTATTATCGGCAAAGGCAGCTCGTAGGTTTGGGTAAGGGACATTAACGCATTTATGGAATTGCCCAATCCTGAACTTTGCATACATATAGCTGGTTTTCCACCTGCGAGATATGCACCTGCACATATTCCGATCCCATCTTCTTCCTTGTTTAGAGCGACATCATGAAAGTGCTGAGGAATAAGATAAAAAAGAGTTTTTGCTTTATCGCATGGCAAAGTCGCCACAACATCTATTCCATTATCTTTCATTATTTCTATTATCTTCTCTTCTATTTCGCACATCATTTTATATCCTATCTTCACACATGATTCTCTACAACTTCTTTGAACTCGTTGTATATCACATCCTGGATTTCTATACCGTCCTTATTTTGTTCCTCTTTAATCTCTTCTATCTCACCGGGAAACATAGCACCGTCATTTTTAACATCCTGTATCAAATGGTCCACCTTTGATTTGAATAGGTCCATATCAGTAAAACTTGAAATGTTTATCACGATAAAAAGATCGCCTTTTGTGCATTTTTCCAAGGTTACCGTGCCTTTGACGTCCTTTCCGCTTTCCGCATTAACCAGAGGCCCGCACAAAATATCAATAACAAACGACAATCCATAGCCTTTATAACCAAAGTTTTTCCCGCCAAGAGGTAGTAAACTGAAAACTTTTTCTGGATTTATCGTTGGATTCCCTTCTCTGTCCAGCGCGCAATCCTCTGGCAATAACTTTCTTTCCTTCTTCGCTTTCAGAATCTTCCCTTTTGCGATATTGGTTGTTGCGGTGTCCAATACAACCGGCTGTTTCTTGGTTGGTATTGCAACTGAAACAGGATTTGTTCCAAGAATCGGTGTCTCCCCCCCAAAAGGTGCCATTGCAGGCTCTGTATTGCACATAACAATTC
>PRCZ01000055.1:0-1569 GCA_009903405.1 Candidatus Methanophaga sp. AG-394-G06
TAGTCATCTTCCTCACTCTCCTCGTCATCATCTGTAACAGTAAAAAGATCACATAGAAGCCCATAAACCGTTTTCGTCACATTTACCAGCCTTGGACCCGGTCTGGATATTTCACCTTCGCTAATTAGGTATATCCGGTCGTTTTTTACTGCATCTACCGTGCTCAGTCTTTCGTCATTCTTTATTTGATCCGGTACAATGGACTCGCTACCGTGACCGCTATAAAGGATGACCTGCGGGTCTTCTTCTAGCAGATTCTCGATACTAAACACGCCCCATGAAGAGAGATATTTAGCTGCTATATTCTCTCCTCCCGCCATCTCGATAACATCGTGCTGGAATGTACCTTTACCAGGGGTATAAAGGATAGAACCCATAGCATAATATACTCGTGGCCTTTGCTCCTCTTCTATCAATTCCGTTTTTTCTTCTAAGTCTTGCAGGTCATCTTTCAGCTCAGCCACGAGCGAAGATGCTGTTTCATCACATTTCGTTAGCTCACCAATGGTTTCCATATGCGCAAATATCTCTTCGGTATTACCCGGATGCTGTGCATAAACCGGATATTCAATGCCCGGGTGGACATCAGTGTCCACTAGCCAATATAAAAGCTCAGAGGGGTTACCATGAGCTGCGACTATTAGGTCAGGCTCTAAATCCACTATTTTCTCTAAGCTTGGCGTTGAATAGCCGCCTATCGATCTTATTTCCCCTTTATCCTTCTTTTCCTTTACTTCAGGCGGGTAATCGCAATAATCTGTAACGCCTATAACGCTATCGCCTGCACCAACGGCGAATAGAATCTCAGTGCAGCTCGGAGCCATAGATACAATTCGCGCTGGTCGTTTTGAAATTTTGAATGTATAATCTTCAAGTCCCTCTAACTCGCGAATATCGTTTTCTTCGCCTATTACAAGCGAAACCGTAACGTTCCAGGTGGCTTCCGTTGTTTCATTTTCTCTTAGCCCTGTGACGCGGACATCATAAATGCCATATTCTGCAAAGGTATAAGATATATCTGAGCTTTCTCCTTCTGATTCTTCTACTTCCTCGTCGTTGATAGACCATGTCCAGACATAAGACAAATCAGAGGAAACACGGAATTCTACATCTTCGCTCTCGTCTATATGGAGCTCCACCGGAATATCAAGGTCATCTTCTGTCACACTGTTCCATTGAGTAATGCTACTACCTGCACATAATGTACAAAGGGTGATTGAAACTAGTAATACAGAAGCTGCAACGAAAAGACCTTTTTTTGCGCTCATTCCAGCTCACCTGCTTTTATGTCCAAAACCCAGGTCCCGTTCACATACACCTGCTCAAAATCACTCACTTTTATCCGCCTCTTGAAAATAGGTCCGTCAGTTACAAATGTATGATACTCGCCGGATTCCCCGGACAAATGAATATCAAATTTCTTTAACTCTGCTATAAAAGATCGGTCAAATTTTCTACCGAGCCATTCCTGTTTTATCCTCGTTGCCACTACGATTGCTTCGAATCCTGCATCTATGAACTCGAGCACTATATCGTCGGGTGCAAGACCCCAAAGAGGAATGATAGGCT
>PRCZ01000055.1:1597-5005 GCA_009903405.1 Candidatus Methanophaga sp. AG-394-G06
CACTCGCGCCACCCATTCTCTATGCTCAATCAGGTCAATAGCGCCGAAAATGCCGCCCATTACTCCCTCACGCTTCAATTCGCCTACCTTATGCATGAATTTACTTTCATATTCGCCCCATGAGGCGTTTACATGAACTATTGGTATCCCCATAGCTTCTGATTGCAATTGCAATAAAAAACGGCGAGTACCATGAGCTCTTTCCCTTTTACCATCTTCTGATAACAAATTCAAGAGATGAGTTACCTCAAACCCGTCCTCCATTGCCTTATAACAGGCTAAACTGCTATCCTTTCCACCGCTCCAAGATGAGAAAACCTTCTTCTTTTCTTTCATTTATTCTTATTAAAAGTCAGTCCAAAAATACCATCCTTTAAGCAAGAAAATCCCGCGGAGGCTATGTTATCTTCGGTATAAACATCGGTTTTTACCGGTTTCCACTCTTCTTCACGGACATTATAAAAGCAAATTCGTATGTCGCTTTCTTCCAAGCCCACTTCTTCTAACTCTACCTCATCGTAGCCTATGTTTATTACAACTTTGTCTATTGTTTCTAAATCCCCGCTTTCGCTTTCGTTAACTTCTATTCGTACAAAGTTCCCAATTGCCGTTTCAGGAACAATCTCCATTTTGAACACGTTAATTTCTGAGATATTGAGCCATAATGCAATGTTTTCTTTCGCTGAGAGTTTGAGAGTAACATTAGGAACACCGAAATATGCACCGTTTAGTTCTGTACTCTCTCCTATAGGAACATTAAAAAGCCCATATAGGCATTCCAGTACTTTTTCTGTTGCATTTGCTACTCGTGGACCCGGTCTGCTGATTAAACCGTCTATGATCAAGTGAATCCTGTTATTTCTTACGGCATCCACATCTTTCAGTCTCTCTTCACCCATTATTTGCGCATATGCAAGACTTTCTCCCTCTTCTGTAGCCGGACACAGGATCACTTGTGGATTCTCGTGTATTATGTCTTCTATCCTTAATGCACCCCACCCTGTGAAGTATTTAGCCGCGATGTTCTCGCCTCCTGCAGTCCATATAACATCGTTCAGGAATGTATTGTTACCACAAGTCACAAATCCTGGACAAGGTCTGAAAACCCGTGGGCGCAACACGGCATCTAATAATTCCGTTTTCTCTTCTATCTCGGCTATCTTGTCTTTTGAATCATCAATGATGGAAGATGCAGTTTCATTGCTTTTTGTTATCGCGCCTATGACTTTAATATGCGCAAGTATACCTCCGATATTTTTAGGATTTTGCGCGTAAACAGGGTATTCGATGTCCGGGTGCATACTTCTGTCCACTAACCAGTATAAAAGATCAGAGGGATTACCATGAGCGGCGACTATTAAATC
This sequence comes from Candidatus Methanophaga sp. AG-394-G06, assembly GCA_009903405.1. Taxonomy (GTDB): domain Archaea; phylum Halobacteriota; class Syntropharchaeia; order Alkanophagales; family Methanospirareceae; genus Methanophaga. The sequence continues at coordinate 2,962 of PRCZ01000055.1, forward strand.
GGGCTCCAAATCCATTATTTTTTCGATGTTTGGTGTTGAATAGCCACCTATAACGACAATCTCACCTTTTTCCTTCTTCTTCTCTACTTCGGACGGATAATCGCAGTATTCCGTAACGCCAACAACGCTATCGCCTGCACCGACAGAGAATAGCATCTCAGTGCAGCTCGGAGCCATAGATACAATTCGCGCTGGTCGCTTTGTGATTTTGAACGTATAATCGTCAAGTCCCTCCAACTCTCGGAGATCGTTCTCTTCTCCTATTACGAGCGAACCCGTAACGTTCCAGCATGTACGTTCTGTTGTTTCCCCTACTTCTACACCTACAACACAGACGTTGTAAATGCCGTATTCTTTAACGGTATAAGACAAATTTGAGCTTACACCTTTTGATTCTTCTATTTCCTCGCCATTAATAGACCACGACCAGTCATAAGACAAATCATAAGAGTTAATGCTGAATTCCACCTCTTTGCTCTCGTCTATATGAATATCCACGGAAAAATTCTTGGATGCATCCCCGGTCACACTGTTCCATTGAGTGCAACTTGCACTGACGATTGAAATCGAGATGAATATAAAAGAAATGAGAAAAAGAGAAAAAAAGAGTTTATTCCGACCCAATTGCGAGTAATTACCTTTTATACTTTGTCTCATTTGTATCTGTGACTGTTTGTGGCCATCATGGTAGGTGAACCTGAATCAGTATCACCATAGATGAGTTATCGGGTATTGTGCTCATCCCACCATAATAATAGGTTACGACATCGCCATCTTCTACCTCATACAGGTTCGTACCAACCGCGGGCATCGGGTCATCGGGATAGTTCACCCAGTAGAGCCAACCGTCCCATGTGACAGGGTCACTTGCCTTCCCCGCAATAGAATCAACCATGAAAGAACCATAACTCGTATACCACTCGTCACTTATTGTGTACTTGAACCCGCCTGCTTCTGCTGCGGCATCAAGCGCCCCTAACGCGGTTGTTTGATTTGTCTCGTAGCTTACTCCGCTGTTGTGTGCGGTCACGTTAACGGTGCTGTTTTCCGTTAATGTTACTTCACCGTCCCAGAAGGTAGCATCTCTAAACGCAAGAACACCTACATTGTCCACTCCTATAAACAAGGTGGAGTCAGAAATAGCAGGAGGTGACGCTATATTAAATCCGCCGCCGAATCCTTCGGGTATGTGAAGCGTATAGTTCCAGAGTTTTGATCCATTCTCAGCATCCAATGCATATACCGTACCATCCACCTCATTTGTTCCAAAGTACACTTTACCGTCTGCAACAACCGGTGATGAATCTATTGCTCCACCCATCTCTTCGTTCTTCCATAATAACGAACCATTTAGCGCATCGTAACAATAGAAGGTGGTGTCAACAGTAGAGCCACCAAGATATAGCTTACCATTGCTCAATGCGGGAGAAGCCCAAGTTGAATAATGGGTTACATTCCAGATCTCTTCTCCGGTTGTCATATTGACAGCGTAAATCCCGTATTCTTTCATTGGGATGTATTCACTAGTAAAGAAAACCATTTCCTCTTCGCCCCAAATAGTGGGTGAGCCTCTTATCTCCGTTTCTGTCGTGAATTTCCAAACCTCCTCGCTCATGTTCAAGTCGAGGCAGTATAATGCATGTTGTCCCTCTTTATTCCCGGCGAAGTATATTTTATCTCCATACGCCGAAGGCGATGCATAACAGAATATCTCACCGCCCGTAGAGAATTTTCCAAGTTCTGCACCATCGAAAGAGAAAGCATGGAGTGTCCCATCTGAGAAACTTAACACATACACCTTGTCTTCAACCACCAGCAGAGAAGACGCAACACCCGTCCACGACGGGTTATCTTCTATCTTCTTACTCCATTCTATATCTCCACTCGTCACGTTAACACATGTTACGTTTCCTCTATGCGTTCCCACAAACAACTTGCCATCTGCTATCGCCGCCGTGGATGCGCCATAAACATCAGTGTTATTCCAGATCTCTTTGCCTGTGCCCTCATTAAGGCAATAGAGTGCATCAGTGCCATTTCCTTT
>PRCZ01000055.1:5015-6101 GCA_009903405.1 Candidatus Methanophaga sp. AG-394-G06
ATACCACCAGGTAGAGATATAAACCCGGCCATCGGAAACAATCGGTCCTGCTTGTATGCAACCCGAAGTTTTTTCGCCTGACTGCCATAATAATGTTGCCGTTTCTGGCGCTATACCGCTTACATTTCCGGTCCTTTGTGCATCATATTGAAGCATAGGGTACCCTTCTTCTTCAGCCATTGCCAATGCAGGCACTGCAAATAGCAAAAAACAACTTGCAAATAGCAATGCGTAAAAGCACATACTTCTGTTTCTTATCATCTTTTTATTGTTTATCCATTCTTGGTAGTAGTTAGAATAAACGGGAATAAAAAGCTTTGTGAATTGGTAATAGTTATAACCCAAATGGTAACGGGTTTGGCGTTAATTGCTCACTATCTTGTGGGTGGAAATTAGTATTTGTGATTTTCCACATTGTCTGTCACCTTCACCTTCACCCTTTTCTCGAGTACTGGTACTAACCGCTTTAATACTAGCTCTCCATCCTGCACCATCTTATATTCGTTAATGGGTCTATCTGGTAGTGCTCCATCCACCTCATATAAATAAATGCCTTTCACTCCGTCTATTGAAGCAACAAACTCATCATCCCCTATCTTCGTTACCTCCACTGTTGCAACTTGCTTTAATACATCAAATACGCTCGTTCCTTTAGCCACCTCCACACCATATACCTCGCCAAAAGTCTCCATCGCTTCATATAGCTTCTCTTTGTTCGCCTTTAATATGTGTACCTTACCAAATATCCGCCGTTCCACCAGCCCAGCAGCCTCTAAAATCCTTATGTGCTTCGCGGCAACGGGCACAGATATTTTTAATGCTCTTGCCAAACCCGATACGTGATACTCACTCATCATCAAAAGTTTTAGCATATCTATTCTTGTTTTACTGCTCAATGCTTTAAATACTATCATCAGGTACGTAATAGAAGCACCTGCTTAAATAGACTTTTATTTGGGTAGTGTGTATAACCCAAAAGGGTAAGGATTTCGGTATGCGCCGAGCCATAGACCTAAAAAAAATAACACACGATCTGAGATTTATATTTGAGTACAAATATTTACACATATAGAATACCTAATGTTT
>PRCZ01000056.1 GCA_009903405.1 Candidatus Methanophaga sp. AG-394-G06
CCCTTATCAACCCTCCCGGCCCATAGTTAAGGGGCCAGACCCCTCATCTAACGAGAAATTGCGAGGGCTCAAGTCAAATTTGTATCAGGCATTCCGCATACAGAGACAAAAAGCAAGAACTTTATAAAATCGCAAGCACTCATTTTATGTGGTGAAAAAGAAAATGGCTGAGACAATAGTAATATGTAAGGAGGGGACGGTGAACTCATATTTGAGTGCTCTTATCATCGCCGCGAATAGTAAGAAAGCGGGCGAAGATATAGCAGTAGTATTCGTACAAGAGGGTTTGGCTGCGCTCGTAGATAAGAAGTTTAGGTATGACCCGGGGTTAGAAAGCTATGCAGCAGATATAAAGAAGAATGCCGCGGAGATGGGTGTCCCTTCAGACCCGCTCGAACTGATAAAAATGGCAAGCAGCGCAGGTGTGCCGCTATATGCCTGCCATGCATGGATGAAACTGCTGGGCGGAAAACCACCACGGTTTGATGTTCCGGAGGGGCTGCAGAAGTTGGAGTTGCCAGACTTCCTGAAAGAATTGGGCAATGCTAAGAAGGTCATTACTCTTTGATAATACAGTGTGCAGAAGCGATAGTAGAGCTAAAGGGCGACCTCGTGTATAAGAGGCGGATAGAGAAGCGGTACAGGGTAAAGGAGCTAGACAAGCGAATAAGGAAAGAGCGAACGAAAAGCGAAGCGAAACTTATCTCAGAAGCGAGAAGAAAAGGCGTGCCTACTCCTATCATCTTCGATGTCCATGATTACGAATTGGTGATGGAGCGAATAGAAGGCGATTTAGCGCGCGAGGTGATTGATGAAGCTATAAGCGAGCGAATAGGCGAGCTTGTCGGTATCTTGCACAGAAATGGTATAATTCATGGCGATTTGACCACCTCTAATATCATCGTGGGCCACGATAAGATCATATACTTCATAGATTTCGGGTTGGCCTTTATCGAATCGAGTGTAGAGACAAAGGGAGTAGACGTCCATGTATTTTTCCAGAGCCTTCGAGGTACGCATGAATCGCATGATCAATTAAAAGAGTCGTTTATTACAGGCTACAAGAGGTCGTTTCCTAATGCCGCCGCGCAAGTATTGAAACGAGTTGCGGAAATAGAACGCCGGGGGAGATATGTAAGACAAAGCAAAATGGAAAGTGCAAAAGTCACCGCTCAATAGGTGACAATCCACAAGATATTCTGGCTCTCTTCTATCTTACGTGCTAGTTAAATATACTTAAAGCAAGCAGTTATAATCTGTTAATTTAGAAAGTAGAGAATAAAAATGACCAAAATTTAAATACCGCTTGATATTCCAAACGTCAAGATCGAGAACATTGAGATAAATAGAGGGGGATATTATTATCACGGTGATGAGTACAGTAAAGGGCACACGCTGCCATAAATGCAGCAGAAAGATTACCCAACTGCATTGTCACGACCGAGAGATTACGCTCCGCCATTTGTCTATTTTGGGCAGGAAGGGATACACCCGTATTCGCCCTGCAAGATACCAGTGCACTCATTGTAGTGGCAACCCGACCACGATACAGAAATTGCAGTGGTACGAGCCGAGAAGCCCGCACACGATAGCGTATGAAGAGCACGGTAAAGGCGTTTTTGGCAAGCATTCCCAAACGATTGAAGAAAACGATTTTGGCAGTGTGTTCAGACTTGTACGAGGGGTATATCAACGCGGCGAAAGAGGTTTTTGGTGCTAACGTCATAATCGTAGTTGACCGTTTTCACAGTGCTAAACTGTATAGAAATGGCTTAGATGAACTCAGAAAGAAGGAACGGAAGCGTCTGAAGAAGGAACTGTCAAAGGAAGAATATAAAAAATTGAAAGGAGCGATGTAGATACTGCGTAAGGATATAGAAGGATTGACGGTGGATGATTTAGAGGTTTTGAAATGGTTATTCAAATGCTCTCCAATATTGGAATTGGCGTACAAACTTTGTAATGAGCTGACCGATATCTTTGAGGGAGACTATTCTAAAAGCGACGCGAAGCGCAAGATTAATCGTTGGAAGAAGCGAGTCATAAAAAGTAGATTGAGTTGCTTTAACCGCTTTTTATCGACATTAGATAAGAGGATGGGAGGGATTACAAACTATTTCATTAACTGGCAAACGAGTGGTTTCGTGGAGGGCTTTAATAACAAGATTGAGGTGATTAAACGGCGTTGTTATGGAATTCCAAACGTTAAACATCTGTTTCAGCGCATACACCTTGATTTTGTGGATTATTCTTTATTTGCTTGATTTATCAAGGGGATATGTTCAACGCAAATTACCAAAGAGCCATGTTTTTCTTTCGTTGTCTGGCAATGAAGTTATAGTGTCTTTTATAGTGTCGTCAAGGGTAGTCTTCTGGGCAGGACGTGGCACCCTCCTATATGACAATGTGTGACGCAATCCGACAGTTTGCGGTAATTCTCAGCTCGCATCTAACCACCCCCTTCCCTCAAGAACTCTTCTGCGGTTGAACTCATACTTTGAGGCACGAATCGCTGGATCCACTTCACTGTTCTTGGGATAACAAATTGCCGATCTTGAGGCCTCCCAAAACCATGTTCAGAGCCTGAAACAGTCACAAATTCACTTCTGCTATTACATCTTGCATATTTCTTGCTCACTACGCAAGGCACGTAGGTATCCCGATCCCCATGCAGTGTTAGCACGGGACAATTGATTCTCTTCATGTATCCGAGTGGTTGGATTCTCCTCATCTCATCAATTAAGGGTCTGCCAAGCTTGAAGAACCCGGCGAGCAACATGTATCCATGCTCTTCAAGAAAGGCATATCCTTGAGCATTGAAGGATTGTTTGCCCCAAGGCAAAATCGGCTCCAGAAATGTCTTGCGGAGATCTAGCGCAGGGTCCCAGAGCACCATGCATGGAATGTCCGGCCTGTTAGCGGCATACATCACCGATGACGTTGCGCCAAAGCTCGCGGCTACAAGCGCTGTCGACAGAGGCCAGCACTTCTTTGCATAGTCCATACTTGCAGTCAAATCAAGTAACTCGCCAGCAATTGTCATCTCCTCTTGCAAGCCTCCGCTTTCGCCGTGTCCACGGAAGTCGAAGCGAAGGACGTTGTATTGTGCATTGCACAGGGCATCCGCTAGTTGAACAAAAGCGCCAATCCCCGCCCCCGCCTGAGGATCGGCATCCTCATCCTTGTCCATAGTAATACCGTGGGCTAAGACAACATTCCCCTTCGGAGTACCAATCGCTTCATGCATCAGGGCACAAATCTGCACTCCGTCCATACTTGAATAGAACACCTTCTTTGCCATTTTGCTTCCTCCTTGGAATTGCTGTATTCTTCTCCTAGAGACACCATATATCTTTGCAACCACCTCTGTGCTTTCACATTTGTTTATTACCTGCGTAACTGCCCATTTGATCTTTTTGTCTGTTAGCTTCACCATAAGATGAGGTGAAGCTTCTTGACGAAATAATTTTGGGACTCTACACGCCACGACAATATTCTAAATTAACTTCTTTGAGAAAGAGATATCCCATTATGGCTAATATCTTCATTTTAATACCCCATCTTCCATAGAATTAATAGCGCTATCAGCACCACGGGAACCAAAAGGTCGGTATATAAGATACTACCTGCGTTGTAGATAGAAATGTTCTTAGTTCTAACAATATCTAACACGTGACCGATACCCATAAGGAAGAACATAAAAGAAGCCCCAATCGCAGTTGCCGTCCAAAAATCACCACTAATCCAGCTACAGAGGATTCCCAGGATACCAAAAGCACCAGCCGCCGCTGCGACCTCTTTTTGAAATGGACTACCAGGAGCCCATCCTATACTTTCAGCAATTTTGTCTGCCGTAGGTCGATACCAGTGAAGGACACAGGAACTAATACATTGGATACCAACACACCAGAATAACAAACTACCTAAAAAAGCTGCTACTACTCTTGCGTCGTAAACGAGAATACTTACCGTAGCATTAATTATCGCTACAAGAACCCAAACAACAGAAAAATTCTCACCCACTTTCCTAAATAAGTCTTCAAATTTAAACATTTAATTGCCCTCCTACTGTGGCGTTCATCATTTTCTTTCCTCCGTTTCCATGATTTCTTTTATCTTCTTCTCTTCCCTTTTTTTTACCAAATTTGCCGTAAACACTTATTGCATGCCAGATAAGACCGATACCCCAGACAACTGTTACCCAGTAGAACCATAGATGATTTGGGCTGGTAACGAGGTTAATAACGAGGAGCATTATATTCACTGCGATGTAAGTTATTAAATGTGAGTAAAATCCCTTCAGCTCTTCCACCCGCGATTTTGCTTTCTTATATTTTTCCCCTTCTTCTTCCATCTTTATGTTCTCCCTATATATTGTAGCTAAGTATCCCTATATAAACTTTTCGGTTGTGCGGAGACCAGCCAAAAAAGAGAACGGCTGAGCAAAACACTAGCTATTGATGATGGTGAAAACGGATTTTCACAATAAAGGCCAACTTTGTGTTTTTGTGAACGGTACTCCCAGGTCTTATTTAGCTTATAATTTCTGGATGGTCTCGCTATAAACGAATAAAACAGCAAGGGTAATAGTAAACCTCGTGACACAACGAGAAAGTCGCTCAAAACGCGAATGTGACGGCGGTCGAAAAGAGCGCAAAGAAGGCGCCGATTTGTGATTTCAATCCTCTGTCAGCCGCGTTTCCAGTTTAATGCCCGATTCACGCAGTCTGTTCCTCAAAGTGCTGTAACTCACATGCTCGATAGCTGCAATTTCCGTCAACGGAATGCCCTTTTTATATCTATCTACGACCCGATCGAGGTTTATGTTCTTCCTCGGCCTGTGACATACTTTCCCTTCTCGTTTCGCACGTTCTATGCCCACTTTCGTACGCTCGTAGATTAGCGACCGTTCAAATTCGGCAAGAGCGCCCATTATATGGAAAATTAGCTTGCCCTGTGGTGTGGTCGTCTCGATATGGTCATTTACACTTATGAAATCAACTCCCTTCTCTTTTAACCGCTCAACACTCGTTAGCAGGTCTAGCATGCTCCTCGAAAACCTATCCAGCTTAAGCACAACGACCGCATCAAATTTCGTCGCTTCAACGTCACGCATAAGCTCCATGAACATCTCACGCTTGCTCTTTGCGCCTGAGCCGGTCTCCGAATAGACCTTATAGATCTCATATTTGCTCCTTTCGCAGAACTCGACCAGCAGCCGCACCTGCTCCTCCAAACTTTCTTCTTGCTTCTCGGTTGATACCCGTGCATATATCCCTACTTTCATAATAACCCCACCTTTTTACCAGCGCTGTTAAAAAGATTGTACTTTTTATATTAAAAAGGTAACCTTCTTATATAATGTCAATAAGTGGACACTTATTATCATGTGCCTATGACACATATTTATCGCATTATGTGGGTATGTGGCAGCATTATGACCCGACAATTTCACTCTCACATATACCTACCACAACTTCGTATGCTTTTGTATTTGCACATCCATTAATAGGCTTGGTCATATGCGTCACTGTTGCTACTACAATATTTATTACCTCTTTTTGTATAGCAATATACCAACTACTATCTATATCTGAATCCACTTTAGTAATTTAACAGGTACAATCACCATCCGCACTCTTTACCTCCCTCGTCTATGCGATACCTTCATCCTCTTCCATACTTTCGCCTTTTTCGATAAGCTCAACTAGATACGCCTTCATTGTTATCCCTTTATCTATCGCCCTCTTTCTTATCGCCTTATGCAAATCCTCTTCCAAATCCAAAGATACCTTTACCATTTCCGATACCACCCATATAACTATTGGTTCAACTATTTAAATAGCTTTCGCATGCATCATCAGCTATAACATTTTTTAGGGTTATAAAATAAGCTATAACTTCTACCAATAAATTTTATTTAGGATGCATATTTACACTGATTTAATTTCTTCTGCGTTAATCTGCGTTAATCCGTGTCAATAATTAATTTTAGTTGGATATTCTTGTGAGCGCCTGTCTATCTAAGTTAGGTTGTTCCGCATCTTCCCAACTTTATTAGGGTTGCGTTTATATAGCCCTAACATCTTACATAAAGA
>PRCZ01000057.1 GCA_009903405.1 Candidatus Methanophaga sp. AG-394-G06
ACACAATTGCTTACGGTAAAGAGGAGACTATAGGACAGTTCCAGATAGATAAGACAATTGAGATTGGGCTTAATTGTACTCAACCTGGACTTGGTGACTGGTTAGGCTGCCCATAAGCTGCTGAAAGGGGCTATAAGCACCAAAAAGGCAAAGGAAAAAACATTTTTTATTTTTTTATATTTTTTTTTATCTCGCGAATTCTTTAGCCTAGCCTGCCAGAGAAGAAAGCGTACGCTCAATCAATTATCACAAATGTTGCTGCATCTTCTAACGCCCTTACACGCCCATCACGGTCTGCTGCAATCACATCCACGTGATATACCCCGTACTCGGTGGAGTAATGATAATTGCAGTATCTTCCGTCTTTATTATGATCATGCAGTCGGATTTGCTTGACCACAGACCCATCTCGCGTAAATTTGGCAATTACACCGCCGTTATCCACGCCTGAGATAGCGGACACATTAGCACAGACTTTTATTGGCGTACCTATCGTTGCTTTTGCAGGACTCACGTAGACATCCGAAATAGTAATTGGCGGTATGTATATCCAGATAAAAGGGTAGTTATCCCTGCTATTTTCATCAATGATATAGGGTATATCACCGATACCATCATTTCCAGGCTCGTCTTGTCCAATCCCCATATAGATGTCCGGGCCCGGATAATCGCTCCAGTAATTACCGCCAGCGGGATAGCCGTTATCCCATATGTTCGACCCACCATCGTAGCCGTTCTTTCTGTTATTTAAGTGGTTATGATAAATCATATTCCCAGCTCCTTCTCTTATATAAATACCCTCTTTGTTCCCGACCACGGTATTATTTATTATCTCATTCTCGTCTCCTGATACCTCAATCCCACACCTCTGATTTGAAGTAACGGTATTGTTAGCTATGATATTACCATTTGAAGCGGACGAAGTAGAACCGATCCACAGCCCGTTAAAGCCATTGAACTTCAGGATATTATCAGAGATAAGATTGTAATGCGCGGAAAGAAGATTAATACCGGAATTTAAATTGTTGAATATTACATTCTTTGTGACGACATTATTGTTTGATCGAGTAAATATATAGATACCGGGCCCGTAGACACTACCGGATAAAGTATTTTCTGTTATTGTATTGTTACAGGAATCAGTGCCGAGGATAATTTGATAATCCCTATTTCGGTCACATCGGTTCCCTATTATTACGTTATTAGAGGCTTGAAAAAGCGCAATACCATAGGCGGAATTAGAAAGTGCCGTGTTATTTGCGATTATGCAATTTGAGGACGATGTGAGCCCAATACCATGCCCTTCATGTATAACCATATTGGGACCTCCTTTTCCTCTATTGTTAAAGACCGTGTTATTGGCGATTACACAGGCGGTAGAGTCTTCGAGCCAGATACCTCGCTCGCCATTCTGAACCACAAATCCGCTTATTTTTACGCCCCTTGCATTTATGTATAGGCACACATCATGCCCATCTCCTTCTATTATAGCATCCGCACCTATGAGTGTTATGTTGGAACTAAATATTTTTAGGGGCCGTTCATGATATGTCCCGGCCTGCACATAAATTGTATCGCCAGGACGCGCATGATCTAGCCCGCTTTGTATTGTAGCATAATCCACGGGAATGTCTATTCGCTCCGCAGATGCCATTCCTGAAAGTAGCAATACCAGAACGGTAAATGCAACGCTGATTGCTATGCCTATCCGCTTTTTACTTCCACAACTCATATTACCTAGTATTTAAAGAATTTATCATAGTTCTATCTCTTCTTTTTTTTGTGTATATGACAAATTTGTTATTATTATTATAAAATTTAAAATGGGACATATTGTAGATTATGATTGGTGCACATAATCTTTATAATCCCAAGATGTCGCTCTAATATATCCCTTTCCCTTTTGATGTCTGGATGTATTATCGCATCAGCAAGAAACTCCTCCACACCTTATTTACCATATTTACTATCAAATCATAGCTCTCCCGCTTTAAGAGGTCGTGCAGATAATATTTGACTTCTACCATCCCCAGCGTTTCCATCTGCTGCTTCAAACTCGATACCGCATGTTCTAACGTTATATACAGTCCCTTTTTGTCACCTACCTCTGTGTTGTTATATAAAATGCTGTATGCGAAAGAACTTTTCATACAACCCGCAGCACCAGAAATTGGTGGTCAAAAACGAAAAACTTTAAAGGCTCCAAAACTTTCTTAGCGATATGAGGTGATAACGTGGCAGAGATAATAGACATAAACGAGTTTGCAAAGCTCGACCTGCGAGTTAGTAAGATATAGAATGCAGAAAGGGTAGAAGGGAGCAAGAAGTTAAAGCATAACTCATAATCTCTAAGGCCTAAACAATTTCAAACGTTTTTTATACTCGGAAACGCATAGTTATTCTATGAGTGTACTCAAGAGACAGAAATCAGTTTTTGTAATGTCATGTCTTTTAATAGTGTTTGCATTCTGTGTAATTTCAATAGGTGCGAGTGCAGAGGGCACGAACCTTCAAGCCTCTGGAATAGGAATAGATTTGGGTACGGGCGATGATTTTCTAACGAATATCAACAACTTTGAATATAATACGACCGGTCCAAATACAGATATTGATGCTGATGCTGATGGATTAATGGATACGTTTGAGTACTCGATAGAACAAGGTATCTCCTATTTATTTTCAACTAGGACGGATCCCAATAGAATAAGAGGTGAATTCGCCATTTTCGAATCTTCAAATATGAATATGTCAGACGAAGTGTATAGAAAAATCAATTTTGGAACTCCATTTGTATATCATTCATTAGGGTTCTTGGAGAATCTCACCTTAAACCGATCAATATTGGATGATATTGATATTATGAGAACTGATGCTATATCTTTTATGCAACGGCATAGAGAATGCGATGAATATGATGGTCCGAATGTGCTGGGTGTTGATACAGGGGGTGCAGTTTGGCGCTATTATTATGAGTTCGGGGATCATATGCTATTGCGAGCGTTGTTTAATGTCCCGGATATAGATGATACAACTATGATATTACAAGCGCTGTATGAAAATGGTGAAAATATCGATGATTATTATCCTACTACGGCTACGGATTATTTTATAAATTTCCAATTACGAGATGCTTTTATAACCCACAACGCTTTAGTCCCTCCCATACAACTTCAATATAACAATTTTAATACCTGGACTTATGAAGGAATTCCGAGCCGCATTTATAAATCAGAAGATTATGACGTAGTTGTAAATGCAAATGTTTTATTCTTTTATTCAACTCAACTTAATACCTCCGATCTACAAACTCAAATACCGGAAGTTTTTGATTATATCAATTATGGCATCGCTAAAATGAATGAGAATAGACAAAAAGCTATCTTTCCTGGATCTTGGACAGGAGTTAATATTTCAATGTATTATCCCTCCCCTTTTACTTTTACTTTCTTTATTTCGCGGGCATATAAAGATGGCGGTGCACCTATTACCGGCAATCGATCTATAAATATTAATAAAATTAACGAGTATATACTTGCCGATGATGATAAGGATGGGCAACTCGATAGACAAAGTACAGACGGAAGTTGGGGTAATTTTGAACTGATTAATGGAACGAAAACTCTTGTTACTAATGATCTTGAAACAGCATTGGCTACTCTCAGTTTATTAAACATTTATGACACTTTAAACATGTCGGATAAGGTTATAGCGAACGCAGCAATAGATAACGCAATCAAATTTTTATTAGAAAATCAAAATCCTGATGGTAGTTGGGACAGTGCATTTTGGTTTCAGGCACCACAACCCACAAGGTATTCCGGGTCCGCAGAAATTACCTCGGGGTTCGTTTTGGAAGCGTTAGCAAAAAATCACGCTACTCGCCCTAAAACAGTCGCCGCTGTCTCGGATCAGTGATAGAAATTACCGACTTCATGCACCAATCAACATACCTCTTCTTCCATATATACTCGCCCCCTTCTCGTTCTACCGCTTCCAAGATGAAATACGTCTTATCGCCCTCTATTTCTAGACCGCCATCTTCCACGTCCATATCATGACCCACGCAAACGCTCTGATCACAAAAGAACTGGCATTTACCGTCGTAGAAGTAAAAGCACCTGAATCTAGGCTTTGTCATTCCCAGCGTCTTCCCTTTCCAGGCATCGGTATGCATGAATTCGCCACTCTCTACTATCTTTTCCGCGATTTTTATCCGCTCTTCGACATCTTCTATCCTTCGTAAATACTCCATCCCATCTACTTTTAGCCTTATGCTCTCTGGTCTTTTGTCCTCTTCGGGGAAGAAGTCATCCACATCCGCTTCTATCACATCCCATCGGTTCAGCCAGTTTTTCAATGGATATATCCGCTTCAGTTCCCAGTATTCATTTGCTGCAATTGCATGCTCCTTTTTGGAATAGAGAATTGTAAGCCGAACCTTCTTGGGTAAAAGCTCCCGGAACTTACCTGCCTCAAACCATTTCCGTAATGCCCAAGCTGTTCTCTGGCCACGTTTGAATCGCACCAGCCCGATGTCACCCTGTAATTTCTGCACATATACATGATACGGCGCTTTCTGTTTTAGCTTTGTCGAACTCTCTTTTATCTCCTTCCATGTAACAGGTTCCGCTTTCTCTTCCAGTATCCTCTCTACCTCTTTCCTGAATTTCTCGTAGGGCATAAGTCAATGTTTCCGGCAATCGCATTTAAAGATTTTTCATGGATGTTTAATCTTGTGTAATCTCGTGGTTTTTAAGATTAGCTATCTTGCGAATAGAAATCACTTCTACCCTTCACCCCTTTCTCACTTCCTTCCTCTGCGCCATTCGATAGCCACAAACAACACTCATATACCCACTCAACTTTTCGTCCAACTCCTCACTGCCCGTATCAACCATAAGAACCGGCGTTTCACTCAGTTTGTGCGGCGTTGCAAGCACAATCACATTCTCCACACCGACCGTTTTTATCACTTTTGCACTTATCTGTTGACTACCACGTCCAAATACGAACCCCTGCGCGCCAATAGGACTAACCATTATCTTCGCTTTCTTCTCCTGCTCCAATAACAGCATCAATTCACGCTCGTTCATATCTTTCCCGACTATTTCTCCTTCTTTCACTGCGTCCACACCAAGTAACGTCTTCTCATCGCCCAAGCCAAGCAACTCAGCGATTTTATGGATTGTCGTTCCGGCACCTAAGATGTAAAGCTCATCGTGAATCATGAACTCAGATGCGAATCTTGCAATCTCATCCTTCGCTCTCTCTTCACTCACACTCTGGAACAAGCTTTTACCCTGCTGTACTAGAACCGGCTCATAGGGTGTGCGTGCATACCCAAATACCTTCATCTGCAGCTCGTTTCGCCTGTATGCGTCTTCATCAGTATCCATTACCTCGGCATCACGCAATTCTGATTGGGCATTTGCAAAATGCTCGACTAATTTCGCGGCACTCTTTGGCGTTATCGCAAATACCGCTGAGTGCATCTTCACACCCGCCGGGATACCTAATATCGGGATTTCTTTGCCGATTACGCTGTACACATTCCTCGCCGTTCCGTCACCGCCACAGAACACCAGTAGCTCTACCCCGTTATCCAAAAATAGCTTACATGCGTTCTTTGTATCTTCTCTCGTTCTCATTCCATCGAACGAGTATACCACTTCATAGCTCTGCTTTATTACCGCATCTTCGCCCATCTCGCCCGAGCAAGTGAGAATAAAAAGGTCTGTATTTAGCGCATCCATGCATTTCTTCGCTCGTTCTAATGCTATCGGTTTAGCTCCCCTTATCCGCGCTTCCTCTACCAGTCCGTCCGTTCCTTTTAGTCCTACAGACCCGCCCATTCCCGCTATCGGGTTGATGAGGAAACCTATTTTCATGGTATATAAACTATAACTTCTACCCATTTAATTTAGGACGCGGATTTACACTGGTTTACACCGCTTTAATTTCTTCTGCGTTAATCTGCGTTAATCTATGT
>PRCZ01000058.1 GCA_009903405.1 Candidatus Methanophaga sp. AG-394-G06
GTATATACCGTGTAACTTCTACATATAAATTTAATTTAGGACGCGGATTTACACAAACCTTTCTTTAAAAAAGTTTTAGTGTTATTCTTTCTGTGTCAAAATCAATAATTGATTTTAGTTGAATATTATGCTTTCTTGTAGTTATCCATTTATTCAAACTCTATCATAACAATCTTTGCCTTCATTCCCAAAAAGCCTTCATATGCTACGAGCGCGCCAATCTTTTTGCCGTCAGGCGAATAATCAGCATGCTCATCCCACTCATTTGGAACTTCAGTTAATCTTTTAAGTTGATTGGACTCTAAATTGAGTTCATAAATATCCAGTTAAGACACAGTTTCCCCTTCTTCGCAGATGCCGTTGCCGCAGATAGGTCGTTCGTCTCCATTTTCAAAATCCATCATCACAATACTGTGTTCGTCCTTTCCACTTCTATCGATGAGAAAAACAACCAGCTTATTACCTTCACGATTCCAACTGGAATCAGATACGACAATTCCCCCAGATACATATTCAGAGGCACCTGGGTCATTGAAATATGTAAGTCTTTGCTTGTTTGACCCATCAGCATTCATAATCCACAGGTCGCTTTTGAACTTGAATTGTTCAACTTCCTGATCAATATCCATGCTTGACATCCATACAATCTTTGAACCATCAGGGGATATATGAGCATGCTCGTCCCATTGATCTATACTGCCATCTGTCAGAATCTGCGCTTTACTACAATCACCAGAAAAAATGTCCATTATATAGATGTCTAGTGCTTCGTCATCTTCATCTTGCTCTAATCCTGTAAAAATGATTTTCGTAGCGTCAGGAAAAAAGCCGTGTGTTTCGTAGAACTTCAGATTCTCTGGTCGGCATGTCCTAATATTACTTATTGTTGGATCAGTATATGATGCATTAAAATCAGCGATCTTTATTACCCATTGCCCCCACTTATACCCCTGCCAGCTAATTTTCTCAGCCCAGATAAGCATTGAACCATCTTTTGAGAAATGGGGATGCAATACACCTAGACCATCCTCTACATTAGTCAATTGCCAAAACTTAGTTGCCTCATTATCCATTAGCCAAAGATTATTATTTGTTCCCCCTCCGGGATTAGTGACAATATCTTCTATTACTCTGTGGGAGGGAGGATAAATTTCAAGTTCAGGATTAACTGCCTGGAATACTATGTATTTTCCAGAAGGATGCCAAGCAGGTTGGCCAATGTGATGCTTCGGCAATTCACTCTTATTACATGTCAAGCATTGTTCGTCAGAGCCATCTGGTTTCATAATATAGACATCAAAGTACCCATCATCATCTTCTTTATCAAAAGCAATAAGATTGTTTCCAGAATGCGACCAATCAACCCTGCCACCTTTTTCCTTAATTGTCGTGATGCTTTTTACATTATAGATCTTTTTACAATCCTATAGACAATTCTCCGCGGTTTCTCCAGATTCACAGATTCCGTTGCCGCAGACCGGTCGAGATATAATTTGGTTACCACAAGCTCCCTTAAAAGTTAATTTATAAAGAGTTGAAGGTAAATGCGGACTTCCTCTTTTTTCATCACTGACATGACCAAAAACAACATTTTTTCCGTCTGGACTCCAAGTCATTTCTGTGATTTGTCTCCCAATTGGATCATATTCATTGTGATTCGGCTCGGCAAAATATGTTAGTCTTATTTTATTGCCACCCTCTGCATCCATCAACCACACTTCTTCCCCTTCGCCAGGGTCACCTCCTGCTGAGGTAGCCCAGATTATTTTCTTACCGTCTGGCGAGAATTCGGGACTCTCATCATGCACATGAAATGAGTCAGTTAATTGCCAGAAAGAACTTATACTGCCGTTAAGATCACTGGTGTAAATATCCCCCCAAACACATCTCCCTCCTTGTTTTTTAATATCACAATAGGAGTAAATAAATCCTATATCATTGGGCATAAAACCCGCTATCTCAATCACAGTGAAGCCGTCTGGAGGGTCTATGTGTCTAATGTTAGAAATCTCTAGCTCTTTGCTTTCAAAAGAAATATTAGCTAATTTTATCCTCCATGCGCAAAGTTCTTCTCCTTTTCTATATTTTTGATTTTCACTCCCCCACCAACATCCGGGATGCTTATCTACTCCCGGCTTGCCGTGGGGATACTTTTCCATCATAAATTCTTCATTCCATAATAGTGTTTTGCCATCGTGAGAAAAGCTTGGTCTTATCACGCCCCAATTATCCGGATAATCTGTTATTTGCCAAAATTTGCTTCCGTCAGAAGTCATTATCCAAATATTATGGTTGCGGCCAATGCCAGGCCTGGCTGTAGTTCCTATTCCTTTTCTTGGATATTTCGTGGTCTCAGCGGTAAAGATGATATATTCACCGCTGGGATGCCAATAAGGTTGTCCCCTCCATCTTGTATTTGCAAGTCCTGGTCTATCGCAGGTTAAACACTTAATATCGCTTCCATCAGGTTTCATTGTGTATATCTGATAATCATTATTATTACTCTCTTTAGTATAAGCAATCAAACTTCCATCCGGAGACCATTTAGGAAAGCAACCCTCGCCAATCTCTTCAAGGCCTTTGACTTTGCACTCTGTTTTTTTATTTTCTCCTCCACATTCTTCTCTTCCTATTTCCTCATCGCCTCGCGCGCATTTTGGATTTTCTAAACATTCTGTCTTATAATTTTTCTCGCAAGTTTCTCTTGAGATAATATGCCCTCTTGTTTCGCACTTATCTAATGTATATCCTCGCTTGCATTCTCTGCATTTGCTC
This sequence comes from Candidatus Methanophaga sp. AG-394-G06, assembly GCA_009903405.1. Lineage (GTDB taxonomy): Archaea > Halobacteriota > Syntropharchaeia > Alkanophagales > Methanospirareceae > Methanophaga. Next base: position 2,776 of record PRCZ01000058.1, read on the forward strand.
CAGTGCCAATTTGTAGTATAAGTTGAGATGCAGGTTAGTTTATATTTCACGCTTTCACAATCCTCTGGACAATTCTCTGCAGTTTCCCCTTCTTCGCAGATGCCGTTGCCGCAGATAGGTCGTTCGTCTCCATTTTCAAACTCAATCAAAACATTCTTATCTGCTTGGTGCTCCCTGACAATGATGTATCCAAGTATTTTTTTTCCATCAGATGTCCATGCGTTGTCAGCCGCAGCTACGCCGCCTTCTATATAGTTTTTAGCTTGCCGGTCATTAAAAAATGTTATTCTCTTTTTGTTTTCCCCGTTGCTGTCCATAATCCAGTAGTCGGTTTTTACCTTATATTGCTGGATTTTTTGAGAGATGCCTTTGCTTGACATCCAAACAATCTTTTTTCCATCCGGTGAATATTGAGCATGTTCATCCCATTCACTATCTGGACCGGTGTGCTGTTTAAGTTCCTTAGTGAATAAATCATATGAATAAATATCAAGGTTGGAATAATATCCATCTGGCGTTGCGGAAAAAAGTATCTTTGAATCATCTGCAGAAAAACCATGTGTTTCAAAAAAGCGCATATTGCCCGGTTTGAGCACTATTATATTTTTTAGTTTCGCGCTATTCTCGCCAATAAAAACATCTGCAATTTTGATGACCCAGTCACCGCTTGGTTCTACTTTTTGGTCAACAATTTCAGCCCAGATAAGTTTTTTACCATCATGGGAAAAATGAGGATGTAGTACGCCTTTTTTATCTTCAACTTCTGTAAGCTGCCAAAATCTTTCGCCGTCTTTATCTGTTAACCATAAGTTGTTATTAACTCCTGCTCCAGGACCAGTCAGAACCTTTTCTCGTTCGGACAATATTTTTGGCAACCCTTTTAATTCGGGGTCAACCGATTGAAAAACAATGAAATCACCGCTTGGATGCCATGCTGGCTGGCCGTTGTGTTTCTGCGGGACCTGTACTTTGTCACACGTCAAGCATTTTCTTTTTGTTCCGTCCATGTTCATCATATAAACATCGTAATAACCATCAGGACCTTTTGAATCAAAAACAATGACATCTTCTTTAGAAAGGTCTAATCTACCCCCGATATTTTCTAAGAAATTAATGCTTTTTACAGGAGTGTTAGAGGGAGAAGTTATGCAATCCTCCGGGCAACTCCCTTTTCTTTCTTCCCCTCTCTGGCAGATTCCGTCGCCGCATTTTAAGCAACCAGCAATTAGAATTAGTAAAAGTGCTACTAAAACTATTCCTGCGATTATTAATGTTGTTTTGGTTTTGTTTTTCATGGTTTTGTTCTTTATACTACTCCGCAAGCGTAATTTGGAACTCTATACGACCGCCACAGAGCGGGGAGTTGTGAGTACGAAAAAGGTATCCCGGTGTCCTATGTGCTCTCTGTGACAGAAAGTTACAAAAAACAGATACCAACTACTACCAGCTTAGCTATCGAGCTCGAGCGGACATAACGGGTCTTCAGCCCATATATCGCCATCTTGCGCATATGCCCGTATCCTGCATCCACCACCGCATAACTCCTTGTATTGGCACGAGCCACACTTGCCTTTCAAGAGCTTTGTCTTCTCTCGGAATGCAGCAAGGACGGGATTTTCAGGATCGTTCCAGAGCTCACTGAATTTCCTTTCGCGGATATTACCGATTTTAAATTGCTCTAACTGCGCGAACTGACATGGATAAACATTACCGGTCGGGTCAACGTTCGCAACGCGATCGCCGGCACTACAAGAATCACCGGTATATTGAAGCAGTTTCAACGCATTTTCGTATTCCGGATTATTATCCGCTTTCAGTTTATTCAGTAGAAGAATACCGTCTTGAGGCGCATCCACAGTGAGGATTTCCATCTTATCGGGGCCCAAATCGCACGCTCGCTGGTATAGCAAGTCAAAGACACGAGCAGTTTCTTCCGGCTCTAACTGAATATCATATATCTCTTTGCCCCGTCCGCTAGGAACAAGCCAGTAAAGACAGAATCGGGGCACGTTTAACTCGAGCGAAAGGTCAAGTAAACTCTCGAGTTCTTCATAATTGTCCTTTGTAATGGTGATACGAATGCCGGCTTTAACATCGATTTCCGCACAGTTCTTCAATGCTTGCACCACCTTCTTGAAACACCCTGGCTGGTTCCTCATGGCATCATGCGTCTCCGCTTTTGCACCGTCGAGCGAGATACCGACATACTCAATACCAACTGCTTTTAATCTTGCCGCGACTTTCTTCGTTATCAGTGTGCCATTGGTGCTTATAGCGCTCTTTAACCCTTTTTCCGTTGCATACCCTGCGAGTTCCCAGAAATCATTCCTCATCAGCGGCTCGCCTCCGGTGAAGAGGATCAACGGGGCCCTCATCTCGGCAAGGTCGTCAATGAACGCTTTCGCCTCCGCCAAAGATAGCTCGTTGCTTATGTCCACGCCAGGTCCGGCATTGATGTAACAATGTGTACAGGCCAAATTGCACTTATTCGTGATATTCCAGAATATTATAGGTCTACGAGTTTCCGCAAATGCCAATAGCTCGCTAGGTACCTGATCTGGAGACTTCTCCCTGTACTTTAATGCTTCACTAACCGTTCCTTTTCCATGAACAAGCTGTGTAATACGGATCATGCTACTTCCTATATATTTTTGGTTATAT
>PRCZ01000059.1 GCA_009903405.1 Candidatus Methanophaga sp. AG-394-G06
GCGGTTAGTAGGCGTAGCAGCAAAGAGGCAGGCGGTGGTTAATCCCGAAGGTACTGTAAGAGAAGCGAAGAGGCGGATGGGGAGTCCCGAGAAGATATATGTGAAGACCGTAGACAAGAAGTTCACACCGCAAGAGATCTCCTCCATGATATTGCAAAAGATAAAAGCGGATGCCGAAGCGTATTTAGGTGAGGCTGTGGATGCGGCTGTTATCACCGTGCCGGCCTATTTTGATGATAACCAAAGACAGGCGACCAAGGATGCCGGTGAGATCGCAGGTTTTGAGGTAAAACGGATAATAAACGAGCCTACTGCGGCAGCAATGGCTTATGGACTTGGAAAAGGTGGAGAATATAAGGTTGCCGTTCTCGACTTTGGTGGCGGTACTTTTGATGTTACTATCATGGACGTAGGCGAAGGTGTATTTGAGGTACTTTCTACAAGCGGTGATACTCATCTGGGTGGAACTGATATGGACACGGCCGTAATAAATTGGCTCATAAAGGGATTTAAAGATAAAGAAGGGGCGGATTTGAGTGACGACCTTACGGCGACACAGCGAATACGAGACGAAGCGGAACGAGCGAAGATAGAACTCAGTTCTTCTGTTTCTACTACTATTAATTTGCCTTTCATTGCCGTTGTGGGTGGCGAGCCGAAGCATCTTGAGGTGACACTCACGAGGGCTAAATTAGAAGAACTTGCAGCGCCGACACTGAAAAGGCTCGAGCAACCAATAAGAAACGCGTTAGGCGATGCAAAGCTCTCGCCTGGTGACATAGATAAGATAATCCTTATCGGCGGACCCACGAGGATGCCGATAGTGAAAGAACGATTTGAACGGATACTGGGTAAAAAAACGGAAGGCGGTGTTGATCCTATGCAATCGGTCGCCAGGGGTGCTGCGGTACAGGCAGGTATCCTTAGCGGAGAGGTAAAGGAAGAGATAGTTCTGCTTGATGTTACGCCCCTTACGCTTAGTATTGAGACTCTGGGTGGTGTTGCAACTAGACTGATAGAGAGAAACACCACGATACCAACGAAGAAATCACAGGTATTCACGACTGCCGCAGAGAATCAGACGAGCGTGGAGATTCATGTCTCGCAGGGCGAGCGGCCGATGGCTGTAGATAACACCTCGCTAGGTAGATTCCATTTAGATGGCATCCCACCGGCACCACGTGGTATTCCTCAGATCGAGGTCACATTTGATATTGATACAAGCGGGATTTTAAACGTCACGGCAAAGGATATGGGTACGGGAAAAGAAGCATCTATACGTATAACTGCCTCAACAAAACTTGCCAACGATGATATAGACCGGATGGTGAAAGAGAGTGAGAAATACAGCGAAGAGGATAAAAAGCGGAAGGAAGAGGTGGAACTCGTAAATCAAGCGGATTCGCTCGTTTACACCTCGGAGAAGACGATAAGTGAGCTTGGCGATAAGATAAGTAAAGAGCAGAAAGAGAATGTAGAGCGTGCTAAAGACAAGCTCAAAGAGTCACTAAAGGCAAAGGACATGGCAAAGATAAAAACAGATTTGGGTGAGTTGACGAAAGCACTGCACGAGGTTTCTGCTGTGGTATATCAGGAAGCGCAGAAGATGGCTGCTGAGGAAGCTGCTAAGCAAGCGGGAGAAGAGAAAGGGAAAGGAGAGAAGAAGGGAGAGGGCGAAGGCGATTACGTTGATGTCGATTATGATGTGACGGGAGAGGGCGAGAAGAAGTGATCTTCACTCTTCTCCTAAAGAACTTGCACAATGCAATGAGGAGAGGAAAATTATAAATCCTAAGCTCTAAACAATTTCAAAATCCAAAAACCCGATATTGGCCATTTACGTCACCCAAGCGTATCAAGGTCAAATCTCATACCATCTCTCGCTGCTATTACTTCCACACCTGTCTCGTCGCTCAACTGCTTCGCTATTGCCCATGGCTTATTTCTCAACATGGTCATCCCGAAATGCGTAAGTATTGCAACTCTTGGCCGCTTCACGTCTATAATCTTTTTCGCATCTTCCACGCATAGATGGTCCACTCCCTCTCGCCTTTGATACATCACTACGTTCAGCACGAGCGCTTTACCACCGTAATAATTCTCTAAACCGTCGAAATAGCGTGTATCCACAATAAAGGATACTTTAGTCTCTTCTTCGCCTTTTAGCCCTATGTTTAACCCATACGTTTCCACACCATGCACGTGCCTTTTAGGTGTATTTATCTTGATTTCACCAACGGTATAGGTACCACCTTCCTTTAGCACTTCTATCCGTTCCAAAAGCCCTTTAGAATAGTTCAAGACAACAGCATCGCCTTCGTCTGTTAGGGCATCGTTTGGACAGAGGAGCACCCCTCTGTGCTTGAATCCGCCCTTTGTCATCGCTTCTATCATCACGTTTACGTCATTGGAATGGTCTAAATGCTTATGCGTCAGGACAATAGCATGCAGCTTAGCTGGGTTGAGCTTCGGCTTACAGGACGCAAACCTAACCAACGTGCCAGGACCCGGGTCTATAAGGATATTTGTGCCGTTTAAGCTAAGAACAGTGCCAGCAGAAGATCGAAATTGTGTTATCATTACGAATCGCGCACCCGCAGTTCCTAAAAACCTTATTTCATCCTTTTCTTTTCCTGTCATTGCAATACCTCAAACGTTATTTATGCCCGTGCTTCTTTTTTATTATTGCGCATACCTACATAAATTAGGCGAAATGCAAAAATTAAAGGCTGATAATAAAACTATGGACGCAATCAAACAAATAGTAAGGGTATCCAAAGACCGTGAGATAAGAATAAAGGTGCCTCTGTATATACCTGAAAATGAGATAGCGGAAGTGATTTTGATCATCAGAAAAACGCATGATAGCTTTAAGCAGAAAATCAGCGAGCTAAAAGAAGCAATGAGGGAGGATCTATTTCTGGATGACCTTATAGAGATCTCAGAGGACTTTAAAGCAGTTGATTTAGACGGATGGGAGTGAGAGGGAGTATAGATGGTGCATATTTCTCGCAAATCTTGACCCAGTAGTTGGTTCTGAACAAGGAAAAATTCGGGGTAATAAGCGAGGAAGAGATAAATCAACTTTTATGGATGCTTTATGTTTCCAATTGGGGATTATTAGGTAGAATTTGCACCAACCGGATATTATGCATTTTGCTCGGCACTCCCATTATTTCTTTCCCCCTACACCCGCTCAAATCCCATGTGCAAGCCTAATTTACTCGCTATATCTATTACATCCTGGTATTCACTTATATTTATACCTCTGTTCAGTTCCTTATACTCGTACGCTTTATACATAGGCCTATATTGCAGCATTATGTTCACATAGGATTCCGTTGATATTTCGGTAGCAATAAACTTAAGAACCTCCGCGGAGCCTGCTAACCCGTTTGGAAGCACTAAATGCCGTATCAGTAACCCTTGCCATGCTACTCCATCCACTTTTAAATCGCCTACCTGACGGTGCATCTCCTTTACCGCTTCTTTACAGACCGTGAAATAATCGGGTGCATTGGAGTATCTCTTTGCACTTTCCACATCGCCATACTTTATGTCTGGCATGTATATATCGACGATACCATCTAGCAACTCAATGGTGCTTTTTGCCTCGTATCCGCCACAATTGTAAACGATAGGGATCCGAAGCCCCTTTTCTATTGCTATTCTCAGCGCTTTCACGATCTGCGGCGTGTAATGCGTAGGAGTGACGAGATTTATGTTATGACAACTGCTCTTTTGCAGATTGAGCATGTGAATCGCAAGTTCTTCCTCCGTCATCCTCTGTCCATATCCTAAGTGGCTTATGTCATAGTTTTGGCAGTAAACGCAGCCAAGGTTACAGTTAGTAAAGAATATCGTGCCCGAGCCATAAGTTCCAACTAACACATCCTCTTCTCCGAAATGTGGCTGCACGCCGGATACCACCAAATTTTTATCTGCGTTGCAATATCCCTTCTCGCCCCTGTTTCGATTAACGCCACATCCTCTCGGACATAGTTTGCACTCGTTTAGCATTTCCTCAAGCGTCTCTATCCGTTCTTCAAGCTCGCCACTTTCGTATGTCGCAATATATGCTGGCATGTTTACTAAACATGATGGATATTATTTACTTTTTCGTGATTGTCCCGAGAACCGCCAATAAATCCTTAGTTGCATTTCTCACAGCACCTTCTGAATTATACCTCTGCTTCCAGCCCAATTTATTTAGTCTTGACGCATCGAGCGACATAACGGGCACATCACCTTTCCAGCCCCTGTTACCGCCGGTGAATTTGAAATTGGGCGTGGTGTGCATCTCTTCACACACAATCTCTGCAATTCGCGTCACGCTTATCATGTCATCCGATCCGATATTGAAGATATTCACCTTTTTATCTCCTCCCGCTTTTGAACTTATGCCCACAAGCATGGCGTCTATGCAATCATCCACGTAGATATATGATTTCGTTTGTTTGCCATCACCTAAGATTTCCAACTCGTTCGGATTGGATCGAATCTTATTGATGAAATCGTAAATTACACCGTGCGAGGACCGTCTGCCTATAACATTCGCAAACCGATATAACCAGGCTTGCATCTCAAAGGTATGGCAGTAAGAAGCAATAAAAGCTTCGCCGGCAAGTTTCGAGGCACCATACAGCGAGATGGGGATTGTTGGATATTCTTCCGGGGTGGGCAGTATATGCGCCTCGCCGTAAACGGTGGAAGTGGAAGTGAATAGAATTTTTGGCACTTCTTTTAGCCTCATTGCTTCCAGCACGTTATAGGTTACGATTACATTTTGCTCTAAATGAACTCTTGTATCTTCCGCACCTAGCCGCACCTCGGGATTCGCAGCAAGATGCCAAACCGCATCAACACCGTCAAAAAAGGCTGTTATATCGCTATGTAAGAGGTCTAGCTTATGAAACCGGAAATTTTCTTTGTCTATATGCGGGTTTATGAATCCCTCGTTCCCGGAGCTTAAGTTATCCAGGACTAAAATTTCATGTCCCGCGTCTAGTAACCTATCAACCACATGCGAACCTATGAATCCCGCTCCACCGGTAACAATTATTTTCATTTTCTCCTGGCTATAGGATAAGTCCCGAGAATTTTCAACATTGGCGCTTTCTTTTTAACGCCTTCTAACGCTTCTTGCATCTCCGCTTCTCCTAAGTGCCCTTCGCAATCGATATAGAACATGTAATCGCCCAATGCGCGCTTGGAAGGTCGCGACTCGATCTTCGTAAGGTTTAGTCCACGCAGAGCGAATTCGCCTAATACCT
>PRCZ01000005.1 GCA_009903405.1 Candidatus Methanophaga sp. AG-394-G06
AATCCGTGTAAATCCGTGTAAATCTGCGTCCTAAATTAAATATGTAGAAGTTATACGTTATATACAATAAAAAATGCTCGAACAATATCTCGGCAAAGTTGTAGATAGGAAAGACCTAAACGCAGAAGAAGCAGAAGCTGCTATGCGAACGATAATGAGCGGCGAAGCGGAGAAACTACAAACTGCTGCGTTCTTAGCCTCTTTACGGACGAAGGGCGAGACAGAAGATGAAATAGCTGCTTTTGCACGGGTCATGCGCGACATGGCACTAAAAATAAAACCGAAAGTGGAGAAGAGCGTGGACGTTTGCGGGACTGGCGGCGATGTGATAAAAACGTTCAACATCTCCACCACTGCTGCGTTCATCACTGCTTGCGTAGTGCCCGTAGCGAAACACGGTAACCGGTCAGTAACGTCAAAATGTGGTAGTGCAGACGTAATAGAGGAATTAGGTGCGAATCTGGCTTTACCGCCTCGCAAGATAGAGGAATGCATCGAGAAGATAGGGATTGGGTTCATGTTCGCACCCTTGCACCATCAGGCGATGAAGAACGTGATGGAAGTGAGGCAGAAGCTGGGTATGAGGACGGTGTTCAATATTCTGGGTCCGTTAACGAATCCTGCAAATGCAACGCATCAACTCATTGGCGTTTACGATGCTGCAATAACAGATAAGATAGCGAAAGTGCTTCGTATATTGGGTCTGAAGAAGGCGTTAGTGGTGCATGGCGAGCCGGGCGTGGATGAGGTTTCTATCTCCGGGCGGACGAAGGTATCGCATCTGGAAAATGACAGGATAGATTCGTATTACATAGAACCCGGTGATTTTGGGCTGCAACCGGCATCGCCAGAAGCAATTGCAGGTGGTGATAGGAAAGCGAGTGCGAGGATATTGCAGGATATATTGAGTTGCAAAGAAAAGGGAGCGAAACGGGATGTTGTTTTATTGAACGCGGCAGCGGCTATCTTCGCTGCTGACGAAGCAACTAGCATAAAAGAGGGGTTTGAAATTGCAAAGGGGGTATTGGAAGACGGGAAGGCGGCAGAGAAGTTGAAGGCGTTTATTCGGTTTGCGCAGTGAAAACGGTATTTGTATAACAAATCTAAAAAACCACGAGAGTTCACAAGATTGACACAGAACCGGAAATCCGAGAACAGAACTCTGACTTCTTGGACCTTCATTCTCGTAAAATCTGTGTAAATCTGCGTCATAAATTAAATTTGTAGGTAGAAGTTATACTTTATATACAACGATAAAATGGTAGAAGAAATCATAAATAGGAAACGAGAGACCATTGGAAAGCTGAAAGAACGAAGAAGCATAAAAGACGCAATAGTAGCAGCTAAAGCATCAGGAAAACGACCTGTCATTACAGAAGTAAAGCGAAGAGGCTTAAAAGCAGGAGAGAACGAAGTAGTAATAGAGGCGGAAGAAGCTGCGAGCAAAATGAAAGAAGGCGGTGCATGTGCGCTATCCGTTTTAACAGACGAGGCGTTTTCCGGTAGTTTAGACGATTTAAGAACCGTAAAAGTTAATGTTGACCTGCCGGTATTGAGAAAGGACTTCATCTTCGATACGTTTCAGGTCTACGAATCCTATGCTTGCGGTGCGAGTGCGATATTATTAATAGCGAGATTCTTAACTGTGGCAAGATTGAAGGAGCTGGCAAAGAAAGCTGCCTCACTGGGTATAGAATCACTTATCGAGATAGATCGCGAATCAAAAGACAAGATTCTTGATGCCGATCTAACGGAGATTTCATCATCTGCGTTAATCGGCATAAACAATCGCGACTTAGATACGTTTGAAGTGACTTTGGAAACTTTTGAGGCGATTGCACCGGCAGTTAAACAGAAGATACCGGACGATGTACCTTTAGTTGCTCTGAGTGGAATTAATAATCCGGAAGATGCAAGGCGGATGTTCGATGCGGGTGCAGATGCTTTGCTTGTTGGCACATCCGTTATGAATGCCGCGGATATAGCGCAGAAAGTGAAAGAGTTGGTGGATAGCTGAAAAATCGCAAATTCGTTTTAGCTCTTTTATAACCACAAGATTACACCGATTTTCATAAAAATGCAATCCAAGACGAAGCTGAGTTCGTGGTGTTAATCACATCAATAAATTCACGTATTGACACATGAACGCACTATGCCCATTCAATCACTTCGTAATTGTTCTTAATGACCTTTTTGGTGGGGTAGATTTCTCCAATAATCTCGTCCGGATCGAACCAAAGATGAATCTCTTTTTTTGCAGATTCCTCGGAGTCCGAGCAATGGATAACGTTCTCCATGATGCCCTTTTTGTTAATCCTACCGTAAGCTCCGCGGATGGATATTGGGTCTGCTTCGAGTGGATTCGTTGCACCTGCTATCCTTCGCACTTTTGAGATCGCGTCCACCCCTTCGGACACAAACACAAGTACGCGTTCATACTCAGGGCCATAGGTTTTACCGGAAAAGTACTCATAAAGGTCATCAAAAAACGGTTCGTCTTTTAAATGCGCGTAATGCTGCTCCACAAGTTCCCGCGATACGTTGACAACTTTTGCACCTATGAGCCTCAGGCGTGCTTCTAAAAGGCGGGTGAGGATGTTCCCGGTCAATGATTTCACCAGTGCGTCTGGCTTCAGAATGATCAGAGTGTGTTGGTGTTTCTTTGTTGCTTCGGTCATTGCTTGTACACCTTTTTGGTTAGATATAAAATAGGATTATTCAATATAAATATAATTAAGGATACTTTGAGAGAACAAAATAAAATCAATTATTGACATGTTACATTTTTCATTGTCCGCACTTACCTCTTACCGCCAGCTAAGACCGCAGCAGCCCTGGCTGCGCTTTCCGGTGTAAAGAATACAGGCAAACCGTTTTTCTCCTCGAAATGCTTTGCCATTCGCCTTGTAAACTTACCACCCGGACTACAGATGAGTATCGGTTTATTGTATATGTCTCTGATCTCTTTCAGCTTATCTACCAGTCGTTCCGTGATTTCCGGTGGACCCCATAGAACAATTACAATGACAATGTCGTATTCGTCCCTCAAGCCCTCCTCAAGGGCAATAACGTAATTCTCATCGGTAACACTACTGGTCAGGTCTATGGGATTACCAGTAGCAGTGTAACCGGGCAGTTTGGCGCTCAAGCGTTTTCTCGTTTCCTCTGTAAGACCAGTAACTTCAAGTCCCAAATCTTCACATGCATCTGCCATAGTTACAGCGACACCACCACCATCCGTTATAATCAAAACCTTTTTGCCTGCGACCAGATCATAGGAGTTCAAAACCTTACAGGCATCCTTTAACCCCTCATAGCCGTCCACCTCAATTATCCCGGCCTTTTTAAATGCCGCCTTATATAGCTCATACCTACCGGATATTGCACCCGTATGTGATCTGGCAGCATGTACTCCCGCCTCCCTTTTGCCAACCTTAAGAGCAACAACGGGCTTTCTCTTTGTGCATCGCGATGCCACCTCTACAAACCGCCTTCCGTCGTCTACCGATTCCATGTATAAGACAACAACCTTCGTTGCATCATCATCAACCAGGAAATTGAGGCACTCTGTCTCACCAACGTCAACTCTATTCCCATAACTCACAATCCTTGCGACACCAATACCTTCTGACGCCAGCTCATCCACGATCATTTCAGCAAAAGAACCGCTCTGAGTAAGTATAGAGATCCTGCCTCTTTTGAGCCGCTTCACCCGTTCCACAGGTATAAAAAAAGTATCCATCTTGGACACAGTATCATATATGCCCAAACAGTTTGGACCGATGATCCTTATCCCTTTCCGCGCAACAATCTCTTTTAGCGATTCTTCCAACCGCCGCCCGGAATCCCCGACCTCCTTGAAACCCGCACTGATAATGATTGCACCCTTGACATTTTCGACTGGCTTCAGCGCCCCCAACACTTTAGAGGCAGGTAGTGCAATAATGGCCACATCTATATCGTCCTTTATCTCGGCCATTGAGCTGTAGCACTTGCAACCGTCAATAGAGGGATATTTAGGATTTACTAGATATGTAGACCCTTTAAAACCGATTCGCTTAAGGCTTTCCAAGATGATATGAGACGCTTTTCCGGGGGTTGGTGAAGCACCAACAACGGCGATTGTTTTCGGGTTAAAGAAGAAGTTTATGTCTGTTCCAATACTCATTTACGCCCTCCTGTATCTTATTCAGTGCCGCCTCCTGCCTAACAGGTTTAAAGAGATGGGCGAACCGCCCCTGTACTTGTAGATATTCTTCCACGGGCTTAAATCTTTTGGGGACAACAGTATGAGTAACAACACCAAAAACAGCCTCTTTTAGTGCCCAGACGCCAGTATCAACCGCCAGTTTTGCGAGTTTTACCGTGTATGACGAGTCGATTCCCCAGCCAGGAGGGCAGGGAGAAAGAGCTATAAACAGTTTTGGGCCTTTGTACTGTTCTGCCTTTTTAAATTTGTTAATCAGATCAACAGGGTGGGCTGGCGAGATGGTAGCAAGATAGGGTGGCTTGTGGCTATTCCAAATTGCAAAGAGATCTTTCTTTGCAAGTTCCGATCCTATGGGACTTATCCTTCCTGGTGGGGTTGTGCCGGTCTTTGATGCAAATGGTGTTGCTCCTGACCACTGGACGCCGGTATTGCCATAAGCCTCATTATCATAACAGATATAATAGAAGTCGAGGTTGCGGTTGATAGCCCCCGAAGTAGAAGAAAGACCCATATCGTAAGCAGCCCCATCACCGGTCAATACAACCACCTTCAAATCCTCGTCCGGATCGAGCCTACCCTTTTTTATCAATATGTCCAGCGCATCCCGTATCCCTTGCGCTCCGGCGGGTGCAGATGCCATTGCTGTATAAAGCCATGAATTCTTAAATGGGGTATAGGGATATATGGCAAGCAGCGTGAAACAACCGGCTGCATTTACTATTACTGTCTTTCGCCCCAGTGCCTTCATACAGTGCCTCAACGCCAAAAGACCACCACAACCCGCACAAGCTGGAGTGCCAGGGAGCATATTCTCTTCAGGCGGGATGCCTTTGATTGATTTTATACGTTCTATAACCATCTCTTTCACCCCTTTCCCGCCATCCTCTTTAATCGCTCCATTTCCTGCCATTCCTTATCGGTGTATATAAGTTGAGCGGTTCCCGCATCTTCTGTATCCGCACCCGTAACCGTCTTATTGATGATGAACTCAAACTCGTCAGGGCTTATGTTTTTACCACCAAGTCCGGCAATAAACGATAGCAGGAGCGGCCTATGTTTCTCATTGTATAGGCAACTAGCAATCTCCGAATGCAGAATCCCGCCCTTGCCTATGCTGATGTTCTGGTCTATGACCGCAACAGCCATCTTCCCGGTGATTGCTGCCTTTAGATCCGCCACAGGAAATGGCCGTACGAGCCGCAACCGCAAAAGCCCAGCCTTTATTCCGCTTTCTCGAGCATTGTTAACAGCCGCCTTGCCGAGAGTGGAGAAGGAGTTGGTCATAACGAGAACATAATCAGCGTCGTCCAGCATATAGCCTTCAATGGTATCATAGTTTCGACCAAATCCAGTTTCAAATTCCTCACAAACCTCTTTATAGACCGCCAGCGCGTTTTGACTTGCCATATGCATCTGGTATTTGAAATACGAATACCCTAACCCGCCAAGTACTGCCGCGCTTTGGGCCATTGGTTGACTAGCCTTAAAGAAAGCGTGTTTCGGCTGATATAGCGGTAGAAAATTTCTGACCTGCTCCACATCTGGCACCTCTACGGGTTCTCGGGTAAACGAGAGATAAAAACCATCCAGATTAACAATAATTGGCAGCAGCACCCGCTCGTCCTCTACCAATCGGTATGCCATCAAGATAGAATCTAAAACCTCCTGGCAGGTCTCACAATGTATCTGCAAAAATCCCGTGTCCCTTGCTGCTAGTACATCGTTATGGTCTGGCTCGAGTGTAATCGGAGAGGACAAGCCTCGCGATACATTTGCCATCACCAGAGGTACTCGCCAGCCGGCTACTGCATAGAGCATCTCAAAACCATACAGAAGCCCTTGACTAGAAGTAGCCGTAAAAGCACGAGCGCCCGTAGCAGAAGCAGATCCCGCTGCTGTTAGCATCGAATGCTCGGAGTCCATAGTAACGTACTTGCTATCCATAACACCATCAGAAATCCACCTTGCCAAAGTCTCGATAATCTCTGTCTGGGGTGTTATAGGATAGACGGGGATATAATCCACTTCGGCCAACCGCACCCCCCATGCAGCCGCGGCATTGCCTGTGAGCATCTCTTTTCTCATTTCACGAGCACATCTCCTTCCTGAAATCACACATGAACCTCCCGTACCTTGCCTAAACTATTTGTGGGGCATTCCTCAACACAGATCAGGCAGCCCTTACAGTTATCGTAATCGGTATATGGAAAGCCGTCTTCATTTACTAAAATACAGCCATCCGGGCATCTGGCAACGCAGATCATACATCTGGTACAGGAATCGTAATTCCAGACAGGTCTAAAAACGCGCCAGTTACCGGTCATTCGCAAGGGCGTATTGCCGGTAGCGTTTATAGCAGGACTAGAGACCGTGGCAGGTTCGAACGGTACGGAGATAACTTTAGAGCTCTTTTTTTTGATTGCGTCAGTAGTTTTTAGTTCTAGTTCTATTTTTGCTGGCGTGATGGCATTGAAACAATATAGTGCAGCAGCTACGTTTTTATCTAAAAGTCTTTTGTCTGTTATGATCTCGGATAATACTTTTTTCACAGCATCCGTTAAAGAATCTTCGCTAAGACCAACGATCCGGGCGGCAACTCCGCCTGCAAGGGTGCTAAGAATCGGCATGCCCAGCATATCAAGCCCAATCTTCGTTATATCTAGTGTTAATACCTGAGCGGTGATTTTATACTCAACCTTCGCCTCCTCCGGGCTATGGGCAGTGTTTATAAGTACTATACCGCCCTGTTTAATGCCTAATACGGGCTTCGTCAAGGGATCTTGCAACAAGGTTTCGTCCATGACTATCACAATATCTGGTTCTGCTATCACACCTCGTTCCATGATGGGTTCTTCAGATATGCGTGCAGAGGCAGCTACTGGTGCACCCCGCCTCTCGGCACCATACAATGGGAAGTCCTGAGCATAGTAGCCATCCAAAAATGCCGCGGTACCCAGCACTTTACTGGCAACTCTTGCGCCCTGACCGCCCCTACCATGAAATCTCAACTTGTACATTTTTAGTCTATAAACTTCCCTTTGCATGCATGAATAAAAAAACCTTATTTCTTTGATCAAACTTTCTTTGTGAAAGAAAGTTTGCTGCGCAAGCCTTTTTCGGTAAAGCCTTTTTCTTTAGAAAAAGGGTTTATCATCACAACTGCATCTTCATCGCCATAATACCCAGGAATTATACGCTGCATGGCAAAGCCCAAATGGCTATAAAACGCCCTTGCCACCTCATTACTCTCACGCACTTCCACAATCGCATCACCCCTTGTCCGCTTCAAAACTACACCTACTAGCTCCGTCCCTATACCAC
The DNA here is from genome assembly GCA_009903405.1 of Candidatus Methanophaga sp. AG-394-G06. Taxonomy (GTDB): domain Archaea; phylum Halobacteriota; class Syntropharchaeia; order Alkanophagales; family Methanospirareceae; genus Methanophaga. The sequence continues at coordinate 7,532 of PRCZ01000005.1, forward strand.
TTCTCCTATACCGCGCGTGCACTGCGACAGAGACTATATGCCCATCCGGATAAAAGATAATATAGCCAACGACTTCATGCCCCGCGATATATACCCTGAAATTATCGCGATATGCAGATGCGAAATACAAAAACGTAACTCGGTCATATGGCGTTTTCGGGAATGCGTTCGCTTCTATCCTCAAAATCGCACCCAAATCAGCCCGCCTGAATCCCCTTATCCACCCTCGCATCGCCTCATGCCCGTTATGCTAATCATCTACCATCTCCCATCTATATTCCCAATCCTTCTTCCAATGCTTCGAGTACGAGTCTTGATGACCCCCTTACGTTTTTTATCTCGAGCCCAAACTTCGAAGCGAATTTGTCAACGGTCTTTCGGTATTCTAGATCGTCCTCATCCGCTTCACTATAGCATATCTTCACCACTCTCTGGTAATGGTTCTGCATGATTTTTATTATCCTGCGTGTGTCACTGGCAGCACTTATTTTACTGTTCCCGGCCATAATACCAACAGAAGATTCTAAAATCACCTGTGGCTCCTTTATTATTGCTGCACCTGCGGGCGTCATGAAAAAAGTACCTATCTCTTCCCGTAACAGCGCCTGCACCTTCTCCTTTCCCAGTGCAATCTCGATACAATTGTTCAGTATTGCCCCTGTTTTATCGCGCGGTATTACTACTGGAACCTCTACGTTTTCTATTACACGCTCCATTTCTCTTGCTGTATTGCCACAGAGCCCGTACCCCAATATGACAAAATCCACTACGGAGCTCATCGTTTTTAGACACGCTTTTATCTCAGCCAGTAGTTTATCCGGGTAATCATGCGATTGTAACTCCAATACACGAATAATCACCGAATCATTGATGTTATCCGCACGAATTTCCTTCTTTATTCCCGTAATTGTTTTCTCTTTTACATTTAATTTTAATTTTGATTTTGTTCTTGCCTCTTCCACGAACTCACTCGAAAATCGCTCGTTCACCTTCTTAGTTAATATAGTCAGCGCTAAATTATTCGGCTCCGGCAGCAAGAAGAATATCCTGTCTACGCCTGCTCTTCTAATAACCGCCCCTATTTCTTTTCTTAATATCTCACATGTGATGACTCCGATATGCATTAGATCAAACCTTTTCTTAAAAAGAAAAGCGATGTGCGAAATGAAATCTCAGGGTTAATCCTCCATCATTTCCACGCCGTAGTCCGCTTCGAGAAAAGCAATGACATCCGTTTTGTTTATCCTCTGCTTCATTGGCAATTTCTTCTTCTGTATCTTCCGCTCTTTTATTCGATACCCCGGCCTTTTTAACGCGACTGAAACATCCATCCCAAATATACCGACCGTAGGCTCGTAACGGTAGCCAAAGTCGGTATGCTCTTCAACACCAAAGGAGAAATTACCCAGTGTGTCAAGCTGACTCTTATAGAGCTTATTTTGTATTTTAAAGCATCGTTTGAGGAAAGCATCAGCTCGTGCTCCTCGTAGCGTGACATTACACGCAATAGCTTCACCTTTTTTTTATGCTCAGTGGCTGTAAGGACCTCTTAGCCGTTCTTTTAATTGGTTTTTGACCCACAATACGCTCCAAAAGTTTATCCGCTTTTGCTAACTTCTCGCCACTTTCGCCCACACCCATGTTTATCACTACTTTGTCCACTTGTATCCTTCTCATCGATTCTGCTGCCATTTTTTCACATTCGCTCCTTTCTTTATATACCGTATATGTTCCGTTCTACACGCCCGGTATCTCTATTTTCTCCTTACCCACCACGAAGACATAATCCTCTATGGTCTCGAAACTCCGTTCATCCTGTTTTATCCGTACAACATTTGGATCAGAACTTTTCGTCTTCCTTATCTCTTCTATTTCACCTGTCTCCGCTGAGTGCTTTCCGCCTATCACTACCGCTTTATTCCCGGCTTCATATGCAAAATGCTGCAATATCTCGTTATCGGGCACGGAAATCATCAGCGAATCGTGTGTTTTTATCTCCTCATTTCGCTCGCCTGGAAGGATATTCCGACCATCATGCAAGTTCAATTGCCGCTTCCCCGCTTTTATCATCGTTCTGCCGTCCACCCGACATAATTTCCTGAATGCCGCTTCCTCGTCTATTTCTATCAGCGACAACTTACCCTTCTTGTCTAAAAGAACCATATAGTGGGCTTTTAGCTTTGGTACGGAAAGAATGTCAAAGATACCAATAGGGAACTTATGCTCTTTCCTTACCTTCCCATTGACCACTACATTGCCTTCGTTCAATATCCTCTTCGCTTCTCTACTATTGTCCGCTAACTTCAGCAGATCCCTCACGAGCAGAAGCAGAGGCATGCTTCTATCTTTTGGATGCGGCCCTGGTACTGGATCTACCGACCAGTACGATACTTTCCTTTTTATCTTCCAGCTACGAGGTGCTGCTATTCTTTTCTGATGTCCCATTTTTATCTGTTTCTCCTATTATCGTTCATTCGTTTGTTTACGCATAAGCATGTCGCACCAAATCTTCCGCTCGCTCTTCGAACTCCTGTTGCGCTTTAACCGTTGTTGTTGGCTTCATGCTCTTAATTGCCGATTCGAAATGTTTCTTCATTACTATTATGTTCTCCAGTATATCTTTAATCTTCTCTTCAGTTATTTCCGGAGTGACGAACTCACGTAAAGCAGCCATTACTGCTTCTTTTACTATTCCCGCTATATCGGCCCCGACATAACCCTCCGTCATTTTCGCAAGTTCTTCTCTACTTACGTCCGCCCCTAATGGCTTCCCGGCTAAATGAACCTTAAATATGGCCTCCCGCGCTTCCTTTGTCGGCGATTGTATATATATTAACCTATCCAATCTCCCCGGCCGCAGTAATGCCGGGTCTATTATATCCGGTCTGTTTGTCGCTGCTATGATCATCACATCCTTTAACTCCTCTAATCCGTCCATTTCTGTTAATATCTGTGAAACTACCCGTTCTGTTACATGCGAGTCTAAACCTGCGCTTCGGATAGGCGCGATTGAATCAATCTCATCTAAGAAGATAATACAAGGTGCAGATTGCTTTGCTTTTCTGAAAATCTCACGCACTGCCTTCTCTGACTCGCCAACCCATTTTGAAAGCAGTTCAGGACCTTTAATCGAAATGAAATTCGCATCGCTCTCATTCGCTACCGCTTTCACCAGCATTGTCTTCCCTGTTCCCGGCGGACCGAACAAGAGGACGCCTTTCGGCGGCTTTGTATTTAACTGCGAGAAAACATCAGGATATTTGAGTGGCCACTCCACAACCTCCTTCAATTCCTGTTTCGCACGCTCCAAGCCGCCTATGTCTTCCCACTTCACATTTGGCACTTCTACAAAGACTTCCCTGAGTGCGGAAGGCTCTGTGTTCTTTAACGCCTCATTGAAATCATCCATTGTTACTTCCAGCTTTTCCACCATTTCCGGCGGTATCTCCTGCTCCAGATCTATCTCGGGCAGTATTTTACGCAGGGCGTGCATAGCGGCCTCTTTACATAAAGTGGCAATGTCCGCACCGACAAACCCGTGCGTGAAATTCGCGATTTCTTTTAGGTTCACATCTTCCGCCAGTGGCATTCCACGTGTATGCACTTGCAATATCTCGTCACGCCCGTTCCTGTCTGGAATACCTATTTCTAGCTCTCTATCAAATCGACCGCCCCTTCTCAAAGCTTCGTCAAGCGCATTTGGTCTGTTTGTGGCCCCAATTACTACTACCTGTCCTCTTGATTCCTGACCATCCATTAACGATAGAAGTTGAGCTACTACCCTTCGCTCCACTTCACCCGTTGTCTCGCCTCTCTTCGGCGCTATTGAATCCAATTCATCGATAAATATAATGGACGGAGCGCTCTTTTCCGCGTCCTCAAATATCTGCCGCAGATGACGCTCACTTTCACCATAAAATTTACTCATTATTTCCGGTCCTGAAATAGAATAGAAATTAGCATCCGTCTCATTTGCAACTGCTTTTGCTATCAGTGTCTTTCCTGTTCCCGGCGGCCCCTGCAGGAGTACACCCTTTGGTGGCTCTATCCCCAATCGCTCGAACAGCTCCGGATGCCTTAATGGTAATTCTATCATCTCCCGTATCAGTCCTATTTCCCGCTTTAGTCCTCCGATGTCCTCATAAGCCACGCGAGGAACGCCTATTTTCTCCTCCCGCGCCTTACGAAGTAGAATTCCGGTTTCTATATTTGGGATCACCGTGCCTAAGGGCACGGTATTAGTAACAACAAAAGAGACGGGATTACCAAGCATATCAACCCTTATAATTTGACCTTTAGTAATTGGCACGCCTTTCAATCGGCTCAATAAATAACGCTCACCACCTGCAATTCTTACCTGTTGGGTGGGCTCAAGCGTGATCCTTTTCGCCGCTTTCACCCGCGTCTTCCGCAGCCTCACCTTGTCATCTATGGCGACGCCTGCATTGCTCCTTATATTCCCATCTATACGCAGTATTGACTTACCAATGTCGGGTGAATATCCAGGATGGACAATAGCAGTGGCGACACTCCTTCCTTCGATTTCTACCACGTCACCTGGTATAAGCCCAAGCTTTCGCATCGTTTCCGTCTCTAGTCGTGCTATCCCTCTACCGGCGTCTCTGTGGTACGCCTCAGCTACCCGCAATATTGCTGACGCCTCTCTCTCTTCTTTATCCGTCATCACCCTTTCTTCATCCATATATTTGTTATTTCATCATTATAAAACAAAACCTAAATATTCGACTTTTATATACTTATAATAGAACTGGAGAATATAGCAAAATGAGAGAAGAATTGTTAATGATTCCGGGACCTGTGCCTGTACTGCCACGCATCCGTGATGCGATGTCAAAACCAATGATACCGCACAGAGGCGATGAGTTCAAACAGCTTTATGTAGAGGTAGTAGAGAATTTAAGGGCAATATTCAAAACGAGAAATGACCTCTTCCCGCTTAGCGGATCGGGAACATGCGCTATGGAATCGGCAATAGCCAATTTAGTATATAATGAAACAAGCGTAGTGTGCATAGCAAATGGCAAATTCGGTGAGCGGTTTTACGAGATCGCAGAGCGATATACTGAGCACGTCACGGTCGTTAACTTCGACTGGGGGAGTCCAATAGAATTAGAAAAGGTAAATGTAGCCCTGGAAAGTAATCCCGATGTGGTGACGATGGTACATAACGAGACATCCACGGGTATTTTCAACCCGGCGAAGGAAGTGGGGAAACTGACGAAGAAGCATGATGCCATTTTTGTGCTCGATTGTATCACATCCATAGGAGGTAATGATGTCCCTGTGGACCAGCTCGGGGTGGACATTGCTATTGTGGGATCGCAGAAATGTTTGGGTGCACCACCCGGATTATCCGCACTTTCTGTTAGCGATAAAGTATTGGACCTAATGCGTGCGAATAAAAAAAGGCCGTATTACATGGACATTATTGCTTATAAGAAGAGTTTAGATAAGAAACAGACGCCCTATACGCCCGCTTTGCCGCTTTTCTTCGCACTTCATGAAGCTTTAGAGGTGATAATCGAAGAGGGCATGGCTAAAAGGACAGAAAGGCATAGGATGCTGTCTGCAATGGTTAGGACAGCAGTTACGTCTTTGGGACTTTCTTTGTTCCCGCAGTTGAACGAAGTAAGTGAGTATTCTAATACTGTTACCGCGATAAACATGCCCTCTGGCTTCTCAGATGAACAACTCAAAGGCGGTATGAGAAGAAAAGGCGTAATTGTGGCTGGCGGACAGGAGAACCTGAAAGGCAAGATATTCAGGATGGCAACTATGGGGAATATAACCGAGCAGGAAGTGTCAATGGCTATACGGGCATTAGGCGAAGTGCTGATGGAAAAAAAAATTACGGATGGATAGCGGAATAAAAGTCTTCTCGTTCGATGTAGACGGCACGTTAGTGAGCCAGGAATTTGCAGATTGTGTTTGGCTACGAGGTATTCCGGAAGCATACGCCGCGAAGCACGCGTTGAGCTTTGAACATGCATTTGAATTTGTAAAGCGAGAATATGACAATATAGGCGAGAACCGGATAGAATGGTATAATATACGTTTCTGGCTGCGGAAGTTCAACTTGAAAATAGCATACGAAAAGCTATTCGAGAAATACGAGGCTGAAGTGAAGATATATACCGAGGTCGAAAGCGTTTTGAAAGTGCTGAAAGAAGCAGGATATGTGCTGGTGGTAAATTCCAATGCGGCAACAGAATTCATTGACTTCCAAATCCAACCAATAAGGAAATACTTCTCTCATGTATTCTCGGCAACGTCTGATTTCGGCGAGTTGAAGAAATCAAATGGCCATTATGCACAGGTATGCGAGATTCTGGATGTGAAGCCGCAAGAGGTTGTTCATACAGGCGACCATTTTGTGTTTGATTTTCTCAATCCACGCAGAATTGGTATTACTGCGTATTATTTAGATAGGTCCAGAGATGCAATGCCTGCGGTCAATGGAAATGATGAGTTCCTTATAAGCGATTTGAATGAGCTTCTGGATGCTTTTGAACTCATATAACTGTAATGCAAATTTGGGTGAGATTTGGGTATAATCTGGGCGAAAACAAAAGCTTAAAAAGGGTTATTCCAATATAGGACTGTGTAAACACACCCCAAAAAAATAAAAAAATAGGAGGTGAAGCGAAAAGATGAGAAGAGAAATAATCGGCAGTATTTTAGTTCTGGCAGTGATAGCGTGTTCCATTGGTGTCATATCCGCTCAAAAACCGTTCGGCATGCAAGCACCTGCTGAGGGTCATCAGCGGTTCGGTGGCGCAGGGTGGATGAACCAGTTGACAGAAGAGCAAAGGGATGATGTGCGGCAGCAGATGCATGAATTCCAACAGCAGATCTGTGACCAGTATAACCTCTCCCTGCCAAGTGGTCCGTTAAGCAATTTGACTGACGAGGAACGAGCAGATGTACGGCAGCAGATGCGGATGTTCCAGCGGGGTCAAAGAAATGACACGAAAGAGTTTCGACAGCAGATCTGTGACCAGCATAATCTCTCCTGTCCGGAGGGTCCGTTGAGCAATTTGACTGATGAGGAACGAACAGAGGTACAGCAACAGATACATGAGTTCCGACAGGGTCAAAGAAATGCCACGCAGGTGTTCCATCAGGCTCAAAAACAGGAAGCGGAAGAGTTCTGGCAGCAGATCTCTGACCAGTACAACATCACAGATTCAATCGGCCCAAGATTTATGCATGGAGATGGCCATGGTTTCCGCGGCAATAAGGGCTCACACAAGCAGGGTCATGGACCAGGATTTGGAGGCTGAACATAAAAATCAGATCGGAACAAACAGAGATGTACAAATGTAGCAAGTGCGTGGTTGAACCACGCACCCTCAATTTTTTATTTGCCGTTCTTTAAAAGAGAAAGTTCACTCAGTATCTCCTCGGCAATCCGCCTTTTCGCTCCTTTCACCTGCTTTATCTCTTTCCCGCCTTCTCGCATTATATATACTTCGTTCTCCTCTGTCCCTATCCCGCCACTGCCAACGTCATTTGCAACAACCATCTCGAGCTTATAATCAGCCATCTTTTTTCTCGACTTTTCTATTAAATCCGCCTCAGAAACGTTCGTTTCCGCTTTAAATCCCACAATGACAAGTTCAGGGAATTCATTCCGCGCCTCTTCTATTAATTTCCGAATAGGCGAGAGATGCAGATGTAAATCACCACCAGATGATATTTTTACTTCTGACGGATCAACCGTAAAATCACCTATGGCAGCAGCGGAAATAAGCACGTCATATCCACTTTGGAGCTCGTTCATGCACGCATCAATCATTTCACGTGCAGTTTCGACCTTGAGTTCTTTTATCCCTAGTAGCTTCAGTTCATTGTTATGTATAATGGTGACATCAGCACCTTGCTTATATGCCTCTTTTGCTAGTTCCTTCCCGGTTCGACCGGAACTTCGGTTCGTTAAGATTCTTATCGGGTCTATTGGCTCAATGGTGGGTCCGCTAGTTACGAGGATTCGTTTTCCTGCAAGTCGCTTTGGCGACAGGACACGCTCAACGGCGAGCAGTATATCATCAATCGCTACGATTTTTGCCAGCCGTTCCTCTATTCTAGGGCCTATGACGGTAACACCAAGCCTTTTCAATTTCTCCATGTTCTCTATCAGAACAGGGCTCCTATAGATAGATTCATGCATTGCTGGCACTATTAGGATCGGGAATCCCGAGCCGAAAGCAGTGGTTGCAAATGCCGTTACTGGCGTATCCGATACGCCCGTGGCGATTTTGTTGACTGTATTTGCCGTGCACGGCGCGATGATAAACAGGTCTGCTGAGCCTTCCATACCTAAAAACTCTACATGCTCTATATTTCCCATTAATTTCGTTATCACCTCGTGCCCCGTAGCATAATGAAGCGTATAAGGATGTATTATTTCTGTTGCCGCGTCACTCATCACACCATATACCTCTGCACCGTGTCTTATCAATTCCCGTGCGAGCTCAACAGTCTTTATCGCTGCGATAGAGCCCGTAACACCTAAAACTATCTTCTTACCCTGCAGAGATTGACTCTTTGTTCCTGTAATCCTCAAGGAGGGGTGTGGTCCCCTTTCTGCCCCTGTCATAATGGACCGGTCGGGATTTGAACCCGAGGCCTCTCGCACGCCAAGCGAGTGATCTTCCAACTGATCTACCGGCCCATCCTGCTACTTCTCTGCTTTTATACTTCTTCTATTCTTATTACGGGACTCAAGTTATATAAATTCTAAGAACAAACTAAATAAAATCAATTAATGACACAGATTAACGCAGATTAACGCAGAAGAAATCAAATCCGTGTAAATCCGTGTAAATCTGCGTCCTAAATTAAATCTGTAAAAGTTATACGTTATATGCAATACAAAAGAATTATAGATATCCTGATACATCATCTATCATTCTTTCGCAATAGAAGCACCTGAACCGAGGCGGATTCGCACCCACAGTAACGAATTTTGATATAACCGGCTCCCGTTCAGCATTGGATATGCAATTGGGATTTGCACATCTTATAATACCCTCTATTGATCCGGGAAGATATACTTTATGCTTTGCTATCACTTCAGAATTACGGATTATGTTTATGGATGCATTTGGCGCAATCAACGCGATTTTACCCACTTCTTCTGGCTTTAATTCCCTATCTTCCACCTTTACTATGTCCTTCCTGCCCATCTTCTTGCTTTGTACGTTCATCGCAACGCTTAAAACCGCATCTGTCCTCGCTGTTATCGACAATATCTTCAACACGTTTAGCGCCTGCCCCGCTGTAATATGGTCAATGACGGTTCCATTTTTGATTGCCACTATCTTTAATTCTTTCTTCATCTCAAGCGTCAGTGGGGCCGCCGAGATTTGAACTCGGGACAACTCGGTCTTCAGCCGAGCGCTCTCCCAGTCTGAGCTACGACCCCATTCAAATTAATTATATTGCCACAGTAAATAAATTATATTTCTTTATGGTACATAAAGCACATTATTTCTTTTAGTAATGCTTTTCTTTCTAAGAAAAGGTTTTTGGTAAAGCTTTTAAAACTTTTTGAAAGAAAAGTTTCTGATGTAAAAATGGAAGAAGAGATAAAAAAGGCAATTGATTCAGTAGTAACAAAAAATGCGAGATACGCTGATCTCCGCCTGGAAAAGAGTTACGCAACTGTTATTGACCTAAGAGATGATGTACTCAGAGAGATGAGCTACAGCATAGACCAGGGCATGGGCATCCGGGTACTTTATAACAATTCATGGGGATTCTGTTCCTCCAACGAGATCTCAATACCCAAGCTGAGAGATAGCTTTGAAGACGCCTTTAAGATCAGTAAAGCGCTATCAGAATCAAGTAAGAAGACGGAAACCATAACAATAGCCGATACAAAGCCCGTAAACGACTATTATAAACTGAAGCCGAAGATAAACCCTGATGATGTCAGCATAGAAGCGAAGAAGGAGATAGTTAAAGATGTGTATAAAGCGGCGAAGAAACACTCCACACTCATAAAAAGCGTCTCCATCTCATATTTCGATGGCTACGAGGAGAAGATATATGCCAATTCCGATGGCAGCTATATAGTAACAGAAACGCCGGCGGTTTTTATGCGTGTGCATGCTGTCGCGAAGAAGGGAGACCTGCTGCAAGAGGGGAGAGAGAGCATAGGTGCTGTGGCGGGTTTTGAAGTTATAGAAGGGGCAAACCCCGAGCTTCTGGGCGTAAAGGCTGCGGATAAAGCGGTTAGGCTGCTTGATGCTGAACTGCCACCCGGTGGTGAGTTACCTGTGATAATGGACAACAAACTTAGCGGTGTCTTTATGCACGAAGCGCTCGGGCATGCCGCAGAAGCCGACCACGTATTATACGGTGAATCTATACTAGAGGGTAGAGTAGGCGATGAGATAGCGTACAAAGGTCTAACGGTTGCTGACGATCCGACCATCGAGAATTCACATGGATATTACAAATATGACGATGAGGGTGCACGATCAAAGAGAACAGAAATAATAAAAGACGGTGTTTTGGTCTCTTATTTACACACTCGGGAGACTGCAGGCAGGTTAGATGCAATGCCAACCCCAAATGCAAGAGCCGCTGACTATTCGGAAGTCCCTTTGGTCCGCATGAGTAATACCGTTATTGAAGAAGGCGATTGGGATTTTAAAGATATGCAAGCAGATATACAGTTTGGGATCTACGCCAAGGGTATGCGCGGAGGGCAGGTGGATACAGTAAGGGGTGAGTTTCAGTTCAGTGCGGAAGAGGCATTCATGATAGAAAATGGCGCGCTTACTAAGAGATTGAAGAACGTTTCTCTTTCCGGTAGGACCCTTGATGTATTGAAGAACATAGATGCCATAGGGAATGATAAAATGCAGGGTACAATAGGATTCTGTGGCAAAGATGGCCAGGAGGTCCCGGTCTCTGAGTATGCACCGCATATGCGAGTGCAGAAGATACTGGTCGGTGGACTCCAGTGAGTCAGCCATGAAATATGGTGATAGCTATTTCTTCCGGAACTCTGTATAACCACATTTCCCGCAGGAATATCGGTCTGCATGTTCTGCTAAAAACACGCCTGTGCCACACCTTGGGCATGCCTTCCGCTTCCTGCGTAACTTAACGCCTCCTTTTCCACTTACTACTTCGTAAAACTCATGTATTGCAGCCATTTTTATCTATTTATTCTCCTCCCTTTGCCACTTCAGTTTCTGTTACTTTCGCATCTTCCGTTTCTACTACTTTTGCATCTTCCTTTTCCACTTCGCCCTCGCCCAAGCTACCAAAATTTCTTTTTGATATATGCTCTCGCTCTACTTCCCTCAACCTATCTTCACTTTCATACACCTTTGCGTAGCCAACCGTTTCCCTCTTCCCAAATTCCGTTTTCATCCTATCGATTACAAGAAGGTTTTGAGTGCTCCGAAGCTCTTTTATTAATGCATTACGCGCTTCTGCTCTGCCCGGTGAAGCTCCCTCATGCTTCAGTCTAAAGAAGACTTCCTTTCTCATCAACAGTTGATTATTGGCCTCTTTTGTTATCTCTATCTCCATATCTTTCTCTTCTCCCTATAATACTATTACTACATTATTATGATTAATATCTCTAATTCACCTTACCTTCAATGCATATCGCCCCTCTTTCGTTATGCCCAATTTCTTCGCTATCTCGGACTCTGCTACATCTATAATCGCCACATACCCACTCCAGTCACCACTAACTGAATTAGAGCCACATACACATACTACCTTTCCACTTTCCACTATCCTATGGCAATCTCGGCATGCCTTTTCCATTAATCCTCCCCCTTCTTCTCCGCCTTCTCCGCATCCACCTTCTTCTTCTCCTCAGCCTCTGCATCGTCAGCCTCTAGCCACTCTAATTTACCCAAGCCCGGCTGCCGCATTGTTAACCCGATCTTACTATCACCTGGGTCCCGCTCATTTAGCGAAATTGCAACTATCCTTGCACGTACCTTATCTCCCTCACCCAATGTCCTACTAGTATCCTTAGTGACGAGTTTCGCACCCTTCTCGTCATATGAGATGTATTCATCAGTAATCTGGCTGATATGTAACAAACCATCTAAGGGACCTATCTCCACAAAAGCGCCAAATTCTACTATCTCTACCACGGCCCCTTCTACTATCTCCTGCATTTTGGGCCTGAAAACGAGTGCATCAAAGATCGTTTCATAATAGACGCCTGCGTCACCGATCATTATCCGTCCCTCTTTTACATCCACAATGTCCTGTATTGCAATGAACATCCCCAGCTTTTTATCCATTCGCCCCTCCAGTCTATCTTGTAACATTTCCTTCACGACAACCCGTAGATCATCCCCTAACCTCTCAGGCGGCACTCTTACTACATCAATCGCACTTACCTTTGTATACATCTTTCTTTTATCCTGCTTCGCCTTAACTTACATACCTATATCTGTTTGTTTTGAATTTATTTGGGCTTTTATATCTACTCTACGATTGTGATTTATCAATTCTAGCCTCCACTTCCGCAACATGTAACCGCGTAGATATTATCGCATCCGAGTTCAACGATATTGAATCTATACCACATTCAACAAGAAACTCAGCAAATTCAGGGAAATCGCTCGGCGCCTGGCCACAAATACCTATCTTTCTTCTCGGCTCGTGTGCATGTGCAACATTTATGACATGCTTCACTAACCGCTTCACCGCTTCGCTCCTCTCGTCAAATAAGCGTGCAACGAGGGCGGAATCCCTATCCAAACCAAGTGTTAGCTGTGTCAGATCGTTCGACCCTATACTGAACCCGTCAAATACTTCTGCAAATTCATCTGCTAAAATGACATTTGAGGGGACCTCACACATCACATACACTTCCAGTCCCTTTTCGCCTTGTTTCAAGCCAAAACTCGCCATCGTCTCTATTACTCTCTTACCTTCTTCTGGCGTCCTGCAAAACGGAACCATTACCTTTACATTGGTCAACCCCATCTCTTCCCTAACTTTCTTTATCGCTTCGCATTCTAATCCGAATGCGGGTCTGAATTTATCATCGTAATAACGAGACGCACCTCGCCAACCGATCATCGGGTTACTCTCCTCAGGCTCGTAGAGATATCCCCCTATCAGATTGGCATACTCATTTGTCTTGAAATCGGAAAACCGCACTATCACGTCATTAGGATAAAATCCCGCTCCTATCTTACCTATACCCATCGCTAAATTGTCAATAAAGAATTGCACCTTGTCCTCATATGATGCGCTTCGCTCGTCTATCGCTTTAATTACTCTCGCTATTTTCTTGTCCTCTACCGCCATCCGCTTTAATTTCTCATACTCTATCAGTGCCTGGGGGTGTATGCCGATATAAGAATTGATTATGAACTCCTCGCGGGCTAAACCAACGCCGTCATTGGGAATTTGACCTTGAACAAATGCATTTTCCGGAACTCCAGCATTCATCATTATCCTAGTACGAGGTCTTGGAAGGGTGTCTAGAGCCAGTTTGTCCACACGATATTTCAACTTGCCTTCGTATATCTGCCCTATACCCTCGGAGCAATCTACAGTGGCATCTTTTACACCCTTTAGTGCTTTTGTACCATTATCTGTTCCGATAACACATGGTGTTCCCAGTTCCCTTGAAATTATAGCGGCGTGGCAGGTTCTTCCACCCCTGTTCGTGACAATAGCAGCTGCTATTTTCATTATCGGCTCCCAGTCTGGGTCGGTCATATGAGTTACCAGAACTTGCCCGGGCTTGAATTTTAGGATGTCTTTTGGATTCTCTATTATATTTACTTCACCATATCCGATTTTGTGTCCCACCGCCTCGCCTTGAGCAAGCAGTGTACCTTCCTCCTCCAGCACGTACGTCTCGGAGATCGCAAAATCCTTCTGTGAATGTACCGTTTCTGGTCTCGCCTGAACGATGAAGAGTTCATTTGTTATCCCATCCTTTGCCCATTCGATGTCCATTGGTCCGCCGTAATGGTCTTCTATAATGCAGGCCCATCTCGCCAATGTGAGCACTTCATCGTCACTCAGCATGAATCGGTTTCGCTCTTCTTTAGTTACATTCTGCTGTTTCGTCCCGGTTCCTTTATCTTTATAAACCAGTTTCTTTCTCTTCGCACCCAATTTCTTCTCCACTATCGGTCTAAATCCCGCCTTTAGTGTCGGCTTGAATACATAAAACTGGTCGGGATTTATAGTGCCTTGTACTACGTTCTCGCCCAAGCCGTATGCACCAGTTATGAAAACCGCGTCCTTGAAACCTGATTCGGTATCTATGGAGAACATAACGCCTGAACTTGCTAAATCCGAGCGAGCCATCTTCTGCACGCCAACGGATAGATAGACACCGAGATGGTCAAATCCTTTATCCACACGATATGATATTGCCCTATTAGTAAATAATGATGCGAAGCATTCCATAACCTTTTTGAGCAATTTCTCTTCACCCTTTACGTTCAGATACGTCTCTTGCTGTCCCGCAAAGGAAGCGGTAGGTAGATCTTCCGCAGTTGCACTGCTCCTCACCGCTACGTCAACCCCCGCACCATATCGTTTCTCCATTTCTCTATAAGCAAGCCTTATCTCTTCCTCTAAGTCTGCAGGACAACCAGCATCAGTTATTAGCGCTCTTAGCTTACTGCCCCTTATAGACAAATTCTCCATATCGTGCGTGTCCAAATCCGACAGTGTATCCCGGATCTCCTCTCGTATCCCCGCTTCTTCGATTACATGTCTATATGCCTCTGCAGTGATAGCGAATCCAAAGGGTACGTTCACATCTTTTTCTTGCAGATTTCTTATCATTTCGCCCAGGGATGCATTCTTACCTCCAACTAGGGCTACATCGCCTGCTCCGACCTCATCAAACCATTTTATAAATTTCATGATTTAGCACCTATTTGCACTCTAAACATCTTTTTTTTTTCATACATAAAAAGATACGTCTCTTTTTCTTCTTCTCCTGTTCATCAACCATGACTCCGCTTCTATCATATCTTAGGTCCGGCGAATGTGCTCAATAACGTGTGTAAAATCCTAAAACATAATATGAAAAAAGATTATGTAGTCGTCGCAGTTCTGTTAGTAGCACTCGTCAGCACGAGTTACGTTATCGGTGCCTCTCAAGAAGGGAGAGGCAATGTGAACAGCGACCAAATCGCAGTTCAAAGCAACAATGAGACACTACCAGGTAACAATGATACGGGGCAAGATGTGGAGAAGGCAAGACCTATGTTCGTACTTGTGAGGATTGCTACATCTGCTGTTACAGAAAGGACGATCGCGGTCCTGGGTGTTATCGTACGGCGAGATGCTGGTATTTTTTCCATATAACCTAACCATGGAGATATGCTGATTTCTGTCAGAAGGTCTGTATTCTTCTGAAAACATAAATGCTCTAATTGCCTATAACATCGCATTATAAAGTTCATCCATCGTCTTCATTTCCTAAAGTTTGACGCATATACGATTTGTGTAACTCGATCGAGACATCGCACGGATCAAAGAGGGTTTTACGAATAATTGAAAGAGGCGTCACCCGAATTAAGGATTGCAATCAATGTTGGTATTATGTTTAAAGCCTCTGAACATTCATGACATCGTTTTATATGCTCCTGTCTGGAACTGAAAAAAGGTCCCATTCATAGAATATTTCCAATACAAAGGGTAAAGAAAGAGAACACAGAGCACCGGAAGAGATTGTCGCTAGCATTGTTGAGAAGGAAGATAGAAGCTCTAAACTGTGGTTTGAAACACAATCCAAGGTGAAGAGAGGATGAAAAAAAATACATTTTGATGGTGCCACAATACCAAATCCCGGTAAAATGGGGATAGGCGTAGTTTTAATTGAAAATAGCTACATAAACGAAGAAGAAAACAGTTCAGAAAAAGTTGTTTTAATAATAGAACATTACTAACTTATAGGGCGGTATTCACAAATGTCAGACAAATCGGAAAAAGGTCAAACCGAGGAGATGAGTCAGCAAGAGGCAATAAAACACTTAACTATTCTTAGTTGCTCATAGATAACTAATGAAATACTCAGAAGCAAAACAGGGCCGGACATTTGTTATACGGCTCGAAGACGGCGATATTATTCATGAAAAGCTAGAGGAATTTGCTCGTGTGCATTCGATTAATGCGGCGGCATTGATAGCAGTTGGAGGTGCAGACGAAGGTAGCAAGCTGGTTGTTGGACCGGAGCAAGGTAGGAGTAAGCCTATTACGCCAATGGAGCATATCTTAAGAGATGTTCGTGAAATATCAGGTGTCGGGACCATATTTCCCGATAAAGATCATAACCCTGTCTTGCACATGCATATTGCCTGTGGTCGTGAAGAATCTACGGTAACTGGCTGTGTCCGTAGGGGTGTGAAGGTGTGGCATCTTCTGGAACTAATTCTTTTTGAATTGCTCGATTCGAGCGCATCTCGTATCTTTGATGAGCAGATTGGGTTTGAGCTGTTGGAGCCGTGAGATAAGGCATGAGAGACAAGTGGACGAAATTCTGCCCGAAATGCGGTACGCAAACAGACGAACTCTTTGATTCCCTATGTGAAGACTGCTTTAAGCGAGAGATAAAGTTAATCGAACCCACAGGGATAAGTGTGAGTATATGCAGGACCTGTGGCTGTTACTTTAAAGGCAATGAGAGAACGAGCATAGAGGCGGTTGTGGAAGCTACAATAAGGAAAGAGATATGGAAGAAGTATGGATGCGACAGTAAAGTCGAGATAAAAGAGATAAAGACAGGAGATAAGCGTGCACACGTAGTTCTAATCGCGAAAGCCGAACTAAGAGGTCTGCAGCTAACAGAAAACGGAGAACTTGAGGTCCTTTTGAAACGAGAGTCATGTGAACGATGCAACCGGATAGCAGGCGGATATTACGCGGGAATAGTGCAGATAAGAGCAGATGACCGAATCCCAACAGATGACGAGCTGGCAATAGCGGAAAAAGTCGCACATTCGTCGCTAATCGAGCCGGATTTTATATCCAAAGAGGTGTTGTTGAAGGAAGGGCTGGACATTTATGTTAGCAGTATGGAATGCGGTCGCATGATCTCGAATGCGATAGTGAGACGATTCGGCGGCAGCTATTCGAGAAGTCAGAAATTATACGGCCGGAAAGATGGTAGAAACGTATACCGGATCTCTTTTTCGGTTCGTATGCCCGGGTTTAGGGTGGGAGACGTGCTGGAAATCGGAGACAAACGCATTTCCATAGAGAAGATGGTAGAAGGGCGAGGGATAGAGGGCGTGGATATAGACACTGACGAGCGCGTGTTCCTGAGTAAGCGAGAGACGATGAAAGCGAAACGGGTGTGAAAAGCGGTAAAAATCAGCAAATGATTTTGTATTTGTATATTTCTTGCCACCGAGTACACCGAGAGCACCGAGTTTTTTCCCTCAGTGTGCTCTGTGGTCTCTGTGGCTATCACTTTTGATTTTTTTGTTTATTTTATCGGTTCCCCATAGCATCAAGTAAAGTAGCTCGTCCAAGGCATCATTAATGGATAATTGTCACAGTCTCCACCTATGCTATAAGAAGAATCGCCAATTCCATCTCCGTCGGAATCGCTACCGTTGTAATCGCCCCAGTAGTTGCCCAAGTACTTCGTGTAGGTATTACCGCTATAAGTGTAGGTTATTGTAGAAGGGGAATGCCAAATATTGGTAGAATTAAGAGAATCTGCATTGACCAAGAAGTTATCGACAAAGTTGTTTAGATAAATGCTGTTGTTACACGAAGAAAAGTTCAAACATATACCATTGTTTCCATTGTTCTTTGCCGTGTTATTTGCAATCATGTTCTCGCTTGAAGTCCAAAGAACAATACCCGCCTGAAGGTTCGAGTCCACAGTGTTGCCTACTACCGCGTTATTCTGTGATGCGTCTAACGTTATCCCATGATGGTTAACATTGTTCGAGGCATCATTATCAGAAATCCTGTTGTCGCTAGAATAGCTTAAATAGATACCTGTATTTGTGTTGTCCGAGCAGTTACTGTTTGCTATTATGTTCTCATTAGAATAGCGAAAACAGGAGATTCCCGCACCACTGTTTGAATTGGCGTTATTATTGGCCAAGCGATTATTGTTAGAATGAGACCTTAGGGGGCGTCACAGAATAACTGTGCCAAGTTCATGACGACGGATAGATAGTATAGTTCCATTCTCCATGGAAGCCATTGCGTTTAATGTTGACTGCTTCCAGCTCTTCCTTCGAGATTTTACAGTCGATATGGTATGTGTTGGTGTCGAGTTCGCAATGTATCCCGAGTCCGTTTTTTGTACTCGTAGCACCAATGAGATTCACCATCACTTCGTGACTGACGAGCGGCTTTCCTCGCCAGTTTTGATTTATAAAGGAGAACATGTGGTGTTCGATTTTGTTCCACTTACTCGTTCCCGGGGGGAAATGACAAACGGAAATCGGAAAGCCGAGTTCATTGGCAAGGTTCTGAAGCGCCATCTTCCAGAGCCTGACACGGTAGCCATTACTACCGCCTCCATCGGCCGTGATAAGTAATTGCTGGGCATTGGGATAGAGCTTCCGCCCCATCGAGTACCACCATCGGCGAATGGTCATCATTCTTACATTGCATGTAATTTCAATAAGTGGTAGTTAATATAGTTATTTCGTGACGCTCCCTTAGGAGTTCTTGTATCAGCAGTAGGAATAACTGCGTCAATCTTGATATTTGAGAAGAAAAGAGTTGGTGTCATTCTTGCTTTAATTTGGTCTGCATTACAGTTCTTATCATTACAAATAGATTCGTTTGGTTTTAATTTCATCCAATTTTTGGATTTGCGTTTTTATTTTAGTATCGGAGGTGCGGATTTCGGAATAAATCTCTTTGCGATTGTATTATTCTGTTTATTCTTTATAAAACGGAATGAATTGGATATTTAGCGTATATAATGTATAACTACCGCCTATTTAATTTAGGACGCAGATTTACACTGATTTACACGGACTTATTCAAGTTTGACCTTGTTGATCATTATCATCTGTGTCAATCTGCGTTAATCTGTGTCAATAATTGATTTTAGTTTGTTCCCAGTTATTTAGCATATTTCCCACGCCGATAAAACCTGCGTTTCAAAACCTCCTTCTCCGATTCGATGATAAGCCCGATCAAATGCTCATTCACGGCCCCTTCTCCTTTTAAAATTTCACTTGCATCTTCCGGTTTAATCCCTTTACCCGCAAGTGTAACTAAAGCAGCCTTACCGTAGTTAGAAACCAACTCAGCCGATATAATCGCATCTTTAACCACTCTCCCCTCTTTTTTACTCTTCACTTTCCGTATCTCGCGCCTGACCAGCTCCTCATCCGCTTGTACCGCACCTATGCGCTTCGATTCGCATTCCGGACATTGCACAGTATCCACATCATGTATCCGCGTTACCGCTACATACCTCCAGCAGTTTGTGCATACAAAAGTCAACGACTCGTCAAGCAACCTTGCTTTCACATACTTTATTATTACCTTATGCATCCTATCGGGCGGGATCAGCTCATAGCCCCTTTTTATTACCTCCACGATTCCCGCAACAGGGCTAACGCCATCACCTTTTAGCACACTGATTTTTAATTTGCCCGCGGTTATCTGTTTTAACAATCCGATAGTCTGTTTTATATTCACATCCTTATCCTGAGCTTCTCTTATAGCTTCATCGAATACTGCAGAGCCATCAAAACTCCTTATCAGGTTGTCAAGGTCCAGATCACTCAATGACGCTTTCTTCGCTATAGCTCCAAATCGTCTCGCTACATGTATGAACCTATGCTTAAATAACCTACTTCGGACTAATGAGTCGATAGCGAGCTTTTCTATTGCTCCTGTTGATAGCGCTAAGATAATCGCCTCAACCTCTTCCGGCTCTAACTCGGATTCTGTTCTCAGCATTATCCTGTAAGGATCTTGCTGCACGCCCACGGGCGCACCTATCTTATCTGATATAACGGTAGCAAGGATCATGGCTAACGTCCGATTTACAAGCAGCCCGAACGAGCATTGCAAGATTATATATTCATTCCACTGTTCGAGCGTTAACAGCTTATCTGTCGGTACGGGATAACCGCCTCTCTCTTGCTCTATAACTTCATCTAAAGCGCGGGTAATGGTCTGCTCGCTACAAGAATAGCGCTGTACGAGCTCCTTACCTATCTCGGCAACCGCCTTACCTGCTTCAAGCTCTTCTTCCAGACCGCCACGGATCTTACCTACCTCGTTCGCAACAGGATAAGGAACCGGAATCTCCTCTCCTACCCAGCTTGGGATAGCACCAGTCGGATCCTCTTCGTGCTTTACGTATATCCTATCGCCATACACGTGCAATATCTTCCATACACGACCACCTTCGATGAACTTGTTCCCTGCTTTGGCATATTCAGCAACAAAGGCTTCGTCCAAAACGCCTACGGGTTTGTCATCGTCGTCAATGACCAAGAACTGTCTTACTTCTGGAATCATGGACAAATGCTCGAAATAATAGTTATATAGCGGCTTTATCTGTTTTGGTCTCATGAATACCTTCTCTTCGGCAGAGAACCAGAGAAGCCGTGGTATTCGTGAATGCATATAGACCAAGACGGAGACTAATTCCTGCTCCTCAAGGTCCCTATAGGGGTATGCCTTTTTTATCAGTGCCAACGCTTCTTCAAAGCTCCATCGCCCTTGCGCCATAAGCAATCCCGCTATTTGATGTGCCAGAACGTCAAGCGGCTTCTCCGGTATGCCAGCAGGCTCTAAATCATCTGTAAGAGCCTTACGACAGATCACTAGCGATTCCAGTGCATCGTCCGAATCCTGAACAACTATCGCACCATTTGCAATGCCACCTATCCTATGACCGCTTCTGCCGATTCTCTGCAGCAGCCTCGTCACCTGTCTCGGTGAGTTATACTGAATAACAAAGTCCAGCCGGCCGATGTCTATACCTAGCTCTAAGGAACTCGTGCAGATAATACCTTGCAGTTTGCCGTCTTTAATACCTTTCTCTACGTTAAGTCGTGATGGCTTGGATAGCGAGCCATGATGAACACCAACGAGGAAGTTCAAATCCCAGACCCGGAACCGGCTTCCAAGGATCTCTGTTATCGAGCGCGTATTTGTGAATATCAATGTTGATTTATGCTCTTCGACCAGTTTCTTCATCAACTGTAACCGAGCGGCGACTTCGGGATATGTATATAGCTCTTCCGCCAGCTTATAATCTTCCGAATCGGCTCGTGGATAAAAAACCTCCACCGCTATTGACCTGGCTATCGGGACATTGATTATCTCGCATTCTCGTTGTGTCCCGACCAAGAATTTCGCCACTCGATCTGGCGAGCCTATGGTGGCGGATAATCCAATGACTTGGAAATCTGCTTTCTTAAGGTACCGAAGCCGTTCCAGTGCAAGAGCAAATTGAGTGCCGCGCTTGTCACATGCGAGTTCATGCACTTCATCTACGATTACCCATTTGACAACTGCTAGGTGCTGACGCATAATCCTACCCGGTATTATCGCCTGTAACGTCTCCGGTGTGGTAATCAGAATATCAGGTGGAGCCATTGCCTGTGCCTCTCTTTCCCTATTCGAGGTGTCGCCATGTCTCACGCCTAACCTCAGGTCAAGTCGTTTACACCACCATTGTAATCGTTCAAGCATATCCCTATTCAAAGCTTTCAGTGGCGTTATGTAAAGGACTTTTATTCCTGCACCTCGTTCTGTTCGGATTAACGCATCTAAGACGGGTAAAAGTGCCGCTTCTGTCTTGCCACTCGCGGTTGGCGCAATCAATAATACGTTTTTTCCTTCTGTTATAAAAGGAATAGCCCTGGTTTGTGGTTCGGTGGGACTCGAAAACCCTTTTTCACCTATTGCTTTTTGAATGGGGCTCGAGAATAAGGAGTATACCGTGGGTTCTAGTTCCATATTTGTATTTGTATAGCGGAGATTAAAAAACCACGAGATTCCACAAGATTAACACAAGAGATAGGGATTAATATGGGATAAAGTAGCTTATAAAGTACTGAAATCTTGTTACTTCCATTCTATCCGCGTAAAAAGCCGTGTGATCTTGTGGTTAGCTAAAGAATTGCAATTATACTTATAGTTTTCGTAAAAGTTATATAAAAGAACTAAACGGTATCTTATATATAGTGTTCTTACCTAAAATATTTTGGACATATAAGCATGACGACTATAACGCCAAAATCACTGTTGAATATCGTGAAAATAGACCTTAAGAGGGACCTGAACCCGCTACTAAACGAGATTCTTACTATTGTGGGACGAGAGATGCGTGCTCGTTCCGGGACTATTATGCTCGTCAATGAGGAGACAGGTGAACTTGAGATGGTTGCTACTTTTGGTCTTCCGGACGATTATATTGAAAAGGTTTACAGCGAGGGAGTGCCCATCACCACAAGCCCATCGGGCGTGGTTCTGAAGGCGGGGCGTTATTACCAGGTGCCTAATATCTTCGAAGAGCCTAGAGATAAACCCTGGTTGGACCTTGGACGTGAGTTAGGCATTTCGGCGCAGATAGTTATGCCAATGAAACGAAAGGACGAGGTTATAGGTCTGCTGAATGTCTATATGGCAAATCCCCATGAATTCACAGAAAGCGAGATTGCTTTTCTAACAATAGCAGCAAGCCAAGCCGCAGCGGTAATCGAAAATGCTAGACTATATACCCGGATAGAGAATAAAAACGTGGAACTGGAGTACGAGATCAACGAGCGTAAGCGTGTGGAGGCGGCATTGCGGGAGAAAAAGGAACTATTGAGTAACATATTGGCTGGATCCGCTGTTGGGATAGGAGTTGTGGAAGATAGAAAGCTTAGTTGGACAAATGAAAGCATGATGAAAATGTTCGGTGTAGAAAATGAAGAAGATTATATTGGCCAAAGTGCAAAAATACTTTATGCGTCAGAAGAGGAATATGAACGAGTTGGCCAAATACTCCATAAAAATCGTACTGATAAAGTAGTCCAATTCGATGCACAACTTAAACGAAAAGATGGTTCCATCTTCTATGGCTGCATATTGATAAGCTTTTTAGATTTGTCTAATCCCATGAAAAAGGCTATTGCTACTATTTTGGATATATCATGGAGAAAGCATGCGGAAGTGGCACTTAAAAGATCAGAAGAGCGGCTAAGGGTATTATTTGAATATGCACCGAATGCATACTTCCTGTACGACTTAGAAGGTAACATATTGGACGTTAATAAAGCCGCAGAGAGCATAAGTGGATATAAAAAGGAAGAAGTAATAGGTAAGAATCTTTTCAATCTGAAAATACTGCCCCCCGAGCAAAAACCAAAAGCAGATGCGTTTTTGGCTAAGCATGTGCAGGGGCAACCTCGTGATTCCGGTGAGCGTATCTTAACTCGAAAAGAGGGTAATAAGGTCATAGTAGAACTAAGAGCGTTTTCTGTAAAGATAGAGGATAGAACTTTGGTGTTATGCTCGACCCTTGACATCACGGCGCGCAAGCGGGCTGAGGAGGCGTTAGTAACCAAAAACCGGGAACTGGTGCGTGAAATCAACAACCGCAGGCGAGTAGAGAATGCGTTGAAAAGAAGTGAACAAAAGTACAAGGAAATTACTGATTTCTTACCCGACCAGATTTATGAGTATATACGTATACTAAACTAATCGTATTTGTAGCAAGCAAACCACAAGATTACACAGATTTTCACGAGAAAACAATAATATATATCACTTTGACGCTAGCGAGGCAAGTTTGGCTACAAGGATGAATATTGCCTGTTTGTGATCTTCCTTACTCCTGTGCACCTGAAAAGGCGAGATGTCCAGCTCATTATACTCCGAGAAATCACAGCCCAAATCATTTTCTTCACAATACCGCTTTATCTGTGCCAATAGCATATGCAGGTGTACTAGCTCTTCCTTTTTCATCTTCACACTTGGTCAGCGCATTTAACTAGATAAGATCTACTTGTAATTGCAACTATTTAAAGTTTTCTATCTGCCGCCTCTGCATAGCTTAACAATCTCCAAAAGCATACCGGAATTTGTGCTGATCTGAATTGCCAATCAAGATAAAGGAAGAGGATACAGAGGTTAAAATTTTATGTGACCCCTTTCTTTATTTCTCCGCCTTTTCTTTTTGGTTGCTCCAAACCGTGAGCGATCACTCCCCGCCTAAGAACGACTCCAGCATTTCCGGATCCACTCGCATATTCAGGATCCTGATGGGCTCTGCCTTCTCGTAAATATTCTTCAAGTTACCCTGCTTCTTATACGAAGCAAGCTTCCTTACACCCTTTAGCTGCGATTCTGAAAGCTTCTTTGTTTCTATCACCCCTTCTTCTTCCGCTCGCTTCACCAGTTCCTTACCTGCATCACTTCTCGTTATCACAGTTGACCATCCAAATTCGGAGCCTATTGAACCAACCGACACATCCGCGAACTCGGCAGCAAAATCGTAGCAATAGTCGCACGCTTCACGCACGCAGTCACGCATATTCTTTATCGGCGTTTTTAGCTCTTTCCCCGCCTTTGTATAAACGATGAAACTACCCTTCTTTATGTTGAACTTCTCAACATCTTCTATCTGCGTGCCCAACTCTAGCAGCTTATTTTTGAGCATAGGCATGTCAAAAGTTTCTGAGCAGAGTAGCCCAATCAGTAACTTCACCCTATCTGCACCGACATCAAATCCCTTTGACAGTTGTACCTTCCTCATACCCTGTATGTGACATGGCAACCCGACGAGAGCGACATTTTTATAGCCCTGCTCAAAAGCATCTCCAACACCTGATACAGAAGGGCACTGCGTATATTTCGATCCAGCAGCAGCTAATATGTCCGCCTTTTTTGTTGCTACGAACGGTTCCGCTACCCAGTCTTCAGATGTCTTTGATACCACCGCGGCGTCTATCTCACCGTGCTCAAGCAAGAATACGAGTAATGCAGATACAACTCCGCCATCTTGTGCCTTCTCTATTATCGCTTTATCAGTCGCTCTTGCGGTCAATATATCCCCCTTGTAGTATCCCAAAAGGTTATCGGTTCTTATCTCGCCAAACACAGCCCGTTCTACTTCAAAAGGCGCGAAGAACGTCCGTGGACAGAAATCATAGCACGCACCGTGTATCTCATAGCATTTCTTCTTCGTCACGGGTATCTCATTCTCATAAGTTATGTATTCTTTACAGAATGCACCACAAGAGCCACAGTAGCAGCACAGACCGTTATATATCACTTCTGCTTCTAGATCCGTTATGTTCCCTTTCTCTTTTACCATGGTAATCACCTCTTTATACTTTCTACCAACTTCTTCAGCATATCCTTATACTCATCTTCCATCCTCGGCATGATATTCGTAAAGCTCATCCGCGCATTCGGATGGTAATATCGGTCAATAGAAACCGTACGCATCAAAGGATCAGTCGCGAAATTCTTCAGACACGAAAGCATCTGCGATGCATAATAATAGATGATGCCATAGAAGATCACGAAATCGTAATTGCCCGCACCGTCCAGACCTTTCCAGTTTGGATCGCGTAAACAATTGGTGAGTTCATGCAAGTTGTAATAGTATACGTTCTCGGTGTATTTTTTTTCTACAAAACCTCTCATGCTGTGCCCCGTTGCTGCTATGGGTATTCCTTTTTTACCTATTTCTATCGCTATTTCTACAAAGAAATTGTCTCGCAGTATCTCTGAGCCAACCACGAGCAACGGTCTCCTTGCACTTGTTATATAACACCCTATCACTTCCGGCGGTGCAATCCCGCCTATCTCCGGACCCGCGATACTCGCCACGTCAAACGGTATTTCTATTCCCATTTTTTTACCACCCTTATTTCTTTCCCCTTACCAATCTTTCTAAATTCGTCGGGTTAAACGAGGGGTTGTATCCCCTAATCGGTCCTTCCTCTATCTTCTTCTTCTTCCAATCTATCTTCCAGCCTTGCTCATCCTCCAGTTTCTTCAATAATTCGTTCCGCGTAGCAATAGGGAGGTCACTTGCAGCTCTTACGAAGAGATGCCAATCCGGCGGATATGCACTGAGATACTTCTGGTTGAGGTCTATGTAATGTGTCAGTTTTATAGACCGTCCACGATCTGTATCCGAAGGCCGAATGCAGAGTTTTGCCATCATCGGTAACGCTTCCTCCACCGTTTCACAGGCCACGAGCAAATCCTGCGGTCCCGGTTCGACATAAACCTCAGAACCGTCACTGGCATCTATTAGTTTCCAATCTTCTTTTCTGTCAGGGCGACTCATAAACGCTCTACGGTATTTCACACCATGAGGTCCTACCACCGCGGGAACTCCCAGCCTATTAAAGCCCGTAGCGATAGAAGCAGCCTTCTGCGACATCGCGCCCCACGCAACACCACATGCACCCACTCGGCTCAAAATATAATCTGCGATCTCTTCATAATTGCCCCTCAATGGCCGTCCTGCGAATATACTTGCCACTTTTATCGTGGCATCGTGTATATGCGCATTGGAAACGCACGAGCCTATGTTGATAACTCCACCGCCACTGAACCCGCCGTGATGCGCCTCGTATATCGTTTTCCCGTCTTCATCCTTCCAGAGCGCACAATCTATCGCCATGCAGCCTGTCAGCGCAACGATATAATTCCGTTCCGCAAACTCCTTCACGATAAGCCACGCATCCTTCGTGCCATTGGGATAATTGCCGCAGCCTATCGGTGCGATGATGCCGGGAATAGTTCCCAAGACTAGAGGGGCACCCGCTTCTCGTATCTCACTGTCCCATATCGGTCCCCTACCTATTCGCATCCGCCCTTTCTCTTCTTTCAACTGTGGATACGCCGCTTTTGTCATCACATCTACAATCGGAATATGCTTCTTACATACCTGCTCACATCTGCCGCAGCCGACACAGATGTCGAACAAGTCGGCAAGTGGCTTTAGGTTGCCCGCGGCGGCACTTTTATTCGCCTCGCCAATATAAAGCCCGTTAGGACATGCAAGTGTGCAGCTCCCGCATAGGATGCAGTCATTCACGTAATATTTGAATTCGTCATCGCTGAGTATAAACTTTAGCGACCTTCTCTTCTTATCCATTTGGAGCGCAGTCCTCACCGCGACCTCACCTACCTGGTCAGGTTCGAGTATTATGACTCCGGGTACCCGGCCGCTAACTAGGTCATCCACTATCTTATCCGGGTCATCGTCTGTGCGATCCACCAGCCCGTGCATTGCCTTGTCGTTCGTTGCGATCATAGGTGACTGTACACGCTGGCAGAGTTCTAATACGTCTGCACGGATGCACTGCTCGTCTATCACGACAACATCAGCAATCCCCGCTCGTAGGACACGCAGTTGCCGGCCGAGCGCGGATACTATCTTCGCTTTTTTATACACTCGCGTGGTATCAATAGACGTGCAGCATATTCCACCGACTTCTACCTTGTCTTCCAGGTCGTTTTCCGTTAAATACACGCCTATATCCGCAGACGGCGGCACATTATGCCCAATAACAATAATAACGGGTTTATTCGTATCTATTGTACCTATACCCACATCAACAAAAGGCACGTCAGGTCCATCGCCCGGAAAGCCAGAAGGCATATCATAACACGCAATCTGGATAATATCCGCGGCTTCCTTGTTTAACGAGTCGAGCATACCCATGTGTAACGCTTTCGACTCGAAGTCCATGTACGAGCCCTCCTGCCCGGTGTGAAGTGCATCTGCTAACTGAACTATCTGCTCTTCTACATAACTGAATACTTCATCGTAATCGCCGATTGTCTTCGGTTTTATTCCGCATACCAACCGCGTTAAGGGTGCTTCTATATCCACTTCGGGTCCGAAATCTATCGGCACGTCTGGACCGAACTTCTTTATCATATCATGTAAAAGATGCCTACCATGACCACAATGTGCACTACAGCCCACCAAACAAGCAAGAAGGACCATCCTTCCTTGCTGCGCGTCCATCCTTATCCCGCATGCACCTTTTTTGTTACCCGTGAGGTCGCATTTACCGTATGTGCAAAGGCAGCACATGTCGCAAATAGGCGCATAAAACGGTTTGTAGCGGTTCAGAAGCTTGAAGTCCCAGTCTCGAAGCGTTGCGATGCGCGGCATTGGATGGGGCCCCATTGGCTCCCATTCTTCCTCTTCCTCGCCTTCATCCACTATCTCCCCTATGTGTATATCCACATTTTTCAAGTCGAAGACATCGACAAGCCCACCTTTTTTTATCTCTTCCATTTTTTACCCTCCTCTATCCCTATATTCCATCTCTTTCTTTTTACTTTTTAAGCTTTACGGTTTTTGTTTCTGCAGCGCCATTACTAACTCAAGTAATTTAGGAACCTAAAACGGTTGCACTCGCGCTTCACAGCAGTATCATAGTGAAAATAGTGCAATCACCGAACCAATCATTATAGCGGCCATTAATAAGCCCACTATCGCTTTCTGCCATCGCTTACTGCTGCTATCTTTCTCCACTCTTTTCCTTTTCACCATCTCTTCTTTTTACCCCTCCTCTTAAATTTTTGATTCCGTTGGTAAATATTAGAATCGGACAATGAATATAAAGTTCCCTTGTTTATATAAATGAGTCTAAGACGCCTTATGTTATAGGTATTCCTGCAAATTTTAAGCTTTTTAACGATACTTCTGACAGCGTCTTTATATAGGTTATCCATAAAAGATTAATGTTATTAGTATTACTTGTTTAAGCTAAAGATGTGTATAGCTTAGCTCCATAGAGGGAAAAGAAGGATGAGTACAGCAAAAGAAGAAGTACGAAAGATACTTGAGCAGATCCCCGATGACTCGTCGTTTGAGGATATCCCGTATTATATCTATGTGCGGGAGAAGATTGAGCGTGGGCTGGGAGATATAGAAAAAGGACGTATAATCGACCAGGAGGAGATTGAGCGAAGAATGAATAAATGGCTCGGAAAGTAAAGTGGACCGAGGCAGCTTGGAGCGATCTGGAAGAGGCTGCAGACTATATAGCCCGTGACTCACCACACTATGCTGCAGCATAAAACTGTCGTGGCTCAGTCAGGGATACCTGTCCTCTTAGCGCATTATAAACCATCTGATAACTTTTCATAAAACTGAGTATTTGACATTGAGATTTATTCGTCAATGATACAAAGAAAAAAATATTCCCGCGTATTCCAACAATATCGTGGGGATACTATAAATTGTCGTTTACGCTATCTTTATATTACCTATCCAGATGAAGTCGTCACTGCCTGTGGCATAAAGTCTATCGCTTATTATCGCCGCTATTTGCTTTTGTGTCTTGTTTGAGACATCTATTACACCGGGTTCCGGACCGTCCCCATCCAGATCTAAGATGCTGTCTATGTACGTATACTCAGAATCGCCGTAAGCGTTATCTCTTCCGGGGTTGAGCACGATTATCGTGTAATTTCCGTTGTCTGCATCGCTATCTACTTTTAGCTTTTTGTAATAGTTATAGGCGTTCGTAGAATTGCAATATGTGGGTACTGTGTATATTGTAGTGCCATACAAACCGTCCATCCCTGTGCCATTCCCTCCTTCTGGAGATAATAGCACTATCTCAACGTAGTCTGATGATGCGTTACCAAAAACATCGAAACTGTCGCCAGGAGCGACAGTCGTATTTGTGATTGTCGCATCTAAGTGTGTTTTTAGCACTAATATCGCGGCCGATCCGTCTGCAGTTGTTGTTGGAGGGCTTTCGCCAGGTCTTTTAGCGCAATCTAGCCATGCCTTTAGCGTTACTAATCCGGGTACGGTCATACCGACGTCGGTTGTTCTTATCTCTTTGCTAAATGTACCATCAGCACCTATCAGAAGATAATATAGCTTAGGATACAGAATATCATCTATAAAGACATCAACATAGGTGCCTGTATTCGCTATACCTTTTATAGCCAGCTTCTCGCCGATTACCACCGTAGATGGCAAATCAAACACCACCCCTTTCTCGGAAACGGTTATGTCTACGGTGTCATAGTCGCCCTTACGGCAG
The DNA here is from genome assembly GCA_009903405.1 of Candidatus Methanophaga sp. AG-394-G06. Lineage (GTDB taxonomy): Archaea > Halobacteriota > Syntropharchaeia > Alkanophagales > Methanospirareceae > Methanophaga. Next base: position 37,558 of record PRCZ01000005.1, read on the forward strand.
CCACCTGTAACTGTTACTATTATCGTATAGGTTCCTGTATCGTTAAATTTGACTGCATACGTCCTGATACCGTCTGCATCTATCCTACTATTGAACCAATTTCCATGGTAGTTAGCCCCTGTTGGTGTGTCATCTATGCCCCCTTTAAACATCACACATCTACTCAAAGGAGAAGCTTCAACTGTTATAGGATCGTCTGCTACACCGGTTACAGCGAGTTTTACTGTCTGAAGCTCAACACAAAAGGGCTTCTCTGCAGTGATATTAATTTCACCTCTTGTTATTTCTAAATCCCTTATAACGCTCGCTGCTTCTAATCCACATGCATTCTCTTGTTTGGTTTTTACCTTAAATGTGTAATCCCCAATAGTCCATCCAGAAGTCTTGACTGTATTAGCCGCACTGCCATAATTACTTGTCAAGAAATCTACGGTTATGCCTGTAAACTGCTGATTATTTACTTCGTCATGTTTTATCTGGCCATCAGGACCTATTACAACGAGATCAATTATGTCATAAGCGAATAAGTTCATACCAGCAGTATCAATTATAAGGTTTGTTCCCACAGCAAGGGACGCAACCTTCCTTGTACCTACTTTGAGCCTTAATGGTATGTCGGGCAGTTCAACTGCAAGCTGCGCATCATAGCCCGTTGAATCTCGATAGTTCACATAATACGCTCCTGATGTTGGCCAATTTACGTTGTAAATACGGTTGTTAGCATTTGTCTGATACACGTTCTCTATATCACCACTTACTATCCGGGATACTGTCACTGTCCCCCCGTACCCCTCAAATTGCAAATTCTGTCCGATCAGCACTTTTTGTGTTGCTGGACCCGAGATAGTGTTGAAGTTACTACCGTCACTCGTAGCAACAGCCATCGGCATCGCCACTGCAAGTACAGAAACAACCATAATCGCAGCCATTGCAATACCTATTATCGCTTTGCCTTTCATCTTTGTTTACAACTTCTTCTTTTTCGCGCCCTAAATCATTCTACTCTGCTCATCGCATTTAAATTTCTCGTGTAAATCTGTGTAATCTCGTGGTTTAAAAACCCTTACTCAAAGTCAGGCAACGCCGAACAAGCCCGACAACGCACACAGCCCGCCTTATTCTTCTTCTGGCTTACGCCAGTATCGCGTAATATCACCGCCACCTGCTCGTATATATTGCGCATCCTATCAGGACTTGGCGGCTTCTCTTTCTCGAGCAAAGAACCCGGTATTGGACGCAGAGGCACAATAAAGGGATAAACGCCAAGTTCCGCTAATATCCTGCTGCCCTCTATAATGGATTCATCACTCTCGCCCAGTCCTGCAATCACATAACTACTGACCTGACTATCGCCAAAAACATCTACACTCCGCTTCCATGCATCAACATAATGCTGAAACGGGATCTCCGCCTTGCACGGAGCCACATACTTCAGCACTTCGCGGTCGAAAGACTCCCCATGAATACCCACGGTATCAACCGAATCGTAGAGCCGGTCAATAATACGAAGGTCTTCGGGCGGTTCGAATTGAGCATGAATCAGCAACCCGGTTGCTTCTTTTATTGCGCTCGCTATTTTTGCAAGGTGGTCTATACCATTGTCAGGCGTGGGAGTTGTACCCGTAGTAAGTGTTACATGCTTCACATGATCCAGCTTTTGCGCTGCAAGTGCCACTTCGGCAAGCTGTTCCGGCGTCTTCTTCGCTATTGTCGCACCACTCTTCAGTGAGAGCTCGATTGCGCAGAACTTGCATCGCTTTGCCGTGTTCCAGTAAACGCAGGTCTGTATCGTGGTAGTAGCCAAGCAGTTCGCACCATGTAGGAGAGCGATTTTATAATATGGTATCCCCTCTTTAGTCTTTAACTCCTGGAACTTCGCTTGCGGGAATTTAACTTCGGTGATTCGCTCACCTTCTCTCTTGATCACATATCTTCCTCCGTTTTCGGCTTCCACTGTATATGGTGACTGAGCGACGAACCAGCTCTGTGTTGGCACGTTAACTACCGTGCCGCCAAAGAGGAACATACCACCTGCAGCGGGTCCCGCACCCGCTCTCCTACCCTTATCCAAGCCTGACGCTCTTGCGCCCAGGCATAACAAATCCACTTTCAGATTCTTAGTTTCCATTGCCATCTCCGCTCTTTACCTATCAATCTACTTATCCCATCACTTGTTATCATCCCAATGACCCTTTGGTCCCTGTCAATGACTGGTAACGCAGAAATGTTATATCTCTCTAACTTTCTTATCACCAGCTCCAGAGGCTCCTCGGAATCCGCAGTTATCACATTCCTTGTCATTATTTCCGCCAAACCCTCATGCCGTGTCGCCACAGCCGTTGATATATCCCAGGCGGTTACTATCCCTTCAAGTATTCCTTTTTCTGATATAACAGGGATATGCGTAAATTGAGATTCCATCATCAATTTCGCAGCATCTGCTATACTTGCGCTCTCGCTTATTGTCGCAACTTCTCGTATCATCACGTCCTTCACCGGTGGCAGTTCCTTCGTCTGTTTCATTGGTTTACAGACAGTATCTATAGGCAATCGCTCTACTGGCTGTGTCAGGAAGAATTCACCACCCTTTATCTCTCTCTTCAACGCATCTGCAACTTTATTCGCCATATAAAAACTAGAAAGCGGCGAAGTTGGCACTTCCTTTCCTTCTATCTCGATCACACCCGACTTTAACTCCTCGTATGTTACTTTCCTCATTACAGGACGTTCTCTCCTGGGAACACTAAAATCAATCACTTCTGTTGTAATATCTGCATCCTGTACCCCTGTTTTCGCCGCTATCCTTGCATTCAATACAGGTATCGGTATTCCAATACCTACGTACAGTGTCACGCCATAGCGGTATATGGTGGCACCTCTTATGTATTCCGGACTCATCTCCTTCAAGTTCCCGGAGACCATTAATGATCCAAAGCGGCTAATAGGCTCATGCTGCGTCCCCATCCCCACTATATGGCCCTGAGCACCACAGAGAAAAATCCTTGTACCTATCCCTATGGTCTCGAAATCAGGATCGTTAGAAATGGGTGACAGTGTGCCGGCACCACAATAATTAGCATTTCGCGAATCCGGAAGTAGCGTGCCCATATAGGTATATAATGCCCTGTCTGCGGAGTTTATTGCAACTTCATGCCGCTGAAAGGCATTTCGTGGATTTAGCATAACCGCCTGATTCAGGTCTCCGAGCGTAATTGTTGTTTCTAGCTCTTTTCTGGGGTAGCAATCTGTGCCAGAGCTAATGGCCTTCACATCTATCGGCTTACCAGCTACTAAATCTTCTAGTACATATCCACCGCCATAGTCTAAGCCTTCGGCTTCTGATAATTGCGTTGCCCCGATATAAGCATCTACCGCTGCGATTCCGGTATATGCTTCTACATCATTAAGCCACACTCGCTGCATCCTTATTGGCGGATCTGCATGACCTAAGTTGATGAATGCACCTGAGGAGCACATGGGGCCAAAAGTACCCGTGGTGACAACGTCTACTTCCTTTGCTGCTTCTTCCGCACCCAACTCGGTCACTATCTCGCTCATTCTATCCGCTGTCACTACATGAACACTGCCATCCTCAATTCTTTCGTTTATCTCCTCTATGCTTTTCTTCGTCTCCGCCATACGTAAATACCTATAAGAGAAACACCTTTAAATATTTCTGTATTCAAAATATTTATACTATCAAACATCTTTACCTCTGTTGCCGTTGAACGTGACGGTCAAATAATAATTTCTGGCAGAGGTCCGGAAGCAGCCGAAGAATTTGGCAATGCTGTGGCTTTTGCTCTGGAATGATAAAGGGGGCAATGGGAAAAGTGAAATTGTTTTGAGCGATATACTGAATGGAAGAGGATGAAAGAGGAGATAAATGAGGAGGACTTGAGGCCATGAGCGTAATAGTTGTGAATACTGATTTCGTTACGGGAAAGGAGATAGTAGAGATTTTAGGACTTGTAAAAGGGAATGTAATCCAGGCGAAGCATCTGGGTAAGGATATAGTGGCAGGATTCCGAACGATAGTCGGTGGTGAGATAAAGGAATACACGGAGATGCTGAGCGAGGCACGTGAGATCGCATTGAAACGGACGACAGAGAAAGCGGAAGAGATGGATGCGGATGCAGTTGTCAATCTGCGGTTTATGACTTCTATGGTGATGAGCGGCGCAGCGGAAATACTTGCTTACGGGACTGCCGTTAAGCTGAAGTGAGTAAGGAGACTAATTTTGGATATTAAAGTGTAAAGATGGACGGCAAAAGCCATTTAATCTTTGGAAAGAAGGTTTTGGAGAAATGCTGACTTGATGTCGCGTACACCGGTTGGAGTACCACACAGGACATAGACCTTTCTTTCTTACACCGTTATTGGAGACACCGCTTTAGCGTTTTTAATAAGATATACGAAGAATTTATCCGGTTAGAGCCGGCGGTACCGGTAAAAGAGAAAGAGGCTATTGCAGTGGCAATTACTTCTCATTTCTGGTTGGATATTTTCAATTCCTGGATCTGGATTTGGGGCTTTCTTCCACGCTTTCCCGCCCTGTTTGTTCCGAAAGAAGTGTCAAAAGAATATATTGAAGACTTGAATATAGGTTTGCTTGCAGAAGAGCAAAAAGAAGCAGTAAAAGAATTTTATGATGAATCCGAGAAACTCTTTGAGATTTCTATACCCGCTTTAACAGTTGATGAAACGCTATCGTGGATGCTTACGAGTTTGAAAAAGCACAGTTATCTCGGCGCTTCTAACGTTAACCTCGCGGTAAGAAACATATCAACATTTATAGGACGCGAGATAGAATACAAAGATATAGACGTAGAAGTAGAAGAGAAGTATTATAATTTCTTAAATGATTTCTTCGCAAAGTGGTGATGTAATGGCATCTGCTCAAAAATCTGTGCATTTTTGTGCAGACAATGCAAAAGGGAAAGTGCAAAAGGTTGAGGTGAGGCAAGAAATATAATTTTATATATATCTAACTTTAATATGTTACCAATAAGCCTCCTGCCATTGAACACCCACAGCGCAATGGCAGGTATATAATCACTGAGAGGTTACTCAGTAATCTCTCATAATATTTTATTATTGTGCTTTAAAGCTATTTATTAGTGATAATCATGGAAAGAGTAGTCGTTTTTATTAGTTCAACACCGCCTCAACACTATGATACTCATCAATTAATCGCCTCACGTTTTCATCTGTTTCATATGTCCCTTTTAACGCATGGATACCTTAGGATTTAATAGCATTCAATAAATAAGGAGATAAAAATTGGTTAAACCAAGAACTCAGTTGTCTGATCTAAGTGTCTGTGAGCATGGGGGGGAACAAGAGGGTGCGGAAGTAATAGACTTCAGTGTAAATCTAAACCCTTACGGACCGCCGGAATTCGTTCACGAGGTGATAAAGGGTGCAATAGAAGCGATAAAGTTATACCCTGACACCGAATGCAGCGAGTTAAGAGCGAGAATATCACAAAAATTCGGCTGTGAGACGGACGAAGTATTGGTGGGTGCAGGTGTTTCTGAGCTCATCCAGCTCATAACTCTTGCGTTCATGAAAAATCGAGCGCTCATGCCGCAACACACTTATGGTGAATATGCCGTTGCGGCAAAGATGATGGGTGCGAAGATAAAGTGTATAGAAATGCCTGACCTTCGAATCAATCCCGAATTAATAATGGCAGAGATGAAACGCGATGACGTGGTATTCCTCTGCAATCCGAACAACCCAACAGGCCAGTATCTCGTCAAAAATGAGGTAGCACAGATAATAGAAGAGGCTGAGCGAATTGATGCGATGGTAGTGCTGGACGAAGCGTATGTGGACTTTGTAAAGCATGCATTTCCTGCACATAATTTATCCACTCAGAATATGATTATTCTACGCTCTTTAACAAAATCGTTCGCTATACCGGGTGTAAGGGCGGGATATGCGATTTCAGCGGAGGAAACGGTAAAAGCAATGGCGAAGATAAAAGTGCCGTGGAGTGTGAGTGTGTTTGCACAGAAGATAGCTGCGGCGGTAATTAGTACAGAAGGCGATACCTTTTTAGCTGAGACTATAGAGAAGGTAGAACGGAGTAAAGATAAGGTGGAGAACGCGTTGGGGATACACTCAGATGCTAATTTTTATGCTCTTGATGTGGGTAATGCAAGAGAAGCGAAAAGTGAACTTTTGGGGGCTGGAATCAGGGTAAGAGATTGCAGTTCTTTTGGCTTGCCTTCTCATATACGGTTCTCCGTAAGGACGGATGAAGAGAATGAATTGCTGATCCACAACTTTTCTTTACAAAAGCAAAGAAATAAATATACCATACGTATAGACAATAAAAAATGAACAGCATAAGAGTCATCATATCAGGTTGGATAGAACTCTCCGGACTGCCAAAGTTCGTAACTACTATGCTCCCGTTCCTCCTGGGCGCGGTAGTAGCATGGGCTTATGGGTGTCCGATAGACTGGATTGTGCTGGTATTATCGCTGCTTGCAGTGTTCCTGATAACCGATTCATGCTTCGTACTCAATGCGTGCAGTGTATACGCGGATCTAAAGCGAAACGGTGTCGATTTCTGTCCCGTAGATGGAACAAGCACGCTTCATTCCACTGCAGTCAGCGGCCGGTTTAACGCACTCGCGAAAGGACGTATAACAGTGAAACAGGCGGCTATTGGCTCTTATCTGTGCATATTGGCCGCATTACCAATCGGCGTGCTGTTGCAGTTCTATTTCTATACGGGCGTTCTAACCTTGCCGCTCGGGCTCATCGGCATCTTCATTGCATACGCGTATTCACGAGGGCCACAGTTCTCTTACCGCGGATTGGGCGAGATAGCGCTAACCCTTGGGGTAGGGTGGTGGACAGTGTTCAGCGGTTACTATTTGCAAGCGCACCAGGTGAGCTGGCTCCCTATTGTCATTGCGTTGCCTTGGGGTATAGACGTATTCAAGCTGAAATTAACGCGAGAAATACCTGATTTTGACAGCGATCAGGTGATAAACCGCAGGAACTTGACAATTCGTATGGGCAAAGTCACGGCTGTCAGCCTCTATTTACCGTTAACGGTCGCTTCATGGCTCGCATTTATCCCTATCGTGTTCTTAGACGTACCATATATAGCGTTCGTGCTGTTAGCTCTTCCGATGTTCTTCACTGCGAAGAGTTTGATATTAATTCAAACGTTTAAAAAGAGTTTAATCAAAAATAGTGATCGATGGAAAGCCGAAGTAGGTATGCAAGCCATAATTAAAAACGCATTCACCGGTATGATATTGATTCCCGTTGCACTTATTGGTATTTTTGCTCTTAAGATGGTTGTATCGGTTTAGATACACGTAACCACGAGATTATAACGTATGGCAACCTTTTGTTTTATTTTGTATATAACGTATAAGTTCTACCTATTTAGGACGCAGATTTACACGGATTTACGCAGAAAACTATTTCCTCAAAGTATCTAATAATCTCCTCCGTCAACTAAACCTTATATTTTAAATCCTGCTTATCTGCGTTCATCTGCGTCCGATTATCAAAAATTATTCTTTTTCATATCTCACTTGCGACTTCCACGCCGCCAAATCCAGAGCCTAGCACTACTACTTTCATATTGTTCATTACTGTAAAATAGAAATTAAAATTTATAAAGATAGAGGTTATTACTACCAACATCAAAGTAAAAATGCTGAAAATGGACATACTAATCCTACCAAAGCTGCTTCCCAGAGCGGACATCATTGGCGGACCTATCTTAATCTATCATCGAATTAAGAACCTGGCTTCGATGGGGCATAAGATAACCCTGATTGCGCCTGTGTATACGGATGAAGATCGAACGGATAAAAGTCTTGCACCCTTCTGTGAAATGATTATCAAGATCGATTCTGTCCGGGAGCGACCAGAAGAAGAAGTAGAGGCACTTTATAAACAATTACATAGACCGAGGAACTTCTTAACCAGGGACGGTGGTTACAATGACGTGCTAGACGAGGCATTGAAATCAGCATTAATGGATAACCATTTTGATGCGGTTATTGCTGAATATTCAATGATGGGGCAGTACATAGAGTCAAATCGTAGCCTCATCCCCGCAGATACCATGTCTGTGATTTCGGTACATGAATGCTATACAAAAGCGTTTGAACTAAGAGCCGAAAAAGGAGAGGCTATTAGTGCGGATACAATAAAGGAGCTATTTAATTACGAGTTTAAGATGTATGACGTTGCTGATAGGATTTTATCATTAACCCAGGAAGATGCCGATATTATGATAGGCTATGCGCCAGAACTGAAGGACAAAATCAGGGTAGTGCCTCACGGAGTGGACACAGGATTTTACACGCCGCCTGAGAAGAGCTCAGGGGCAAGAAACACAAAAAATATACTCTATCTTGGCAATTTCATGCATAATCCTAATGTAGACGCGGTAAATAATTTCATCAACCACTGCTGGACGAGAATCCTGCGGGAAGTTCCGGATGCTAAGTTTTACGCAATTGGAGGTAGTCCACCACAGGAACTCCTGGATTTGAGATGTGAGAATATAATTGTCCGGGAAGGCGGGACTAACGATAATGTGCGGCGGACTTACTGGGATAGTGATGTGTTAGTGGCGCCGATTGAGTTGGGTACAGGTTTCAGAGGAAAACTCTTAGAAGCGATGGCTTGCGGGCTGCCAGTAGTTGCCACTCGACTGGCTACTTTTGGTATAAGTCCCGTAGAAGGGGAAGAGATGTTCGTAGCAGATGATTATGACGCTTTTTCCAGATATGTGATTATGCTTTTAAATGATGTCGAGCTGAGGAAGAAGATTAGTAGGAATGCATTAGCATTAGCAATGAAATTTGATCATAGGTATGCAGCCGAGAAATTAGAGCGGGTGCTTAAGGAAGGACCGCGGTGGGTAAGAACCTGACACGTCCATGACTTGAGACCACGCATTTAGCCACCAGTTTCCACATAAAAGCACTTTCAGCCTCTTCAACTACCCAAAAATCATAATTACCCTGTTTCATGTCTCCCGCCTTATTGAGTACTGACCCATCTTCAGAGTCATAGTAATATCCGGCTGCATCCACCACCGCCTCTTTCAAAGCCTTAATGTCGTCCGTTTCTCCTGTGGCCTGATATGCACGGGTAATCACCAAAAGAGCATCATATGCTGCGAGCGCGTAAGTTTCAGGAGTTCTTCCTAGCTTCTCCTTGATCTTCCTCATAGCTGGCCCAGTCTCATCTGTTTGTTTACATTCGAAAAGAGGACATTCAAATCCTGTTCTTACTGCAAACCGGGCTGCCTGATCATTCTGCACCAGTTCTTTGTTAAGAGCCGTAGCGTCACAGCCATACCAACTCACATCAGAGAGATTGGACTGGTTCTGTGCTTCTATAAATATGGGTACCACCTCATCAAAAGCAATAAGGTGTACTGCTACTACATCACCATACTGAGCTATTGCTTCTGCTACTTTTGAGTTCAAAGAATATATCGCGGTCGAGAAATTTACGGTACTGACGTTATACCTCACGCCATCAACCACTGTGCCGCCGAGTGCCTTGAAGCTTTCGTTCGTGGCATTTGTTAGGTCATCGCCCCATACATCGCCTCGCCACATAGGTACAAGAACACTCACCCCTTCGTCCCACATGCGATTCGCAATAGCTGCTGCTTGATAGGTATCATCAGTGCAAAACCTGAATACGTTATCGCCGGGAATGGCCAAGGATGGTGCCGTGCTTGCGTGGCTGATCAGCAGAATGTCGTTTTCATCTGCGTATGATTTAACTGCTTTGACCTCGGCACTGGCACCGGGGCCAATGACTATTTTTACACCCTCTTTGGATAAGTTCTGCAGCTTTTCAAGTGCAACTGCCGGATCTGTCTTCGTATCTTCTATGATGAGTCGCATACGCATCTCAGAACCGATGCTGGCAAGATACTCATTCGTATCTTCAACTGCGATCTCCAGCGCGGCTTTACTTGCTTCACCCAAAGAAGACCTGTCGCCGGTAAGAGCTAATAGGGCGCCGATAACGATCTCGGATTGCGTATCTGATAACTGTGTCGTTTTATCTAAAGCAAGAGACCCACTAGTTGAAAAGCCTAGCACGAGTAGTAGAAGGACTATTACAGCGGTTATTCTTACTACCCCTGTCATAATTCTATATACATGCAACATAGTATAAAAGCTTTTCGATTTTTTCTCGCGAGCCGATATGAAAAGTGAAACAAAGGTTTAGAGGAACCGGAACACCTCCGGCAGTTCACCAACTGCAGTTCTGAACTTTTCGGGCCATTTATCCGTGTCAAAGCCCTTTTGTGCTAAAAATACCGCAGCCCAACGTTGTAATCCCACACCTGAGCAGCCGGACCATAGTTCTTCACCGCTTTGCAGCTTCACGTTAAACCCTTTAGGATATTTATCTCCATTCACACTAACATTCTGGAACTCCAGCAATTTACTGCTATAAGGTAAAACCGCCTCGTAATCTATGGTCCCTACTTCTTTTAATTCCGACAGACCCGCTTTACCCTCCTGCGCCATGAACCAGGGCGTCACCCATGCCTCGCGCCACTCAATGTCCAGTATCTCATTGAATATATAGCGATACTTATCTTGCAACTGCTTCGAGTGCTCAATCACCTGTTCCTTCGTACCCATCCACAGGATCTCAACACGATGGAACTCGTCAAGCCGCTCTATGCCGTGAATACCGCCACTTTCATATCGGTGTGAAGTGCCGGAGTGATCAAAGATCTTTATCGGTAGTATATCGTCTGGCATGGTCTTACCCTGCAGGAACACCCATGAGGGTGGGCACTGTGCATAACACATACCGCCTACATTCTCTATCCGCTCCATAATCATGTCCAACGGTACCTCATTCGTGACTTTATAATAATCAATTACATCTTCCCAGTATTCCGGGTCGCGTGTCTTCGGTGTGCATACATAATACGCCTCCGGGTAAATCCCTTTTGCATGTCCCGACCTCTTCCACACGTCCCAGGTAACGAACTTAGGAAATATCATCTCTTCATAGCCCAAAGGCGTGAATATCTCGTCAAACAATATGCGTTCGAAGGCTCTGAATATCTTCGTTGGCTGCGGCCCGTATATAAACTGCCCCCGTCCCGCAGCATGTCTTATCCAACCTCGCTTTGCCATCTCTTCCGTTGGGTCTTTATCAAAATGAAATGGCTTTTTGTCACTCTCAAACAGAAGTTCCCAGTGCTCGCTTTTACCTTTCCATTTTATAGCTTCCTTCTTATCCTCCAGTAATTTCAGTATCCTATCAGGAATCCTCTTTTCTAACAAGAACTCGTCAATATCCAGAAAAAGCTTTAACTTATCCGCCTCTTGCTTTATCGCTTTTACAAACGGCAATTTCTTTAGCTTCAATTCCGTGTCCCAGTCCATTGTTATCTCATAATCCTCTATCTCCATACCCCGTATCCCAATACGATGCTTACCTAAGAATTTACCGAATTCGTTCTTCAATCGTAGAAGCGCATCATGCGCCCGCACAAACCGATCGGAAACAATCTTCAGCTCCAGTTTATCCGCTGCAATAGCCCACGATACAACTTCAGCACCGCAACCAGGCGGAGCACCTTTCTTTAATAATTCCGCGTTACAATAATTCACAAATTCCGTTAGCTCATCGGAACTTACCGCTTCACTCAGGCTCCCACTGCATTTGAGGTTTGCTTTTAGCATGAATTCCATATCAGTTGCTTTTTCACGTTCCATCCTTAATTCCCCACCCCTACTTCATTTTGCACCAGCTCGATCATATCTCGTGCCACATTTGCGTTCATCAGATAATCATCCACGCTTGCTATTAGCGACCCTATTTTAGAAGCTTCGAAATGTGTTTCGACACTCGTTTTCATAATAACCGTTTCCATATTC
>PRCZ01000060.1 GCA_009903405.1 Candidatus Methanophaga sp. AG-394-G06
TCAATTACCGGTACCAAGGCAGGGGCATTCTTGATTATCTTCGAGATTGCGTGCTGCGAAGTAGTGACGATGATGAACACACACACCTCCATTTCCACGAAACTGCGACACACACGCATACCCATGTTCACCCCGAAGAGCATCATTTGCATGAGCATGAGCACATCGGAATGGGAACTGTTAGTGTTAGTGTTAGTGAGCCACACACGCATGAGCACATGCACCCCCCGTTGTTTCATTCGCATGCTCATAGTCGCAGACACAACTTTCAGCATAGACATAAGCATTGAACGTGAATGAGAATATGGGTAGGGACGTGAAATGTGACAGGGGAATCATTAAGTTCCTGGTCGGGTTGCAGTAAAAACGTATCCCTCGTATCGGCCCATTTCGACTTGAATGTTTTTCTTTTCGCTGTCGTTGCTTCTGCTGGTATACTGAACTTCACCCTTTTTCGTAGCTCGAAATAGCCTTCCGGGAATATCCCCGGGATTTCTTCCTCTGCTTTCCATACCTATTCCTCGCCACTCCTCATATTGACAAACGTAAATTCAAAGAACAGTAGAGCAATCTTGATTGAGTTCATTCATAATCTCTACTCTAAATATCTCACCTTCATTCGCATGGTGTAAAATGTGTATCCTGATAAATCCTAGAAAGATGTTTCTCATCATGGTATCGCATAACGATGTTGAAAGTCAATATCATATAAACGCTTTTCGTTTTTTTTTTCTTTAACTCACCCATCCCGAAACCATTGATGCAACTTTAACACCTAAAAGCACGAACAAAGCGATTATAAGTGTTTCTACTCCTGCCTTCACGCTTATCTCACGCATTGCAAAAGCTGCCGATGCGATTACTAGTTCTTTCATCATATCACTCCACTATTTTTAGCACCCTGGATACATTCCATATACCGAACTCGTGCAAGCATATCTAACGTGCCACCTTTCTCTATCCGGCATAGAATTTTCTCTATTGTGGTCATTTTATTACTTTGAATTGCTAACCTGAGATATTCCCTGATAAACAAAAAAATAAAAAAAGGGAAAAACACTCCCGCAATTGCACATTTCAATTTTAACTTGCTTTTTTCCTACTGTGCACCAGAGCCACCAGCAGAATCAGCCCTATCACCAGTATCGAAAGGAATGTCGCTCCACCCACAACGTCAGGCTCTTCCTCCTCTGGCTCTTCCACATCTTCAAAAAGCTCCCAATCTGGCGATGTCAAAAACTTATCCCTCGTGTCTTCCCACTCTGACTTGAATAGCGCTTTTTCTTCACTCGTTGCATTCTCTGGAATACCGAATTTTACCTTCTTACGAAGTTCAAAGTAATCTTCTGAAAACACGCCCAGCTTAAGCACGACCTCGAAACACTCTCCAGTGGATTTTCGACAGACCTCGAACCTGAAATTATCCAGAGTGTTGTCCTTTGATGCTTTCTTCAAGTCCTTGTTGCTCAGGTTCACTACCGCAGTCCCATCAGGCAGAATTACTTTGTATTCCCCTTTCGTTTTCGTTTCTATTCCCGGTCCCGTCCCTGTTATGTATTGGAAACAATCCCTGGAGCCGGGTGTGGGAAGTCTGCTGACTATCTTGATATCGTCTCTCGCAGGTATCTCATCACCCAATATTTTCGATATGCCCAGTTGAGTTGCTCTGAATGCGCAACCTCCACATACACATATTTCTCCATGATAGTCCCCTATGTCGTCTAATGATATGTCTATGAGGGTATCACCATCGTAAATTGAAATAGGCTCTAACTCGAACTCAGGTAACGGTTTAGCTCCTGGCATGTGTGCATCAACGGAAATAACCGCCGAGGATACTGCCAGCAAAACCAATGCTACGATTGCCACTGCTTTTAATGGCAATTTTGCACTTTGCATTTGCACTTTGCGCTTTTCATTTCTCATTTTTCCGTTTCGCCCTCTTTAAAGATATAATACATGATCACTAGCGAGAACGGCAGCAAAAACATCTCAGGGCAATATGGTGGTGCATAACTCGCTAAAAAACCGTCTAAGCTGTTAAACCAAGTCTCTTCTCCCGGTATAGAACCCGCTATCCTTGACCATATCGCCATGCCCGCAACTATCCAGATCATTATGCTTGCCATCACGGATTTCGCCAATTGGTGCACCTCTGCAAAATCCTTTACACTACTGAGGTAAAAGAAGCCCACAGAGAGAAGGATTATTGCTCGCCACGACAGGAATAAGGGATTCGCAGCACCTGAAGAGTCCAAAATACCCCATGTAAACCCCCCTCCCGCACTTGCTATCAGTTCCGCAGCACCAAACGCTAATGCTACTGCGCCTAAAACTGCGAAATATATCTGTCCAAATTTCTCTTCTCCTTCGTTCATTTACGCCACCCCCAGCATGATACCTACTAAATGTATCAAGCCACCGTAAACAAAGACCATCGCTACAAGCGAAGCGATACTGCCAAGGAACTCTTTCCAGTTCTCTTCCTTTAGCATCATTACAAATGTCGCTAAGCACGGGAAATAGATACAAAGCAATACCACAGATGTGAACACCTGAAACGTAGTCATTATTCCTTGTTCCATAAGACCACCGATCATGCCTACCGCTAAGTCCTTCCTCAGAAAGCCAGCTATTAACGGCGCTACTGTCTCTTCCGGCACTCCAAACCAGCCCATTAGTAACGGACCAAATACAGCCGCCAGCCAATCCATTGCTCCGGTCAGGTACATAAGACCTACAATTAGACACCCTAATAGAACGAAAGGAACCGCAACGAGTAGAAATCGTGATGTCCTTATCCACAACTTACTTGCTATATTTCTCCACATCGGCATCTGATAGGGCGGTACGTCCATTATGATCTCAGGCGACTTCCCCGGCACGATTTTGTTTAGGATGAATCCAAAGCCCAGATAACCTATGGCCAATGTCAGGAATATCCAGCCCATAAGCTCAGGCACTAAATCTTGCATAATTCCTATCTGCGCTCCACAAGGGATGAACACCGCCAAGAGCGTAATCATCAGGAATCTCTGTTTCCTTGTTTCTAACGGTCTCACTGCGGTAACTCCCGGAACATTACAGCCCAATGAGAGGAATGTTGGCACAATCGCATAGCCATGCAGACCTATTTTGTGCAGTACGGTATCAACGAGAACTGCTAATCGTGGTAAATAACCCACATCCTCTAATATAGCAAACATCAGATAAAACGCCACTACCGCCCACAGGACTACGCCAAAGGGAACGAACAGACCGCTGGTAAGCACACCAAAAGACTCAAAACATGTATCTGATGCTACTAACACTCCATTTTCTATATGCCCCGCATCTACCATGAGTGCATATAACGGGTTTCCTAACCCGCCAGGGAAAACAGACTGCAGCCACGGCAGCCAGTGCTCGTCGAAAAGTCTGACCATGAAGCCGTCAGTAAATAGGGTGCCTGCGAAATCGCAGAAAAAAGACCAAAATCCGTATATAACCGCAATTGCGACCGGTATTCCAGTCAGCGGCTTAACAGTGAGCTCGGCAATTGCATCCTTCAAAGTGTGTTTATATGCGCCAAACGTTACCGTCTGTTTTGAAATCTTATCTATCAAATCCCATCTCTCATCAACTGACAGCGGCACTTTCTCCACCTCCCATACTTCTGACAATCAGTTCTATTTTCACAGGTGTTGCATCTTTGACCCTAGAAACGAGCTCCTTGAATCCTTCGCCACTTACCGCTGTCGTTGGCACCACGGGCACACCAAGAATCCGCTCTAATTTCACTGCATCTATGCTTATATTCTTGTCCTCGGCAACATCCCACATGTTTAATGCTATTATAACCGGATAACCTTTTTCAATTATTTCCAGAGCCAGATAAAGACCGCGCTCTACTTTCGATGCGTCGAGCACGCATACAACCACGGAATCTTGGTTCTCTTCCAGCATTTCCACAGATACTTCTTCTGCTTTGTCCTTAGGCTCTAAGGAAAACGTCCCCGGGACGTCTATTAGTTCGACATCTTCTCCTCCGATACGCATCCAGCCTTTCATGAAATCCACTGTTGTTCCCGGATAATTCGACTCAAACACTTTTGCACCCGTGAGCCGATTGAAGAAAACGCTTTTTCCTACATTTGGATGCCCCATCAATAAAATTTTCATTTCTCTATTCCTCCTCTACCACTATTTTTGCCGCTACGCCCAAGCCCAAAGACGTAATCGCTTTGTCCACTTCTACCACCACGGGTCCTTTTATGGGCTGCTTTGTCGCCATTCTCACTTTTTTACCCACTCGGATGCCCATACCTGCTATCTGCTTCCTGAACTCCTCCTCTATCTCTTTCACCGTTCCTTCTTCATCAAAATTCATTTCGCTCAACTTCTTCGCCATTGCTCTCATACTCTCCTCACTATAACTTTTTGTGCCATTCCACGACCTATGGAAACCGTGTTTCTATCTACCTCTACTGTGACAGGGCCGTAGCAGGAAATCACACGAACAATGCTGCCCTCAAATATACCACGAAGAAGCAACTTCTGGCGAATGCCATGACCGCCTTCAACTGCCATTACTCTTCCCTGCTCACCTGGATTCAATTGGCTTAAGGGCATCGAGTCACTGTAATTGTCAGTTACAAAAGACCTTTTCTCCTCTACCATATCGTTGCTCACGCACTCACCACTCATTTCCTTTTCCTCTTTTCTATTCCACTCGAACTTTCTCTGCAAGACCTCGTCCAATGGTTACAAGTTGTTCCCCTATTTTCGCAAGCACGTAAGTCCCTCTTTTTGGACTTGGTGGTGACGTCTCCTTCCGGACCAATGTTATCTCTTTATCTTCTACCATTCCAAGCAGTTCAAATTTCTCCTTAAGCGAGTCCCCGCCGATTATCTTGCTTATCTTCGCTTTATCGCCTTCGCCGAGATAATTTATCTGTATGAATTCCCCGTCACGTTCTATCAGCACCTTTGATGCCTGTCCTTCGC
>PRCZ01000061.1 GCA_009903405.1 Candidatus Methanophaga sp. AG-394-G06
AAACGCAGGGCGCCAACGGATGTGGAGCTGCAGAGCATTGCACAGGCATGGTCAGAACATTGCTGTTACAAGAGCTCGAAAAAGATATTGCAAAAATATATCTTCGGCATTGATGCACCGCAGAGCATATTAGCGGTAAAAGAAGATGCCGGTGTGGTAGAATTTGATGCAGAGCATGCTTATGTCTTGGCGTTCGAAAGCCATAACCACCCTTCGGCGATAGAGCCCTACGGCGGTGCGGCAACAGGTATAGGCGGTATCGTCAGGGATGTGATCTGCATGGGTGCACAGCCCATTGCATTGATTGACCCCTTATTCTTCGGTCCTCTGGATTATAGCTATGAGAAGCTGCCTGCGGAGGTGAAGCATCCAAAGTTCCTGTTTGATGGTGTTGTTGCGGGTATAAGCGACTACGGGAATCGGATAGGCATTCCAACGTGTGCGGGGATGGTATATTTCGACGATGGCTACGTGGGCAATTGCGTAGTGAATGTAGGCTGCGTAGGGATAATGAAGAAGTCCGATTTGAGCAGAAGCATAGCACGAGAAGGCGAGGTGCTTGTTCTGGTCGGAGGTAAAACCGGGCGAGATGGTATACATGGTGTTACCTTTGCTTCGGTAGAGTTAGCAGGGGAGGAGGAATTCAGAAGTGCCGTTCAAGTTGGCGACCCGATAACAAAGGAGCCGCTAATGCATGCGATATTAGAATCGAATGAGAAGAAGTTAATAAGCGGGATGAAAGATCTCGGTGGTGGCGGGTTATCATGCGCAGTGAGCGAGATGTGCCATGCGGGAGGGTGTGGTGCAGAGATACATTTAGATATGGTGAAGTTAAAGGAAGAAGGGCTAAGCGCATGGGAGATCTGGGTTTCGGAATCCCAAGAACGGTTTTTAATCGGAACACTGGAAGCAAAGGTGGACGAGCTGCTGGCGATATTTAATAAATGGGATGTGGACGCGGTGATACTAGGACAAACATTTAAAACCCTTCCTTCTGAAGAGAAAGCGTCACCAAAGAAACTAAAGATTAATTACCGTGGTGAGAATATATTCGAGCTGGATACAGATTTCCTTGTGTCATGTCCGCTTTATGAACGTACAATGGAGATAAAGGCATGTGATGAGGCGGAACCTTTAATGGGGGCGCCTGATGACTATAATGGCACTTTAATCCAGTTGCTTGCAGCACCTAATATCGCATCTCGCGAAGGTATTATAAGGCAATATGACCATGAAGTACGAGCGTCTACGGTGATAAAGCCGATGCAGGGGATAATAGGGAAAGAGACGCATGGCGATGCAGCGGTGATAAAGCCACTGGAAGAATCCTATATGGGACTTGCTATTACTTCTGACGTAAATCCCTCCTATTGTAAGATTAATCCGTTCTGGGGTGCTGCGAGTGCGATAGACGAAGTATGTAGGAATTTGACTGCTGTTGGTGCAGTACCACAGTCATTTGCAGATTGCTTGAATTTCGGGAATCCTGAGAAACCAGATCGGATGGGGGACTTCTATGAATGCTGTCGCGGTTTAGGACACATGGCTTCTTCACTTGGCGTACCGTTTGTGAGTGGTAATGTGAGCTTATATAATGAGTCCGCAGCTATGAATGAATCTATCCCACCCACACCCGCTATTCTGGGCATAGGGGTATGTGAAGATATAAGGGAATGCGTCACTGTGGATTTAAAGGAATCGGGGAATTTACTGTTTCTTATTGGCGACACAAAGAAGGAATTGGGTGGCAGTGAGTATTATAAGTTGCGGGGTGTGGAAGGAGGATTAGTGCCGAGGACCGACCCCAAAGTGCTGAAGCGGTCTATGGTTGCGTTATTGGACACGATGAAGGCTGGGTTAGTAGCAAGCTGGCATGACATTTGGGAAGGGGGGCTCGCAGTTGGAGTATGCGAGATGAGTATGGGTGGCGATAGCGGCGTTTACATTGATATTGGTGCTGTGAATCCCGAACTGAGGGGCGATTACAAGTTGTTCTCGGAATCTAACACGAGGTGGGTGGTGGAGGTGCCGAGAGCAGAAGAAGGAAGGTTTGAAGCGTTGATGGCTACACATGACGTTTGTATAATTGAAATAGGGACGGTGATAAAGGATAAGCGGGTCAGTATAAGCGACAATGGCACAGAATTGGTGGATATTTCGATAGATGCTGTGAGAGCGGCATGGGGGAATCATCTTACGTGACGTAGCTGTAATCCTCAAAAGGCTTCATCAATGGATAAATGTCCTTATTATCGATACTTATGTGATATGGATGATCGCCAATACCATTGCCATCCGTATCCCGCTCTATTTCCTTGATGTAATCAGCCCAATAGTTGCCCATGTAGTTTGTATATCTCGTTTTGTTATAAACATAGGTTATTTCGGAAATAGAATTCCAGGTAGTGGCTGAGCTAAGAGTGCAAACGTTATCGAAATTGTTTATGAAGTTGTTGAGACAGATAATGTTATTAAGTGAATTCCGAACTAAAATACCCCTATTTTCGCAGTTAGATAGGTTGTTCATGGTCAAGAAATTGTTGTTCGAGGAAGTCAAGACTACCCCGTCAGGGTTGTTCAAGTTTGTGTTCATAGCTAAAAGGTTGAAGTTGGAAGCGCCCAGGGTGATGCCCCTTTTGTTATTGGTATTTGAGTTGTTGATTATGATATTGTTACACGAAGCAGATAGGGCGATGCCATCGTAGTTGTTTGATGTGCTAACATTCTCT
Organism: Candidatus Methanophaga sp. AG-394-G06; assembly: GCA_009903405.1. Classification (GTDB taxonomy): domain Archaea; phylum Halobacteriota; class Syntropharchaeia; order Alkanophagales; family Methanospirareceae; genus Methanophaga. The sequence goes on from PRCZ01000061.1 coordinate 2,730, forward strand.
ATTCTCGAAAGCATCGAATAGACGAGCAAAACACCAACGCTATTTTTCGTTAGCGTTAAGTCTCTCGCGGTTATATTTAAGGAGCTTACGATGCATACAAAGCCCGCATCGTTTGGTATCACACGATTTCGCTGGCCCACCCAATAATAAACGGATTTCCCATCTACGATGTTAGTAGCATCTATGCTTTGTGTGAGGTGATAAACGTTATCACCAGTAACACCGAAGTTGTAATAATTCCCATGCATCCTGTTGTTTTTTAAGGTGCTGTTGCACGAAGCATCCAGAGAGATACCAAGCTCGTTATTTGCACTGGCCGCGTTGTTTATCAGGGTATTTTCGTTTGAATGAATTAAGCTGATACCGATCTCGTTGTTCAAGTTTGCAATGTTATTGATCAAGATATTGTTATTAGAATAATCCAAGGAATAGCCATCACGATTATTCGAGCGAGCTTTGTTTTGCACTAATAGGTTATCGTGCGCGTAATCTAAACGGATGCCATATTGGTTGTTCAATGCAACATCATTGTTGTATATTGTATTATTATGCGAGTGCCACAAACGAATGCCATTGCGGTAATTTGATTTTACTACGTCGTTATCGGATATTGTGTTAGAATCAGAATAATCCAAGTAGATGCTATCACCATAATTATCTGATGCTGTGTTGTTTCTAATCGTGTTTTTTGTCGAATCAAACAAGAAGAAACCATAAGCGTTGCCTACAGCCCTGTTATCTGTAATATTACAGTGATCTGCGTGAATATACAGTCCTGCGTAAATATGCCATCCTGTTTCATTCTTTCCTATTGCGTTTTTCACTGTGAATCCCTTTATGCTCACATAGTCGGCAGTCACATCAAATACATGTGCGTTTGCATTCTCCGCTACAACAGTTGTATGTGCCGATCCGTTATCGGATCTAATCGTCAAACGCTTGTTTACTTTCACGTTTTCCTTATACGTGCCACGCCTCACGATAATCGTGTCACCTGCGCTAGCATTATCCACAGCCCCTTGAATCTTTGCAAAATCATCTGGCACGTGAATTATCGAGTGTGACGACATGGTACCTAAATTTAAGGTGTCATTACCTAAAGTCGCATCAACTGCAACTCCCGTTGCGATTAGCGCCAAACAAATGGAAAGCGCCAATAATTTACAGCCCATTTTATTTCTCATTTGGTTTGATATGATCACACTTTATGTTGTCACGCTATTCGGATTGCAAGGTGTCCCACCGTCTACAAGGCTCTCTTCCCATCTCCCGATTAGATTTAGTTCAAGCGTTTTACCATTTCCCGATGCACCCCAGGAATTATGGTAGCTCACCTCGTCAATAATGGCCGATGATGCATTTTTCAGTGTTATGGAGTCCCCTGTGTTACTTAACCAGAATCCACTTTCAATCACTGTACAATTACACGCTGGATGTTCATTTAAGAACGTAGTTGCATCTGCAGCGACAATTGCATACCCTCCAGTAGGAATAACCATACTGCCCTGGCCAAGAGTAAATAGATGATACGAGTTGGTAGAGTATTCAAAGAACTTCCAGTCGGTTATGTTTATGTCTTCCGGGCCACCATTAAATAGCTCAATCCACTCGCGATTTCTGTCTAAGCCAGGTAGATTGTACATTATCTCATTGATTTTTACATGATAGGGTGTCAATGTTGCAAGTACGCGCGAAGTCTCGCCGGCCGATACCTGTACCATTGTTGACCAGGACTCATAGCCATCAAGAGCGAGCGTAATTGTACTACTGCCGGGTGAAATCTCAGTGAAGGTGTATGGTGTTGTTACCGACGGACCATCAAACGAACCATCCAAGGTATCTAATTCTATCGTTGCGCCAGACGGCGAAGAGTTTACGAAGATAGCCCCTTTTGTTGGTGGAGGAGTGGGAATTGGGGTCAATGTTGGATGTACGTTAGAAATCTCGCCAGCCGATACCTGTACCATTGTTGACCAACCCTCATAACCATCAAGAGCGAGTTCAAGGGTATGTGCGCCGATGGATAAATTAGCAAACGTGTAAGGTGTTGTTAGCGACTGGTCAACAAAGCCATCTAAATGTATCGTTGCACCTGATGGTGTAGACGAGACCGATATAGACCCTGTTGTGGGAATCAGAGTCATTATTGCATCTACGTGCGAGGTCTCGCCAGCCAGTATGTGCACATCGGCTGACCAAATCTCATAACCATCAAGAGTAAGGACAAGTGCATGAGTACCAATGAGTAAATTAGCAACCGTGTA
>PRCZ01000062.1 GCA_009903405.1 Candidatus Methanophaga sp. AG-394-G06
GCATTAGAGGGGATGTTTACGATATTTGGAGAACAATGACGGACGAGTGCATCGTAGATCCTCACTATATCCTTTCTGAGAAAAGGTTCGCCTCCACTGAGAGTGAACCAGTAGGCATTTCTTCCGATATTCTCGAATATCCTTTCAAATTCTTCTGCACTGAGTTCTGATTTGCTTAATTCTGGTTGTTCTTCGTATATACGCCAGATGTTGCATGTCTTGCAGCGCGCATTACATTTGTTCGTGACGCTGACGGTGAAGTTTATCGGCATATGATGGCTTCGCAGACCAAAGCCGAACGTTCTGAATGCTTTCAGGTTCAGGATCTTTAACGGTAGTAAAAGATTTAACATGGTATTTTTACATTTACGAGAATTACTTTTATATATGTTAAAGGTGTAAGTTGATACTGTTATAATGAAATGAACCCATCAATAGTAATACCAACGTATAATGAAAAGGAGAACATAAGAATCCTCATACCACAGATAATAGAAGTTTTCGAGCAAAATGGCTTCTCAACCGGAGGTAAAATCGTCGTGGTAGATGATAATAGTCCAGATGGAACCTCAGAAGTGGTAGAGGAGTTCATGAAACGGTATAAAAATGTGTTTTTATTGAAGAGGAATGCGAAAACAGGATTGGGGTCTGCATATATTGCGGGATTCAAGTATGCGCTTGAACTGGGTGCGGATATTATTTTTGAGATGGATGGAGATTGCTCGCATGACCCGAACGACATTGTTAGATTTTTGCATGAGTTCAGAAACGGATACGATGTAGTTGTAGGAGCGAGAGACATAAAAGGTGGTAATGTCCCGAGATGGAGCTTCAATAGAAAAATAATCAGTAAGGGCGGGAATTTTTTTGCTCATATCGTTGCGGGGATACCAATACATGACTGCACGAGTGGTTATAGGGCATTAAGAGCTTCTGTACTTGATGGAACAGACCTCGATGAATTAAATGTGACGGGTTATGCATTTCAGATTAGCCTTCTTCATGCTTTGTTGAAGCGAAATGTAAGGGTAAAGGAGATACCAATTATATTTGGAGAGCGGAAGAGTGGGGAGAGCAAGCTTGGTAACGGGGATGTAAGAGAGTTTTTCATCACGTCCTTTAGGCTAAGGTTGAGAAGACAATGAGTGTATAACCTTTTTACAAAAGACGCATTAAAGAAGTAAATTGCAAAAAATAAACAAACCCCCTAGTGTGATCCCTGGCGAAGATAGAGAAGCAAAAGTCCGGGTTACGGAACTCGGTGATTATAAAAAGAATAAGGGTCCCTAGATAGCCACCACCTCGCGAGGCATACTTCCTCCTGATGGTGGCTTCTTCTTGGCTCTCGCTGCAATTAGAGCGACTACCATCAGAACCATCGTTGCCGATTCCGCTGCCAAGCTTATTATACAGCCTGCGTCTTCACCCTTAAGACACGAAATCACTCGCTCTTGGCATTTCCCGCTTCATACCCTTCCTTTCTCGTACTCCCATTACCTTTTCGGCGAACAGATTTTGAGGTATGGGCTTGAAGCCTGCGAACTCAGTACTCCAAATCGCTCGCCCCTCTGTTGCGGACCTTATATCACCAGCGAAGCCAAACATCTCGGCCACTGGCGCTTCTGACTTCAGAGTTACCATGTCGCCCTCGGTCGTTATGTCCTCTATCTGCCCTCTTCTGCCCTGTATCTCACGCGTTACGTTACCAAGCAGATTCTGCGGGATACTTATGTATACCTCTTGTACAGGCTCAAGGAAAGTAGCCTTCCCCAGTAGTATGGCCCCCTGTATAGCGCTCCGCACCGCGGGAATGACCTGTGCAGGTCCACGATGTATCGAATCTTCATGCAACTTCACATCCATTAGCTTTAGTTTTAGACTTCTGCACTTCTCCTTTGCTAAGGGGCCCTTTTGCATTACATCTTCAAACCCCTCCTGGATTAACTCCATCGTCTCTCGCAGATACTGAACACCTTTGGTCATATCTATTAACATGTTGCCCTCGAAGATGTTAATCACATTCTTTGCTTCCAGTTTATCCATACCTGCTTCCATAAGCTTATCTCGCATCATAACCTTGTCTTTACCGACAGTTATACCCTCACTCTGTATCTTTTTCAGTATCTCCGCATCCAGGGGTTCAACAACAAAATAGAACTTATTGTGTCGGTTTGGTGATTTACCTTCCACAGGTCCCGCCGCCACTTCCACAGTCTCACGATAGACCACAATGGGTGGTGATGCGATTATAGGTACTTTTTCGTCCTCTTGTATCCGATGTGTAATTATCTCAAGATGCAACTCGCCCATGCCCGAGACCAGATGTTCGCCCGTCTCCTCATTTATATCTATTCTTATCATCGGGTCTTCCTTTGCCAGCCTCCTGATCACCTCGATCAGACGTGGCAGGTCTTTCGTGCTCTTCGCTTCCACTGCGACCGTAACGACAGGTTCACTGTAGTGCTTCATACTTTCAAATGGCGCCATCTCCGCACTGGAAAGCGTATCGCCGACTGCTGCATCTTTGAGGCCCACAAGTGCCGCTATGTTACCCGCAGGCACATTATCTACTTCTACACGCTCTGAGCCCATAAATATGCATGCCTGTTGAACTCTGTTCGTTTTATACGCGCCAGAAATGATTAATTCATTGCCCCGACTCGCAGTTCCACTAAACAGTCGCCCGGTGGCTACTTCGCCTGCATGTGGGTCCACCATAACAGAGGTCACCATAAAAGCGACTTTGCCCGCTCTATCACATTTTGCCATACTCTTTCCTATCTCGCTCTCGGCATCGCCACGCCATATCACAGGGACACGATATTTCTGTGCTTCTAAAGGATTGGGAAGATGATCTATCACCATACCAAGAACAGCCTCATATGCAGGGCACTTTATCGCTAATGTCTTCATATCCTCCTGTTTGCAGTACTCATAGACGTCGCCAAAGCCAATTCCGCTAGTCTTCATTGTTGGAACGCTTATAGACCAGTTGTAGAGGGCAGAGCTAAAAGCGACATTGCCTTTAGTGGCATCCAGTTTCCACTCCGCGAATTTATCCTTTCTCATCCCCAACATCAGCTTGTTTACCTTGTCTATTATCTTACCCAGCCGTGTTTGCATCTCTTGCACATCTACTTTCAGCTCGTTTATCATCCGATCAACTTTGTTGATGACGAGAACGGGCTTCACGTTTTCTTTCATCGCCTGCCTCAGAACGGTCTCGGTCTGCGGCATAGCGCCCTCCACGGCATCAACAACAACCACAGCGCCATCGACTGCTCTTAACGCCCTCGTCACGTCACCTCCAAAGTCGACATGACCGGGCGTATCAATAAGGTTTATGAGGAATTCCTCACCGTTGTAATCATAAACCATGGATGCATTTGCAGCAAATATCGTTATCCCCCTCTCTTGCTCCAGATAATAGGAATCTGTAAATAGTTGCTCGCCCGCCAATTCTTTCGATATCACTCCAGCTCCTGCAAGGAGATTGTCAGTCAAAGTTGTCTTTCCGTGGTCTATATGGGCAATGATGCCTATGTTTCGTATATGCTCCGTCTTGTCCATCAACAATTTTACCTTTTCTGCTGCTTTCTTACCTCTTGTTGCCATACTCTTATCACCTCTGTCTCTTCTTTTTTTGTTAGAAGAATCTAAACATGTTTCGTAAAGATATAAGTATATTAATAATGTATATTATTGTTATCAGAACGAATAAATGCCCGGGTGGTGTAGCGGCCTATCATTGAGCCCTGTCGAGGCTCGGACTCGGGTTCAAATCCCGACCTGGGCGTTTATTTACGGTTTAACGCCTATATTTTTTTTTGGCACTGTCTAAAAACCAAGCGATTTATCACCGCGGAGGTCGCCGGGGGCGCAGAGTTTAAGACAAGAGAGTTCCAATCCACACTTGGGTTTTCTGATGCCTATGCGTTCTCCGCGCGCTCTGCGGTAAAATTTGAAGATATAGCTTTTTCTATCACGCATTCATTATATTAACACCTGCCGAGAAGACAAATAGGCGAAAAAGGGTTACGAAAAGAAGCGGTGTAAGAGGCGATAATAAATTCTCAAAGCGATTATCATAGTTTATCTACCTGCAATCCAAGCCATTACAAGGGACTCAAGTTCTTTGTCTTTATAATTAAACTTAACTACAACCTCTTGCATATTCTTTGGTAACTTCCCGTACCCCCATAAGCACCTCCTTTTCGTCTCTTCAATACCATTTCGGAGAAAGTAATAGGGCAGATTTACATGGAAAAACGAGATGCTGTCGGCATCTCTTAAAATATCAACGCGTCTAGTGCCTCCCGTTTCATGATGGCCGACCAGAAAAACGATGTCGTCTGCTAATTTTTTACTTATGTTGCACTCTTTCATTATTTCTGCCAGGATCTTAGCACTGTTGGAAGCATGGGCTTCTTTAAACTCATCGTAATCTTTATAATCTTCGCGTCTTACTTTCCGTTCCGCAATGGCTCGTTCTATATCATGACCTAAAGCAGCTATTTTTAAGGCATCATCAGCATCAGGTTTTAATTTGAGCAGCCACTCCAAAGTATTTTTCGAGTGTATTGGGTCTTCAGGAACCTGCGATTTTTTTATGATCCACTCCATCTTCTTTTTTACGCAATCAATATTATCCATTTTTATATAAAACCACTATCCTCCTGATATTTTCCGCATTCGTCAAAAGAGCGATTGTAACAAGGATTAAAAGAGGTTGATTTATTAAAGCCCCAAGAAATATGATAAAAATCCTGACATCACGCCCCATTCTGAAATAGTACTTCCCTGGCCTAAGTTTTCTCTTCATCAAACCGTCATATTTGTCGGCGGTATAACTATTCATGAACGCGCCTATAATCGCCAGAAAACCGATGAAGAGAGTAAAAAAATCACAATTTGTAAAACAAACATAATAAGTCAGCCCAAAAAGGAGAAAAGCATCAGCATAGCGGTCTAAGAC